>JANSXN010000024.1 GCA_024742935.1 Flavobacteriaceae bacterium
AGGAGATTTAATGGATTTTGATACCGTTTATTCTTTTGGAAAAGAGGTGGATGTACTCACTTTTGAAATTGAAGGCGTCAATGTGGAAGCCCTGGAAAAGTTGGAAAGTGAAGGTGTAAAAGTATATCCTTCATCCAAAACCCTGAGAAATATCCAAAACAAGGCAACTCAAAAACACTTTTATAAAACCCATACAATACCCACAGCACCGTTTATTGTTTTTAATGATAAATATGAACTTCAGGAAACCCTTGTACGCAAGGAACTCCACTACCCTTTTGTCTGGAAAAGTGCCACCGGCGGCTATGACGGAAAAGGGGTGAGCATCATTCGTGACGCCGAAGATTTGATTCCGTTGCCTGAAGGTGAATGTATTGCAGAAAAACTCATTCCGTTTAAAAATGAATTGGCGGTCATTGTGGCTCGTTCTGTTTCGGGCGAAATCAAAACCTATCCTGTGGTCGAAATGGAATTTCACCCCACTGCCAATCAGGTGGAATATGTAATTTGTCCGGCACGAATTGATGACGCTGTCGCGGAAAAGGCCAGTGAAGTGGCTATGAAAGTTTCCAAAGCGATGGAACACGTTGGGCTTCTCGCCGTCGAACTCTTCCAAACTGAAGACGACGACATCATCGTCAACGAAGTCGCCCCCAGGCCTCACAACAGCGGGCATTACAGCATTGAAGCCAGCTATACCAATCAGTTTGAGCAGCACCTTAGAGCTATTTTAGATTTGCCATTAGGTAAAACAGACAGTAAACTCGCCGGTATCATGGTTAATCTCGTGGGCGCTGAAGGCCACACCGGTCAAGTCATTTATAAAAATATTGAAAAAATTATGGCGATGCCGGGTGTCACACCCCACATTTACGGAAAAAAAGAAACCAGACCATTCAGAAAAATGGGACATGTGACTATTGTGAATGAAGACATCAATGAAGCGAGGAAGATTGCAGAAGAAGTAAAAAATAGTATTGAAGTAATAAGCAAATAAATCAAAACACAAATAGATTCCAGTTACAATTTTTGGAATTTGGAATTTTAAAATTTGGAATTTTATGAAAAAAGTAGCCATCGTCATGGGAAGCGACAGCGACCTGCCCGTCATGCAGGAAGCCATCGAAATCCTCAAAGGATTTGACATCGAAGTGGAAGTGGACATCGTCTCTGCACACCGCACTCCTGAGAAATTAGTAGATTTCAGCACCAATGCCCATAAAAGAGGCATTGCCGTGATTATAGCCGGTGCCGGTGGTGCCGCGCATCTTCCGGGGATGGTTGCTGCTATGAGTCCGTTGCCGGTAATTGGTGTGCCTGTAAAATCAAGCAATTCCATTGATGGTTGGGATTCCATACTTTCCATTCTACAAATGCCGGGTGGCGTTCCTGTAGCCACTGTTGCTTTAAACGGCGCTAAAAATGCCGGTATTCTTGCAGCGCAAATCATTGGCAGTGCAGACAAATGTGTTTTGGATAAAATTTTGGCTTATAAAGAAGGATTGAAGATGGCTGTTTTGGAGAAGGCAGGGAAGATGAAAAAGTAAATTCCTTATTAAATTGATAAAAAATATTTCCAGCCCTCTCAGGGATTAATCTTGAGACTTCAGGACTCAGAAGTTTATTTTACCAAAACTTTAAACATAAAACTAAACCTGCTTTGTAACTTTGTATTGTTAAAAAATAAAAACAATGCCAAAACAAAATCCGTTATTGCTTCCTTTTGATGTTGCCCCATTTTCCAAAATAAAAAACGAACATTTCAAACCCGCTTTTGAGCAAGCCATTGCAGATGCAAAAGCTGAAATAGATGCTATCACTACAAATGAAGATGCGCCCGCTTTTGAAAATACTATCGAAGCACTGGAATTTGCTGGGCAGCAGTTAGACCGCATTTCGAGTGTTTTTTTCAATCTCAATTCGGCCGAGACCAATGATGAAATCCAGGCAATTGCGCAGGAAGTTTCGCCATTGCTATCAGAGTTTGGGAACGATATAACCTTGAACGAAGCCTTGTTCAAAAGGGTAAAAACGGTTTACGAAAACAAAAACCAAAATCACCCTCACCCCTGAGCAAGAAACCCTGCTCGATAAAAAATACAAAAGCTTTTCCCGCAACGGTGCCAACCTGCCCGAAAAGAAAAAACAACAACTTCGCGACATCGATAAACAACTCGCCAAACTCAAACTCACTTTTGGCGAAAACGTCCTCGCCGAAACCAACAAATACACCCTCCACATCACTGATGAAAAAGACCTAAGCGGCCTGCCGGATCACGCCAAAGAAGCCGCCGCACAAACCGCAGAGGAAATGAAAAAAAAAGGCTGGGTCATCACGTTGCAATACCCTAGTTACATTCCGTTTATGACCTATGCAGACAATCGTGAACTGCGTAAAAAACTCGCCATAGCCTTTGGCGCTAAAGGATTTCAAAATAATGCACTTGACAATCAGGAAAATGTGTTGCAAATTGTGAAGCTGCGTCATGAAAGAGCTCAATTATTAGGGTATAAAACCCACGCTCATTTTGTTTTGGAAGAACGCATGGCACAATCACCTCAAAAAGTGGAAAATTTCCTTGAAGAATTACTGGAAAAAGCAAAACCGGCAGCAAAACGGGAATTTGAAGAACTTTCGGCTTTTGCGAAAAAAACCAATGGAATCGAAAAGCTAGAAAAATGGGACAGCGCTTATTACACTGAAAAATTGAAACAAGAGCGTTTTGACCTCGATGACGAAAAGCTAAAACCTTATTTCAAACTTGAAAATGTCATCGACGGTGCATTTACCATAGCCGAACGATTGTTTGACCTAAAATTTACCGAAGTTTTTGACATAGACAACTATCATGAAGATGTGAAAACCTTTCGCGTAAGCGATTCCAAGGGTCTCGATGTCGCTATTTTTTACGCCGATTTCCACCCGAGGCCCGGCAAGCGCAACGGTGCCTGGATGACTTCCTACAAACCGCAATATGTAAAAGGTGGGAAAAATGAGCGTCCGCATATTTCTATCGTTTGTAATTTTACAAAACCAATCCCCGCGAAGGCGGGGATCTCGAAACCCTCTCTCCTAACCTTCAACGAAGTAACCACCCTATTCCACGAGTTTGGACACGCTTTGCATGGAATGCTGGCAAACACCACCTACCCTAGTCTTTCGGGAACGGGAGTCTTTTGGGATTTTGTGGAATTGCCCAGCCAGGTGATGGAAAACTGGTGCTATGAAAAGGAAGCGTTGGAACTCTTTGCCAAACACTATGAAACCGGCGAAACCATCCCGATGGAATTTATTGAAAAAATCAAAGCCTCTTCCACCTTTATGGAAGGGATGCAAACCTTGCGACAGCTAAGTTTTGGCTTGCTTGATATGGCCTGGCATGGCAGCAACCCATCAGAAATCACTGATGTAAAAGCGAAAGAACAAGAAGCTTTTGAAGGCACCAATTTTTATCCTGATGTTGCTGAAAACTGTATGAGCACCTCGTTTTCACATATTTTCCAAGGTGGCTATTCTTCCGGGTATTATTCATACAAATGGGCCGAAGTGCTCGATGCAGATGCTTTTGCTTACTTTCTGGAAAAAGGGATATTTGACATGGAAGTCGCAGCCAAGTTCAAGGAACATGTCCTTTCCAAAGGCGGTACAGAACATCCTATGGTCTTGTATAAACGCTTTCGCGGAAAAGAGCCCAACCCGAAGTATTTGTTGAAACGGGCGGGACTACTGCAAAAAGACTAATTGGTTTTTGATTAAATTTTTAATATTTAGTTAAGACTAATTTTTTTACATTTACAAAAAAAGCTGTGGAACCGTTAAAACACAAAATAGACACTACTCAATGGGTAGATCGCTATGCTGATTACCTGTTTAATTATGCTATAACCCGTGTAAATGATTCTTACACCGCTGAAGAATTAGTTCAGGAAACTTTTGTTTCCGGTTTAAAAGCAATGAAAAACTTTAAGGGTGAAGCCACAGAAAGAACCTGGCTAATTTCCATATTGAAAAGAAAAATCATTGACCAATACAGAAAAACCAACTCCAAGAAAGGACAAGCTGAAGTGCGTATGGATTTCAGCAGTGCCTCAGACCAGGAGGGTGACTGGCTCGAGGAAAAAATAGAAGATAGGAATTCTCTCAACGCAGAATCCAACTTCGAAAACAAAGAATTGGGCCTTGCCATTGAAATTTGCTTAGAACAACTCCCGGTAAAACAGGCAGAAATTTTTAAAAAGAAAACCATTTTGGAACAAGAAACCGAAACCATTTGTAAGGAACACGGCATTACTGCGTCCAACCTTTGGGTGATTATTCACCGTGCCAGGGTGCAATTGATGCAATGTTTAAATGATGACTGGTTTAAAAATTAAATCCTTTAATAGGTATTTAAAATGAAAAATAAATTATTCATAAGCTGTGAAGAGGCCGCGCACCGAATAGACAAGGCGCAATATGGGGAGGCTAGTTTTTTTGAAAAGCTTTCCTATAAAATTCACAATGTATATTGCAAACTCTGTCATGGGTATGCCGTAAAAAACAAAAAGCTTACTCAACTTTTTAAATCAGCTAACCTTTATTCATTAACAGCGCAGCAAAAAGCAAAAATGAAAGAACAATTAGCAGATACTGCTTCCAATTCCTAAAAAACCAGCTCCATTTTCAACCAGACAATGGGAATCCCTTCCACCCAAAATGCGGTATAATAAAACGATTGTTTTTCCTTACTGTACCATAAGGCAAGCCCCGTTACTAAAACCACTAACAACACAACCCAAAGAGAATTAGCAAAAATTGTATTGAAATAAATTTCGGCGAAAGCCAACAATACCAACAAAATAATCCCAAAGATTTTGGTTTTAAAAATCCCCAGCTGTTGCGGAATTGTTCCCAACGAAATGTTATCTACCTGTAGATCTCTTATTTCAAAAGGAAGTATCAACACAAGCACCCAAAAAAACCGAAGGAAACACAAAATAAGTACCGGTAAACCCAACCCACTTTCATTATAAAAAGCCGGCATTAAAACCGTTGTCAATATTAAAACGAGTGCAATTAAAAGCAATTTCATTCCGGGAATGGAACGGAAGTTTTTCCACTTTCGCTTTAGCGGAACAGCATACAGCAACGTCAAAAGCCCTGTAATCACAGCGAAAATCTTTACAGAAACCGGTAAATGCCAAAAGAAAAAAAACATCACAAAAAATGAAAACAGAGACAAAATCTGAATGGTTTTCAAACTTGTTGTCAATCGGCGATGATACCATTTTGCAATACCGGCATATTTTACAAAATTGTACCCACTTATAGCAGCACAAAAGACAAAACCTGAAAGATAAAAATCTGGCGGGATGTTTAAGTACATACCGGAAAGCAGCATCAATGCCACGATAGCTATTGCAACGTGTATACTGCTTTGGATATAGAAGTTGAAAACAATCTTGAAAACTTTCATAAAACAAAAGTAGGTATCTTGTTCATAACCTACTGTTTTAGTTGAAAAATTAACGCAATTCTAAGCCTTTTCAATCTAAAAAATCAACTTTTATATTGTAATTTTGTACTCCTAAAAACCCTCGTTGATGAACACAGATTCTTTCGCATTAAGGCACATTGGACCAAGAAAACACGACCTTGCAGATATGCTTCAAACCATAGGTGTTGATTCTATTGACAAACTCATCTATGAAACCGTCCCCGACGATATTATTCTCAAAAAAGAAATGAATTTGCCTCGCGCCCTTTCTGAGCAGGAATACTTAGCACACATTGGCGATTTGGCAAATAAAAACAACGTTTTCAAGACCTATATTGGTCTGGGCTACCACAATACCATTTTACCTCCCGTTATTCAGCGTAATATACTTGAAAACCCGGGCTGGTACACCGCCTATACCCCTTATCAGGCAGAAATTGCCCAAGGCCGTCTGGAAGCTCTTTTGAATTTCCAAACAATGATTACTGATCTCACTAAAATGGAATTGGCAAACGCCTCCCTCCTTGATGAATCTACCGCTGCCGCAGAAGCCATGGCATTACTTTATGCTGTGCGTGACCGTCAACAGCAAAAGGATGGTGTAGTGAAGTTTTTTGTTTCTGACGAAGTGTTACCGCAAACTATTTCACTTTTAAAAACCAGAGCAATCCCAATTGGAATTGAACTCGTTATTGGAAGTCACAAGGATTTTGATTTTTCAACAGACTTTTTTGGCTGTTTGTTACAATACCCCGGTAAAAGCGGGATGGTCTATGACTATGCCGATTTTATCGAAAAAGCAAAATCAGCTTTTATTAAAGTGGCCGTTGCTGCAGATATTTTAAGCCTGTTAAAATTAAAAGCTCCGGGCGAAATGGGTGTTGATGTGGTTGTGGGAACCACTCAACGTTTTGGTATTCCTATGGGCTATGGCGGTCCCCATGCTGCCTTTTTTGCGACTAAAGAAGCTTACAAACGTGACATCCCCGGAAGAATTATCGGGGTAACAAAAGATACTGACGGGAACCGCGCCCTGCGTATGGCCTTACAAACTCGTGAGCAACACATCAAACGTGACCGCGCGACTTCAAATATCTGTACTGCACAAGTTTTATTGGCAGTGATGGCAGGAATGTATGCCGTTTATCATGGTCCAAGAGGGTTGAAGTATATTGCCGATAAAGTGCACAACACTGCTTTGACCACTGCAAAAGCAATGGAAAAACTAGGCATAAAACAAACTAATGTTACATATTTTGATACCATTCAGTTGAAGGCTGACGCCGAAAAAGTAAGAACCATCGCAGAAGAAAACGAAGTCAACTTTTACTATCCTGATTCTGAAACTGTTGTTATTTCGGTGAACGAAACCACTACCAATGAAGATGTCAATCAAATCATTGCCATTTTCGCAAAAGCGACCTCTCAACAAGCATTTGAAATTGAAACTTTAACCGAAGGCAACGCTATCCCGGAAACCGTCATCAGAAAAACCGATTTCTTAACCCACGAAGTATTCAATACCTATCAGTCTGAAACAGATATGATGCGCTACATCAAAAAACTGGAGCGCAAAGATTTGTCGTTGAACCACTCAATGATTGCTTTGGGGAGTTGTACTATGAAATTAAATGCTGCAGCAGAAATGCTTCCGTTGAGTGATCCTCAATGGGGGACGATGCATCCGTTTGTCCCTGTTGAACAAGCAGAAGGCTATCAAACTGTATTAAAAAACCTGGAAGATTATTTAACTGAAATCACCGGTTTTGCTGCGACATCGCTTCAACCCAACTCAGGAGCCCAAGGTGAGTTTGCAGGTTTGATGGTCATCAGGGCTTATCATGAATCGCGTGGTGATTACCACCGGACTGTCTGTTTGATTCCGAGTTCGGCACACGGTACCAATCCGGCATCGGCAGTAATGGCGGGAATGAAAGTCGTTGTCACAAAATCTACCGAAGAAGGGAATATTGATGTGGACGATTTAAGAGAAAAAGCTGAAATGTATAAAGACAATCTTTCTTGTTTGATGGTGACCTACCCATCAACACACGGTGTGTATGAATCGGCTATTAAAGAAGTAACACAAATCATTCACGACAATGGCGGTCAAGTCTATATGGACGGGGCCAATATGAATGCCCAGGTGGGACTGACCAATCCCGGGGCCATTGGTGCAGACGTTTGTCACTTGAATTTACATAAAACATTTGCGATTCCACACGGTGGCGGCGGTCCGGGTGTGGGACCCATTTGCGTAGCACCTCAACTCGCCCCTTTCCTGCCCGGAAATCCGGTCATTAAAACAGGGGGAGAAAAAGCTATTACTGCTATTTCAGCAGCTCCTTATGGCTCATCATTGGTTTGTTTGATCTCTTATGCTTACATCAGAATGCTAGGTGTGAGAGGTCTTAAAAAAGCCACGGAGTATGCCATTTTAAATGCCAACTATATGAAAGAGCGTTTAAAAGGACATTATGAAACACTTTATACAGGAGAAAACGGCAGAGCAGCACACGAAATGATTTTGGATTGCCGGGCGTTTAAACAAAATGGAATTGAAGTCGTTGATATTGCCAAGCGATTGATGGATTATGGATTCCATGCACCCACAGTTTCTTTTCCTGTTGCCGGTACATTGATGATTGAGCCCACCGAAAGTGAAAGTAAAGCTGAATTAGACCGTTTTTGTGATGCCATGATTTCTATTAAAAAAGAAATTGATGAAGTGACTTCAGATAACTTGAACAATGTTTTGAAAAATGCGCCTCATACATTGAAAATGCTAACAACAGATGAATGGGATTTCCCTTACACCAGACAACAGGCGGCATTTCCGCTAGACTATGTTTCAGATAATAAATTCTGGCCCAGTTGCAGACGTGTAGATGAAGCGTATGGTGACAGAAATTTAATCTGTACCTGTGCTCCCATTGAAGAATATATGGAAGCTTAACTTTAAGTGACTATCATTTTTATAAGCCTGCATTTTTATAATATGTATAAAAAGCAGGCTATTTTTTTTGAATCTGATAATGAATCACTTATATATTTTGAATCTGATAATCTTTGCTAATTATTGTTGAAGTTTAATACATTTTGTTGATAAATTAGTACCTTTCCAAAAAATTAAAATCCTATGGAAGCATCCGTAAAAATAACGGGAATAGGAAGCTATATCCCCGATACCATTGCAACAAATGAATCATTTATTTCCAACCGATTTTTAAATGAAGACGGCTCTGAAATTAAGGACCCCAATCCTATAATTATTGAAAAATTTAAGGCTATTACCGGTATAAAAGCCAGACGTTACATTGAAAAAAACCTGGTAACAACTGACATTGCTTTTTTTGCAGCTGAAAAAGCAATTACAGCAGCAAAAATAGACCCTGAAACCATTGACTATCTTATAGTTGCACATAACTATGGGGATGTAAAATATGGTTCCAATCAGAGTGATACGGTTCCAAGTTTGGCATCGAGGGTCAAGCATTTATTGCAAATAGAAAACCCCAGATGTGTTGGGTATGATGTCCTTTTTGGCTGCCCGGGGTGGCTTGAAGGTGTAATTCAAGCAAATGCTTTTATAAAGGCAGGAATGGCAAAAACCTGTTTAGTGATTGGAGCTGAAGCTTTATCGAGAGTGATTGACCCACACGATAGGGACTCTATGATATACAGTGATGGTGCCGGTGCCGTTATTCTCCAAAAAGTAGATGGAAAAGGAGGAATCATAGCACATGACACTGTTACTTTTACAAGAGATGAAGCCCATTTTATTTATTTTGACAGAAGTAATCACCAAGAGCAAAATGACAAAATTAGATACATAAAAATGTATGGAAGGAAAGTGTATAATTTTGCACTGACTAATGTTCCTCTTGCCATGAAAGGATGTTTGGACAAAAGTGGTGTTGACATCAAAGAAATCAAAAAAATATTTATCCATCAGGCCAATGAAAAGATGGATGAAGCCATTTGCCAGCGATTCTACAAACTTTATGATATGGAAATGCCTGAAGGCATTATGCCAATGAGCATTGGCGAACTGGGCAACAGCAGTGTTGCAACCATTCCCACGCTGTTGGACTTGGTATATCGAAATAAAATGGAAGGTCACAAAATTGAAAAGGGTGATCATGTCATTTTTGCGAGTGTGGGTGCTGGGATGAATATCAATGCAGTGGTTTACAAGTTTTAATTTATGTATGAAGGGAAGTATCCTAAGAAGCGCTACAACATAACCCTTGATTTTTTAAAAGAGGTCATTCCGTCAAATTCTAAAATTTTGGACTTGGGGGTTGAAAATCCCTTTTCAGAAATCATGATTCAAAACGGTTATCAAGTTAAAAACACCCAAGGAGAAGACCTCGATGAAAACTTTTCTTCCGTTGAGCAGTCAGATGCTGAAGTGGTTACTGCTTTTGAAATCTTTGAACACCTCATCGCTCCTTACAATATTTTAAAAGAAATCAAAGCTCCTAAACTCGTTGCTTCAGTGCCACTTCGCTTGTGGTTTGCCCCGGCTTACCGCAGTAAATCTGACAAATGGGATAGGCATTATCACGAATTTGAACCTTGGCAGTTTGACTGGCTTTTGGAAAAATCGGGTTGGGAAATTAAGCGTAAAATAATGTTTACCAATCCCGTTAATAAAATCGGTGTGCGGCCATTTTTACGGCTTTTTACCAAAAGATATTATCTTGTATATGCTGAGCGAATAAAATAGGATTTGTGAATTTTTATATTATCATTCCGGCGCATAATGAGGAGGCTTTTATAAGTCAAACAATAGAGTCGCTTTTAAATCAAACGCTGCTTCCGAAGCAACTTGTGGTTGTTGATGATCATTCCACAGACGCTACTGCAAAAGTGGTTTCAAGCTATGCTGAGAAGTTTCCTTTTATTCGATTGGTCAAAACAACTTCTGAAGATAAACACCTTCCCGGCAGTAAGGTCGTCAATGCATTTTACAAAGGATTTGAAACCTTGGATGACGATTATGACATCATCTGTAAATTTGATGCCGATTTGATTTTTCCTGAAAACTATCTCAAAAAAATTGCCGAAATTTTTAACGAAAATCCCAAATGTGGAATGGCGGGGGGATTGCTATTCATTGAAAAAAATAAAAAATGGATTTATGAAAACATCTCAAGTAAAGATCATTTAAGAGGCCCAATTAAAGCCTATAATAAAGCATGTTTTAAATCAATAGATGGACTTAAAAAATCTATTGGATGGGATACAGTAGATGTCCTTTTAGCTAAATTTTTTCAATGGGATGTTATAATTAATGAAAATTTAAAAGTTAAACATTTAAAAGTAACAGGCCAAAAATACAACAAATCAGCTCGTTATAAACAAGGTGAAACTTTATATAAGCTGAGATATGGAATTGTTTTAACTTTGATAGCTTCATTGAAAGCATGTATTTTAAGGAATCGACCGGGATTATTTTTTGATTATCTAAAAGGGTATTATTCGGCTAAAGAAAAAAACAAAACCTTTCTTGTTTCACAGGAACAAGGAAAATTTATAAGAAACCTGCGTTGGACTAATATTAAGAGAAAACTATTTTAATTATTCTAAGATTATTTTTTTTGTTATAGTTATATCTGAATTATAAACTTTGAATATATAAATTCCAGATTTTAGAAATCCAATATCAATAATATCTTCAAAATTACTATTAAATACTTCTTTGCCCATAGCATCACTTATCTGAATAAAATCAAATTCAACATCACCCTTCATAATTATATGAATAATCCCATTTGAAGGATTGGGGTAAATCCACAAATCATCTGGTTTTAACAGATTATCTTCAATAGCTAGCCTGTCATCACATATTTTTAAAATTTCAGACTCGTTCAAAACTCTGTCCCAATACATAAAATCATCTAAAGACCCTTTGAAATAACTTGCAGGATAACCCATAATCCTATCATGTCTTCCTATCGACCCAGGTAAAATGGAATATTGTAAATCGCCTCCTGTACCTGAATAATTACCTCCTGTTTCTTCACAATTGACGTAAATTTGCATATTTGTCGATGATTGTACAACTGCGATGATATTTACCCATTCATTCAATTCTATAGTAGAATTAGAAGTATAGGTTCTTCTAGTAGCTGGGGTATAATTTGCTGAGCCATCTCCAAAGCTAATTGAATACTGAGCTGTAATCTCCGTGCTATTAAAAAAAATACCGGTATTTTTGTCTTCCTCAAAAGAGGTGTTAAATAATTCCCTGTCGGAAGATGCCATACTTGCATATTTCACCCAAAAAGAAAACGTAACCGGCAAATCAGGCTTTAATTCGGGAACATTAGGTAGGTTAATGTAATTATTAATTCCATTGAAATATATTGCAGATTCCTGATTTCCATGCCTATCATCAACATAAGTTACACCAATCTCTTGGGCATGATATTCATTTCCGCTCATGTCCTGTGTATTACCATTAAATGGATAATGGAGCAAAAGATTATCTTGTATTGTTTGTGAAGATACTATGGAACAAATAAAAATGCCCATAAGGAATGTAATTTTTTTCATAATTTTAATTGAATATGGGTACAATATAAAAAAAATCACAAAAGTTTCAGGCAAATCACTCAAACAACTCTGTCAATACCCTCCCGGTAGCACCATTGGGTCTTGCAATGCCCAGCAATGCTGAAAGTGTGGGAGCAATGTCTGTGATTTCAGATTTTTGATAGGTATGGCCTTTTTTGATACTGTTGCCATAAAAAATGAGTGGCACGTGGGTATCATAAGTGAAGCCACTGCCGTGTGTAGTTCCTCCCCTCTCATACCAGGTAGAAATGACTGCAGGATCTAATACATATACCACATCACCACTGCGCTTTTGATTAAAACCATTTTGAACCAAGTAGCCGGTGTCACGGGTATATGAAGTGCCTTCTAATTGTTTTCTGGTATAAACTTTATCAATTTGAGAGTAACTCAATATAAAGTCTGCTAGGGTTTGCTGAACAAAATCTGATGCTAAATTTTTAGCTTTCAGGGCTTCTTTATTTAAAAAAACCTGATTGCTTTGCACCCTTTCAATAACATCCACAGAAAAAGTGGCGATTGAAAATTCCTTTAGTTTTGTTTGCAAGGCAGAGCGATCAAAAAAACCTGCAGGAATGTTTTGAGATTGCAAATAACCGGGATTGTGAACCGCACCGTGGTCTGCTGTAAGAAAAACGGTATAATTTCCTTTTCCAATCTCTGAATCCAAATAAACTAATAAACGTTCAATTTCTTTATCAAGTCTGAGATAATTATCCTGAACCTCAACAGAGTTAACACCAAAAGTATGTCCAATATAATCGGGGCTGGAATAGCTTATGGCAAGGAAATCTGTAGTGTTGTTTTTACCCAAATTTTCTCCTTCTATGGCTGCGATGGCAAAATCTGTAGTGATGTTGTTGCCAAAAGCAGTTTCCTTGATGATATCATAATTTCCGTTATTAGGGGCGAGTGTTATCAGGTTATAAGGAAAGACTGAATTTTCCATACCTCTGAATCGATCTTCATAAGGGGACAAATCGGGTCCACTTTCAAAATAGGTTTCAATGGGATATAGCGTGTTCCAGGTGTCATTTAAATAACTTTCAGCTACACCCGAATCATTAAATTGTTGTACCCATAGCGGGAGTTGCTCCATATAAAACGAACTACTAATCCAGTTTCCTTCCTCTTTTCCGTGAAACCAATATGCTGTACCGCTGTGACCTGCCGGAAGGATAGCTCCCCGATCTTTTAATGAAAGTCCAATGACTTTTGCTTTTTGCTGGGTGTGAAGCCTGAGTTGATCGGTAATGGAGGTGGTTTTCATTCGGTGGGGCGACATTCTCCCGGCTTTATGTTCTGTTCCTATAGGCGCGACATTTTCATCCTCAACACAATAGACGCTTCTTTTTATTTCTTTATCATACCAGTCGTTTGCAATTACACCGTGAATTGCAGGATAGGTTCCTGTAAATACTGAAGCATGCCCCGGGCCGGTATATGTGGGTATGTAATTGAAATGGTTGTTTTTAAATTCAAAACCGTCGTTCATTAATCTTTTAAAACCACCTTCACCATACCGATGGTAATAGCGTGAGAGGTAATCATACCGCATTTGATCAACTAAAATTCCAACAACGAGTGCGGGCTGTGAAACTACATTTGTATTTAATGTTTTTTTTTGTACCTCTTGTGCAAAGCTTAAACTAAGAGCTAAAAAAAATAGAGTACTAAAAGTTAGTTGCTTGTTCATAGTTGAAATAAATTGTATGGCAAAAATACAACACCTCTTTAAACTAAAGTTTACTTAATAGTTAAATCCCGACAAAATATTTTTGTTACTTTAGCAAGGTGAAATTGTTTCAAGTTTCAAGTTTCAAGTTTCAGGTTTTAGGCTTGACAACAGAAGAATTATTTAGGTTGGTTTCGAGTTGGATATTAAATCAGAGTAAATAGCTTGAAAGGTTTCTATAAATTATTTGTTATTATATTCAATGAAATACATTCAAGATATTGGTTCTTATTTTATGATGCTAAGGCAGGTCTTTAGCAGACCCACAAAAACATCTGTTCTTAAAAACCTTATTTTTAAAGAGATTAATGACTTAATTATCAACTCCTTGGGTATAGTTGTTTTTATTTCTTTTTTTGTTGGGAGTGTTATCGCAATTCAAACTGCACTCAACATGGACAATCCACTGGTGCCAAAGAGTTTGATTGGGTTTGCTACCAGACAATCTGTTTTATTGGAATTTGCTCCCACATTTATTTCTATCATCATGGCCGGAAAAGTGGGTTCATTTATCACTTCAAGCATTGGTTCTATGAGGGTTACAGAACAAATTGATGCACTCGAGGTGATGGGCATCAATTCGCTGAATTATCTTGTTTTTCCAAAAATCATTGCACTTTTATTTTTTCCATTCATCATTGTAATTTCTATGACAGTGGGCATTGCAGGTGGCTGGATTGCTGCTGTATATGGAGGTTTTTCTAGTGCTTCTGATTTTGCCTCGGGGCTTCAGGAAGATTTTGTACCTTTTCATATTGTTTATGCTTTCTTAAAAACATTTGTATTTGCATTTATACTGGCAACAGTACCTTCCTGGCAAGGATATTATATGAATGGCGGAGCTCTTGAAGTGGGGAAAGCAAGTACAAATTCCTTTGTTTGGACCAGTGTACTCATTATTTTAGCAAACTTTATTATAACCCAAATGCTTCTTAGTTAATGATCAAAGTTGAAGATTTACATAAAAGTTTTGGTGATGAAGAAGTTCTAAAAGGAATTTCTACAACCTTCGAAAAAGGAAAAACCAATATTATCATTGGACAAAGCGGAAGCGGTAAAACCGTTTTTATGAAATGCCTTTTGGGTCTTTTTACGCCCGAAAAAGGTAAAATTATCTATGGTAATAAAGCCATACAGGATATGGATAAGGACGAAAAGAGTGATTTGCGACAACAGATGGGAATGCTTTTTCAAGGGGGTGCATTATTTGATTCTATGAACATTGAAGAAAATGTACTATTTCCGTTGCAAATGATTAGTAAAAAACCAAAAAGCGAGATGTTAGACCGTGTAAACGAGGTTTTAAAACGAGTGAATTTGGTTAATGTCAACAAAAAATTACCAGCCGAGATTTCGGGTGGGATGCAAAAAAGGGTGGCCATTGCCAGGGCTATTGTTAACAATCCCAATTATTTATTTTGTGATGAACCCAATTCCGGGCTAGACCCAAGAACAGCAACTGTGATAGACAACCTTATTCAGGAAATAACGCAAGAATATGACATCACCACAGTAGTAAATACTCATGATATGAATTCTGTTATGGAAATTGGTGAAACCATTATCTTTTTAAAAGAGGGTCATTTGGTTTGGAAGGGTGATAAAACACAAATATTTAAAACCGATAATGAGGCTGTTACAGAGTTTGTTTACTCTTCAGACCTGTTTAAAAAAATAAGGGTTGCTCAAAATAATGAAGCTGAAAAAAGCTAATTACTTTCAATAACTTCTACATTTTCTTTACCTAGCTTGAAAGAAAGCCAATTTTTTAATTTCTCGTTGTTTGCATTTCTCAGCTGTCTGGAAACACTCCCATCCCATTCAACTGTAAAAACAGGTATTGTGTCAATAGACTCAAAATTTGACGTTAATGTATTTGAAAACGAAATGGTGTTTAATTCTGAATAATTAATTTTCACTTCTTCAATCAATTCTTCAAATGGAATTTTGCCTGTTGTTAAATCACTCAATTGCTTTTCAAGAGTTCTAATTTTTGTATCTCGGGATTCCAGACTTTCAACAGCTCGCGAATATCTGTCTGATAATGAAACAAAATCTGTTGCAGAAACATCACCATCGTCCCGACCTTGTCTTACGATAAGATCTACATCACTCAAATTTTTATCATTCATCAATTTTGTGCGCCAGGTATTAATAACGGGTTCAGGTATAATTTCTCCTCCCATATAAGCTGTAATTGTTTTTGTCTCATAATCCCCCTCATATCTTATTAAATAAGCGTTATCATATAATATATTTTCAGTTACAAAAACATCTGTATTACTAATAAAAATCTCTTGCTTTAATAATTTCCAAAACAAGAGTGTACTAGGAATCATAACTACGAGAGCTATGGTTGTAGCTATTTGAGCAATGCGCTTTCTTCTTTTGGAATTGGCATATTTTACTAAAGGGAAGCCAAGTAATTTGGAAACCACAAAAGCGGAGAGTGCTATAAAAATTGAGTTTATAGTGAACAAATAAAATGCCCCACCAAAGTATTCAAAATTACCCACAGCAAGACCATAACCTGCAGTACACAAAGGCGGCATAAGAGCTGTAGCAATCGCAACTCCATAAATCACACTAGGCATCGTTCCTTTTTTGGTTTTAGCAACTATGAGTGCCAATCCACCAAAAATAGCTATCAAAACATCTAAAATGGTGGGGTAGGTTCGCGCTTCAAGCTCGGGTGTTAATTTAGTTAAAGGAGAGAGTAAAAAATACAGATAAGCGGTAAGGACACTCAATCCAATCATAACACCTAGATTCACCAAAGAACGTTTTAGCGTATCTATATCATTAATGGCCACCGAAAGACCCACACCCACAATAGGACCCATAAGCGGAGAAATTAACATCGCTCCAATTACAACTGCTGTACTACTTATATTCAAGCCAATAGAGGCTACAAATATCGAGAAAATCAAAATCCAGGCGTTGTGTCCTTTAAAAGAAATTTCCTTTTTCACAGATTCAACCGTTTCCTCTTTGTCAGTATCCTGTCTTACATCTAAAAGTCCGGAAAGGAAAGATTTAACTTCCTCAAAAGTACCTTTGGCACTTTTCTTTAATTTGTCTGGGTTAACTTCTTCATTTGTTTCCATAAAGAATCTACTTTAAATAAACTTTTTCTTAGCAATTTCTTGAATTTGTTTGATGTCCTGCTCTTTTTCTTTGGGTACAATTATAAGTGTTTTTCCTTTATCAACGATAATAAAATTACTTAAATTACTAATCACTATAATTTTATCGGAATCTGTTTGAATGATATTGTTTTTTGAATCGATGAGATGTGTCCTGGCTCTTACTACAGCATTATTTTGTTCATCTTTTTGCAATTTTTCGTGCAATGAACCCCAGGTTCCTAAATCATTCCAATCGAAAGTCACGGGGAGCATATACACATTTGTTGCTTTTTCAAGGATGGCATAATCAATCGAAATATTTTGTGCTGAAGGGTATTTTTTTTTGATAAAAATTTCTTCATTTGCTGTATTGAAATCTGATATACCCGAATTAAATAATTGGTGCATTTGTGGTGCCAGTTTCTCAAAAGCCTTAACAATGCTTGTGACACTCCATACAAAAATACCGGCATTCCACATAAAGTTTCCGGCGGTTAAAAAGGTTTTCGCTGTAGCGTAATCCGGTTTTTCAGTAAAGCGAATGACTTTTTTTATTTCTTCATTCGATTTTTCATATTCAATATATCCATAACCGGTATTGGGAAACGTGGGTTGAATGCCTAAAGTCATCAGTACATCATTTTCTCTGCAATTTTCAAAAGCCGATCTGATGTCTTTTTGAAAGGCATTTTCATCTTCAATCCAGTGGTCACTAGGCGCCACAAGCATCACAGCATCCGGGTTTTGCTTTTGTATTTTTAATGCTGAAAGTAAAATACAAGGAGCGGTATTACGCATTGCCGGCTCCAGAATCAACTGATTTTCTTTAACCTCCTGAAGTTGTTCCAAAACCAGATTTTTATAGCGTTCATTAGTTAAAATCAAGATGTTTTCTGTGGGAACTATCCCTTGCAACCGCTTGAAGGTTTTTTGAATTAAAGTGTCACCACTGCCCAAAAGGTCGTGAAATTGTTTGGGGAATTCCTCTGTGCTCACCGGCCAAAACCGGGAACCGATTCCTCCTGCCATAAGCACTGCAAAATAGTTTTTGTTTTTCAAAACCCTTTTTTTTTAATTAGCCTTTTCACTGAGAAATTCAACCTCAGCATTGGGATTGAATAAATACATTTTTCCTGTTGCTACTTCAACACCCTCAATTCGTTTTACACGTTTGGCACCTTTTCTAAAAACTTTTCCGTTGTAGATTTTAAAAAGTGATCCTTCAGGAATTTCAAAGATATAATTTTTATCGTTGACGGGGTCGTAATATTTAAGCGCCAAAGCAAGTTTAGCATCGGTATCACTACTGGCTTTTGGGTTTTTAAAGTGTTTGGCTATCAATGGTAATATTTGAGCAGGGAAAATCGAAGGATGAATAAAAGGGAGCATCAACTTTTGAAAGGTATGTTTCCATTCTTGTCCATGTGGTTTTATGCGACGTCCATATATTTCAAACGCTTCCAAATGTGCAATCTCATGAATCAAGGTGATAAAAAAGCGGTATTTATTTTTTGTAGCATTGACCGTTATTTTATGTTGCCCGTTGGGTAAGATTCTGTAATCACCATGGCGTGTGACTCGTTGATTGACAATTTGAAGATAGACGTTGTTCTTTTTGATCAATTCAAAAGTAGCAGCAACGGCTTGTTCGGGGATGTAGTTTTCCAAAATTTCTCTCATATCAGGGTGTTGAGCTCGAGACCTGCAAAATTTTTCCGTTGTAATACTTGTTTCCGGTGAGGGCAAAATCCATCAAATAAGCAGCCATTTCTTTAGCTGAAAGTGGTGCTTTATAACCGGGGAATGCTTCTTCAAGCATTTCAGTTTGAACAGCCCCCAAAGCGAGAACGTTGAAAGAGGGTCCTGTTTCTTTGTATTCTTCGGCGAGGAGTTCTGTTAATGTGATTACGGCACCTTTTGCTGAACTGTATGCAGCGAGTCCGGGAAACTTCATACTTCCCTGCACACCACCCATACTGTTTATGTTTACAACGTGGCCCTCCTTTTTCATAAATGGAAGCATTGCCCGCGTAATGGCCACAAGCCCAAAGACATTGACATTATAAACATCCATAAAATCTTGTGCTGTTAATTTTTCAAACGGTTTGTTGATGAGCAAACCGGAGTTGTTTATTAGAATATCAACCTGTGACCAGTTTTCTTTTACAAATTTTACAGCTGCCAGAATCTGGTCTTCACTTGATAGGTCACAAGAGAAAGAAATGAGGTTTTCGATATTGAGTTCACTGCAAGGTTTTTCATTTCGCGAAAGTGCCAAAACACGATGCCCACTTTTTGCAAATAACTGAGCTAACTCATATCCTATCCCCCTACTGGCACCCGTAATGATAATGTTTTTCATAAACTTTTTTCTATAAATATCGCTATTTGATTAAGATTTCCCAACCCTTAAAAATAAAAAAATCCCGCTAATTACTGAGTAAAAACGGGATTTAATAATTCATGTTTTACCTCTAAACAAACATTGTAATGGGGTTTTCCATGTATTTTTTTAGAGTTTGCAAATAAGCCGCTCCCGTTGCCCCGTCAACTGTTCTGTGATCACAGGCTAAAGTTACAGTCATTACATTTCCTACCACTATCTGACCCTCTTTAACAACCGGTTTTTGTACTATGGTTCCCACTGAAAGTATGGCCGAATTGGGTTGGTTTATAATGGAAGTAAACTCCCTGATACCAAACATTCCAAGGTTTGACACAGTAAAGGTACTCCCTTCCATTTCTTCAGGCTTTAGTTTTTTATCACGTGCTTTTGTAGCCAGTTCTTTTACGTTTGCCCCAATTTGTGCAAAACTCATCTGGTCTGCAAATTTCAGCACAGGAACCACCAATCCATCTTCCACGGCTACTGCCACACCAATATGGATGTGTTTTGCAATAATAGTGGCTTCATTAGTCCATTGTGTATTGACCCTTGGGTGTTTTCGTAAAGCTATTGCACAAGCTTTAACAATCATATCGTTAAACGAAATCTTGCTCTCACCGGCCTCATTGATTGCAGTCCTTGCCGAAATGGCATTGTCCATATAAAAATCAATCGTAAGGTAATAATGGGGCGCTGTGAATTTTGATTCGCCCAAACGTTTGGCAATAGTTTTTCGCATTTGTGAGTTTTTAACCTCTTCAAATTGCTCTTGACCCACCGGCATATAAGCCTGAGCACCGGAACCGGGCTGGAAGTTTTCAATGTCTTTTTTAACGATTCGGCCGTTTTCACCACTTCCTTGCACTTGCGAAAGTATGATACCTCTTTCTTCGGCAATTTTTTTAGCAAGTGGTGAAGCAAAAATGCGACGGTCAGTCCCGGAAGTTTGTGATTTGTTTTGAGAAGTTTCAGTCGGTTTATTTTCTTTCTTCTCTGATTTCGTATCTTCTTTTTTGTCCTCTTTCTGATGCTCAGCTTCTTTAGTCTCTTTTGCATTATCAGACTTGAGTCCTTCAATTAGACCAGAGACATCTGTACCCTTGGGACCAATTATTGCTAAAATGGAATCTACCGGAGCAGAATCACCTTCTGGTATTCCTATTTTAAGTAGCGTTCCTGAATAAAAGGATTCAAACTCCATCGTGGCTTTGTCTGTTTCGATTTCGGCAAGGATATCACCTTCAGAAACTTTATCGCCTTCTTTTTTTAACCAGCTTGCGACAGTTCCTTCAGTCATAGTATCACTTAATCGCGGCATGGTAATAACTTCAACACCTTTAGGAACCTGAGTTTTGGGGGTTGATTCCTTCTCTTTTTTATTTTCTCCAGATGCATCAGATTTTGAGTCGGTTTCTTTTTTATCTGATTTTTCTTCTTTTTTATTTGAATCGTTTTTTTCGTTTTTTATCAACTCAGAAATATCTTCTCCTTCTTCACCAAGAATGGCCAGCAATGTATCTACAGGTGCTGTTTCACCTTCCTGAATACCAATGTGGAGCAGCGTTCCTTCATAAAAGGATTCAAACTCCATGGTGGCTTTATCTGTTTCAATTTCAGCAAGGATATCCCCTTCTGAAACTTTATCTCCAACTTTTTTAAGCCATTTTGCAACGACACCTTCTTCCATAGTGTCGCTAAGTCTTGGCATATTAATTACTTCTGCCATAATTATTCAGGTTTGTGTGATAAAAAAGGATAATCATCTTGTGCATATACCGTGTCATACATGACATTCTTTTCCGGATAGGGTGATTCATCTGCAAATTTTTCACATTCAGCGACACGCTCTTTAACGCGTTGATCGATTGTTTTAATTTCCTTTTCTGTAGCATATTTTTTTTCTTTGATCACATCCAATACTTGTGTGATGGGGTCAATTTTCATATACTCTTCTACTTCTTCTTTAGTTCTATATAGCTGAGCATCACTCATAGAGTGCCCTCTGTAACGATATGTTTTCAATTCCAAAAATGATGGTCCGTCACCTTTTCTGGCTCTTTTGATAGCCTCATCCATTGCTTCTGCAACTTTTACAGGGTTCATTGCATCCACAGGTCCACATGGCATATCATAGCCCAATCCAAGTTTCCAAATTTCAACGTGGTTTGCTGTTCTTGCAACAGAAGTGCCCATTGCATAGCCGTTGTTTTCTACACAGAAAACCACAGGAAGTTTCCAAAGCATGGCCATATTTAAGGTTTCGTGAAGTGAACCTTGTCGAGCGGCTCCATCTCCAAGAAACGTTAAGGTTACAGCATCTCTATTGAAATATTTGTCTGCAAAAGCAAGACCTGCACCTAATGGTATTTGACCACCCACAATACCATGACCACCATAAAAGCGGTGTTCTTTTGAAAATATATGCATTGATCCTCCAAGACCTTGTGAAGTTCCAGTTGCTTTACCATAAAGTTCTGCCATCACCCGTTTTGGATCCACCCCCATTCCTATAGGCTGAACGTGGTTTCTATAGGCAGTAATCATTTTGTCTTTTGTCAAATCCATAGCATGTAGCGAACCGGCAAGAATCGCTTCTTGTCCATTATATAAGTGGAGGAATCCTCTCACTTTCTGCTGAATATAAACTTGAGCGAGTTTGTCTTCAAACTTGCGCCAAAAGAGCATTTCTTCATACCAATTTAGATATGTATTTTTTGTGATTTTTTTCATCTTTTTATTTAGAATATAAGACCTAGCAATTGTTTTCAAAAAAACATAGAGAACAAAAATACTACTTTACTTAGTAATAAAAAAAAGTGTTCAACTTAAAAATTACACAAAAGAGATAAATGGAGTTTTTGTAGTGGTGACTATCTTTTAAAATTGGCAAGATCTACAAATTATTGGCTCTAAAATATTAACAAAATCTCTGATAAACTATTTGAGGCTATTGCCATCAAAAAGCAACGGAAGTAGTACTTTGATTGAATCTGCTTTAATAACTTGACCTGTTTCGCCCATAAAAAATATTTCAATGGGATGATTTTGTTTTATTTCATATTCTGCAATTGATTGCCTGCAAGCACCGCATGGAGGAATGGGCACATTTAAAGTTTTCTTTTCAGATCTTGCTGAGACTACAAGTTGTAAAATTTTAGTATTAGGAAATTGTGATCCTGCAAAAAATACAGCAACACGTTCTGCACACAAACCGGATGGATATGCTGCATTTTCTTGATTGTTACCGGTGACAACCTCTCCATTATCAAGAAGCAATGCAGCCCCCACTCTAAAGTTTGAATAGGGTGCATAGGCTTTTTCTCTTGCTTTTTCAGCAGCTTCCATCAAATCTCGAGTTAATAAGGGCAAAGATTCCTTGGATTTAAATACACTTAGTTGGGTATGTAGTTCTATTTTTTTCAATTTATTTAAGGAAAAAAAATCCCGAGTTGCAGTTAGCAATCGGGATTTAATTTAAGTATTTATCGTTTTAATATTCCACATAGTAATCACTATCACCAAAATTAAATGTCAATCCAAAACGCAGTGTTCCTTCAAGGGGACTTCTTACTTTAGATGTTGAAAACAAGTAGGAAACATCAATATTAATTGAAGTGTATTTAAAGCCGGCACCAAGTGATAAAAATTTTCTGGAACCTTTTTCATCACTTTCATTAAAATAACCTGTTCTTAAGAAAAATGAGTCCTGGTATGCATATTCTGCTCCAAGAGCCCAAGTGAATTCTTTCAATTCTTCGCTAAAACCATCTGGAGCATCACCAAACGATTGAAATACCCCTTTGAAAAAAGAAACATCATCATCTTTACCTTCTAAAACTTCTCCAAAAGTGGGTGAGTTTGGGTCTCTATCTCTCACGGGTGGCGTTGGAACGAGTAGTTTATTGACTTCTGCTGTTACTCCCACTCTATTGAAAGCATCTAAAATAAAATCAAAACCTCCACCCAAAGCAAGGTTTGTTGGCAAGAAGTTCTCTTGACCTACGTCATCATATTTCATTTTGGGACCTAAGTTTGAAATATTAAAACCGGCTCTCCATCGACCATCAAATTCATCATAACGTATTTCTTCACTTTGGTAATAACCTGCTAAATCAACTGCAAATGAACTTCCTGCTGAGGCATCTTCATCTGCAACTTGTAATTTTAAATCAGACCTTAAATAGCGACCTGCTACTGCCATTGAGAATCGCTCACTAAGTCTCAAAGAGTAAGAGACATCAAAAGTAAGTTCATTTGGACTTTGTATTAAGGGTTCTTGAATTGCGTCTTCTCTAAGTTCGATTTCCCCTAAGCTAAAGTATCTAAAACTAGCCGCTACAGCACTTCTTTCATTTAGTCTGTTATAGTAAGTAAGGTTACCAAGGAAAATATCATTCACAAGTTGACTTAAGTATGGAGTATAAGTAACACCTATACCCTGTTTGTAAGTTGAAAAAGCATATTTTGCTGGGTTCCATTGTTGCGAAAATCCATCAGCAGAGGTGCCTACACCCATATCGGCCATACCTGCTGCTCTTGCATCGGCTGCAATGAGAACAAATGGTACAGCTGTTGTTATTACTCTTCTGGGTTCTTCTTGGGCGGTTGTGTTAAATACTACAAAACAAAGTAGCATAGGTATCAGTATTCGCTTCATAAATTTCAAATTTTGGACAAATATATATTTAATTTTTATAGGATGACTAGTTTTTCAAATTTTTCAACTTTCTTATTGGTTAACGTAGATTTTACTGTTAACTTATAAACATAAACACCTTTTCCAATACGGTCACCAAAATCATCTCTTCCATCCCAAGTGATTTCTCTGGAAAGAAAACCCTCTGTATTTATTATTTGGTTGCGTGACCACACCACTTTTCCTGTAACTGTAAAAACTTGAACCTGAACTTCAAGGGGTTCAAATGGACGGTTGTGATTGAACCAAAATTCAGTATAATTTACAAATGGATTGGGGTAATTTAAAACGCGTTCGATTTTAAGTTCATTACTTCCTGCTACTACAAATTGGATTTCGGCAGTAGAGGAATTATTATAAACGTCCCAGGCTTTGACAGTGAGCGTATGAAGTCCTTCTTCTAAATCTCTTAGGCGATAACTCAAAGACCCTTTAGTAAAATCATCAACTTCAGCCTGATAGTAATCATTTAAAACAAAAGGGTTTGTTTCATCACCATCGAGAATTGCGGTGATGTCATGACCAATCCCGCTAGCTGTATTGATTCCGTTTTCATCTTCCAGTTTGGCAATTAAAATGGGTGAATTGTTTGTAATACCCCCATTGACAAAACTCTCATCATTCATAAAAAGTCTTATTTGAGGACCTTGATTATCATCTGGAGCATTTTGATTTAAGCCTCCCACAAGAATGGTTTCATTGGCACCTGCCTGGTCTTCCAGACTATTGTTTCTCTTAGCATACAAACTTACTCGTCCCTCACCAACGGGAATGGCAATATCTCTTGGAACAACAAATTCAAATTCAAATTGACCACCCGAGATAGTTGCTTGACCATTGAAAATACCTTCACCAAGGGTTTCAAAGTTCATTATAGCCAAATTACCATTCCCATCTGTTGTACCATCATTTCCTAGAGTTTGTCTTTGTACTTTTTTATCAAACACTTTGGCCTCTAAAGTTCCATTATAATTTGTGACTAAATTTCCATTTGAATCAACCACCTGGCCTCCCAATTTTACTCTACTCAAAGCTTTTAGAGTATCATTTGTTGAGCCTAAGGACACTCCATTTAATGTTGTTAAGCGCACTTCTTTTTTGGGAAAAGCGAGTTCCATAGCCGGGTCGCCAATATAAAAAATAACCCTTCTTTGAGAGGTTGACATTTCATTTTTTGAAAGTCTGACAGCTTCAGCAGGTGGTACAAAATCTGTGATATCAAATGCATATAGTTTTGACGCAAGTGTATCATTGAATTGCCTTCCTGTTGATACACCAATTTGTCTTGTCGTGGAGATTAGTGCGATTGCTCCACCATCCCTATTCCAATAAGTAAATTCTCCCGCGGTGGGTCTCAAAGGGTTATCAAATCGAGTAAATTCACAAGTAACAGTTACAACAAGAGGATACCGATTTCTATTTCTGAGATTTTGAACTGTTTGTTTGGTTACAATGCGTTCACTGGATAGTCCATCCTCTCCACCATGTCCAAAATAATTCAAAACCAAAGTCCCCACATCAATGGAATTCTCAATGGCTTCGTTAACTTTTGGATATCTGTTTCCTCCTGAAGAAGTTTCCTGTTGATAGGAATCACTATGAATTTTTATGACATTTACAAAAGGTTTGTTTGCAGATATATCATCGCCTAAACGATCTAATGCTACCTGCAAATTAAAATCTGTTGGATGATTATCAGCATCATCAGAAACCAACACAAAATTAGTTCGCCAATTTCCCAATGCAGCATCAGACTGATATCTAATGACTTTATTTACCATATCATTTGCCAGAGTTACATTATCAACGACCATTCTTCCAACAGCTATGTCTAATTTATCTGCGCTTAACATCGACCCCTCATTAGAATCCATCATTCCAAAAAAATCATCAGACATATAGGTTCCGGCAGCCGAAATAGAGCCCATTTCAGAAAGATGAAATGTGGGAACTATGTTGTTGTTTCCTTGAAGTCTGTTTTTATAGTCGACTGATGTATCTCCAAATAAATTGAGGTACTTTATTCTGTTTTCAGGAGAAGAAGCATTGTCATAAATGTATTTTACAAAATTTCTAATGGCGGCAATATCTTGTTTACCGGTACTAAATTCATTGTATATTTTATCAGTAGTAACAACTTTAACTCTCAGTCCGTTAATATTTTTATGGTGATTTGCAAGTTTCAATGCTGGTTGCAAAAGAAATGGCGGAACAACTATCAAATAATCTATATCCTGAAAAACTCCTTGTTCATTTAGAAAAATTGTTCCTTTTAAGTTTTGATTACCCACTGTAGAAGTGTTTGCTCTAACGGGTGTGTAAAAATCTGTATTGTGAACTGCAACATACTCCCTCACTTGACCCAATTGAGCTTTAAATGTCATCGTTTGAGAGCCACTATCATTTTGAATAGCTGCTATTGTTTCAGTATCTGTTACATCCCAAATTTGAGAATAGGAAGATGCATTTGAGAACTGATACTCACCAATACCCGATAAAATGGATGCCTCATCAAACCTGAAAGGCAATTGTTGATTGGTACCTGTCAATTGCGAAAGTGCATTTACACTTATGTAATCTAAAAAAGCGTTACTTTGAGGGTTTCCTGCATTGTTGTATTTTAATGTGACTTTAACAGTTTCTGAAGTTGCATTTACGAAATCTGAAAAGCTTCTGCTTGATGCCAAAATTGTAGAACTTACTGTCCCAAACTGCAAAGTTGATTGTAGCTGGTCATTCACAAGCACTTCCATCGTTGTTGAGACTTCAGAAGTTCCTATCACAAATACTTTCACTTCCATTGGTTGACCTGTGATACTATTTGGAAAGTTAAATTCAAAGCTTTGTTCATTTTGAATACTAAATCGATTGCTAAACCACCTGCTTCCAACTAAGGGTGGATTCAATTCATCTTTTTCAAAAAATTGATAGTTATTGTATTGATTGATTGAAGTTGTTGCTGCTCCTGAGGGTTCATTGTAAGAAGATATGCGTTTTCCATTAGCACCATCTGCTGTGATGTAATAATAGGCATTGTCATCATAGATATTAATGTGCGTATTATTATCCTGATTAAATTTAAAGTTTTCTCCATAGAAGAGGATGTAATCACCGGAATCAAAAGAGCCATTTTCCTCTCCCACGACCTGAATTGCATTTTCAACTAAATCAAAGTTTGTATTATCGCTATTGAGTAAGGGGAGCATTCTTCCACCATTTCCATAAATTTTTATTTTCCTTGGGTCTATGGAGTTTACATCCATTCCCAAGCTGTTTAAAAAATTCCTGTCAATTTTATAAACTCCAGGCTGATCTATTTTAAAGCGATACCATTGACCCGAATTCAAAAGTGAATTGGTGAGTCCGATACTTCGGGATGATTGCCGGTCTGCACCAGATTTTGAATAAGAAACATCAAACGACATCAATTTCCTGTAACTCCCATTTTCGTTAATAATGGGTGTTACTGAAAGAGTCGTGTATATTTGATTTCTTCCTCTACTACTATTTATTGATGATTTTACCACACTTGGTATATCATTTAAATCCAGCTCTGTGAGATCATTTACTGATACATTCTGAAATCTCATATTAGAAATAACAAGTGAGTTTGGGATAACAAAGGCGTCATCTTTCCAAACTTGAGAATAAGTATTACTGGATGTTGAATAATTAATACTGTTTTCTATCTTTGATGACTGTTGAGGCTTAGACGTTGTAGCACCAAACCAGTCTATGGTAATCTGCTTTGATTGACCATAAACAGTGAGAATTGAAAATAGGAATAGGAAGAATGAAATTTTTTTAATCATCAAAATAGTTAACGGTGTAATTTAAGAGATATTACTTTAAAAATAGTGTTTGATAAAATTTAAATATTAACACACTAAAAGCTTAAGGAACTCGTTAAGTTGTACATCAATATTTTAATGCTGAATTTAAATTTTAAAATAATATTGCAAATTTATCGTTAATTACTATATTGCGAACCCAATTTTTTCTTAATCGAAGCCATGAATATGAGAAGAACAACAGTAATAAATCTTATTATAGTCGCTGCTTTCAGTACTATATTATTCAGTTGTAACAAATCAAGAGACTATAAAAATAGCTCAAGAGCCACCGGTTGGAGTCTAAATGACAAAGATGGCGGCTTTCAGTACAACCCCAAAGCAAAAGAACAGGAAACCGGTCCCGGATTGGTTTTTGTCGAAGGCGGGACCTACACTATGGGTAAAGTTCAAGATGACCCAATGCGTGATTGGAATAACACACCTACTCAACAACACGTGCAATCTTTTTACATGGATGAGACAGAAGTCACCAATCTAATGTATTTGGAGTATCTTGACTGGACTAAAAAAGTATTTCCTCCGGAAAACGAAAATTACAGACTTATTTATGATGGAGTTCTTCCTGATACACTGGTTTGGAGAAACAGACTTGGTTTTAATGAAACCATGACAAACAATTATCTGAGACACCCTGCCTATGCAGATTATCCTGTGGTGGGTGTAAGTTGGATTCAAGCCGTTGAATTTTCAAAATGGAGAACAGACCGTGTTAATGAACACATTCTTGAAACGGAAGGCTTCACAAAGCGCGGTGCCAGAATTACAGATGTTGATGCATCAACTACTTTTAACACCCAAACATATTTGACTTCCCCAACAGATGCTTACGGCGGAAATACCGAAATCACCCAAGGTGGTAGAACCTCTGAGCGCATTGTTCAAAGAGACAGTACAAACTTATATGTCCAATTAAAAGATGGTTTATTGCTTCCAGATTACAGACTTCCCACTGAAGCAGAATGGGAATATGCTGCCCTTGGACTTGGAAGTTTAAGAAGTTACAACGTTTACCGAGGTAAGAAAAAATATCCTTGGGATGGTCAATACACGCGATCTGGTAAAAGAAAAACTCGAGGTGATCAATTGGCAAACTTCAAACAAGGAAGAGGAGATTATGGAGGTATTGCCGGGTGGAGTGATGACGGTGCAGATATTACTGCTCCGGTTAAATCCTATCAACCAAACGATTTTGGCCTCTATGATATGGCCGGAAATGTCGCTGAATGGGTAGCAGATGTTTACAGACCTATTATAGATGATCAATTTAATGACTTTAATTACTTTAGAGGTAATATCTATACTAAAAACGCTATTGGTGAAGATGGAAAAGTTACCCTCATAACCACAGAAACAATCGTTTATGACACACTAAGTAATGGTCAAATAGTTGCCAGAAACCTTCCGGGTGAAATCCTTCAAGTACCTGTTGATGAAAATGAAACTTACTTAAGAACTCAATTCTCAGAAAGTGATAATAGAAACTTTAGAGATGGTGACAGACGTTCAACTAGAAACTATCAGTCTTTCGACGACGATTTAGAAGAAGAATCGTCAACCCGATTGATGTATAACTCTCCAAAACATAGTGTTGAAGCCGGTGAAGAAGGAGATTTAGAAAGACAGTATGATCAGGAAAGCACAAGAACAACTTTAATTAACGATGAAGTAAGGGTTTATAAAGGAGGCTCCTGGAGAGATAGAAACTATTGGCTCGATCCTGCTCAACGTCGCTACTTCCCTCAAGATATGGCAACAGACTACATAGGTTTTAGAAATGCTATGTCCCGTGTGGGAACAAAATCAAAACAAGGTAAAAGTGCAAGAAATTAAAATAATTAATTTACAATAAATTTAAGCTCCGTTTTTCGGAGCTTTTTTTATACCTTTATTTTATGACAATTGAAAGCTTACACTTGCTATATCTCCAATCAACAGGAATAAGCAAAGATACCCGAAAAATTATTAAAGGAAATATATATTTTGCCTTAAAAGGCGAAAATTTTGATGGTAATTTATTTTCTAAAAAAGCTATAGAGCTGGGTGCCTCATTTTCCGTGATCGATGATGATAAATACTATGTTGACCACAAAACAATACTCGTAAATGATGTTTTAAAAACATTACAAAAACTTGCTACTTATCACAGAAATTATTTAAATATACCCATCATTGCCCTAACAGGAAGCAATGGAAAAACAACTACAAAAGAACTAATTTATGCAGTACTTAATGAAAAATACAATACCATAGCCACGCAAGGAAATCTAAACAATCACATAGGAGTACCATTAACACTCCTGTCAATGAATAGCGATACAGAAATTGGTGTTGTTGAAATGGGTGCTAACCATCAAGGTGAAATAGCATTTTTATGTAAAATCGCTCAGCCGGATTATGGATATATAACAAATTTTGGAAAAGCTCATCTTGAAGGTTTTGGAGGAGTTGAAGGTGTAATTAAAGGAAAATCAGAGTTATATGATTATTTAAGGAAAAATAAAAAAAGTGCCTTTATAAACAATGAAGATAAATTACAAATAGAAAAAGCAATATCAATTCAATCTTTTTCATTCGGAACAAAAAATTCATCTTCTGATGCAACGATAGAATTAGTAGAGGCAAACCCCTTTTTAAAAATTGATTATTCTAACACAATTATTGAAAGTAAACTGATTGGTGCATACAATTTTTCAAACATAGCCGCAGCGATTGCAATAGGAGCATATTTTAAAGTATCTTCATCTGCTATTAAAAAAGGTATCGAAAGTTATACTCCCACAAACAACAGATCGCAAATAATTAAAATAGGAAGTAATACAATCATTCTTGATGCTTACAATGCAAACCCAAGTAGTATGTATGTTGCTTTAGAAAATTTTAACCAACTCCAAAATAAAAATAAAACGGTAATTCTTGGCGACATGTTTGAATTGGGTAAAGATGCTGCCAATGAACATCAACAAATTGTGGATTTATCAGAGTCATTGGGTTTCAATCATATATTCCTGATTGGGAAAAACTTTTTTAACACCAAAAGCAAGACCGCCCAAAAATTTGAAAGTTTTGACGATTTTAAAATGTATCTAGTGAAAAATAAAGTTGAAAACACTCAAATTTTAATAAAAGGCTCCAGAGGTATGGCATTGGAAAGGGTTTTGAATTTGATTTAGTTTTTAACTTAATTGAAGCTCGCTCCACTTTTTTTACTTTTAATCTTTCATATTAAAGGGATTTTGAGATTTTGGATTACCCCTCGGTGATCCAGAATAAAACCAATCCAGCAAATACAAGCCTGATTGTTTCACAATCGACTTTTTATTTTTTTCGCCCTCTTAAAAACTTCGTTTTCGAGGGTTTGAACTTTTGGATTACCTCTGGGTGATCCAGAATAAAACCACTCCTGCAAATACAAGCCTGATTGTTTCACAATCGACTTTTTATTTTTTCCGCCATCTTAAAAACTTCGTTTTCGAGGGCTTGAACTTTTGGATTACCTCTGGGTGATCCAGAATAAAACCACTCCTGCAAATACAAGCCTGATTGTTTCACAATCGACTTTTTATTTTTTCCGCCATCTTAAAAAC
>JANSXN010000047.1 GCA_024742935.1 Flavobacteriaceae bacterium
TAATTGCAATATTTTGAAGGGGAATACTGAGGTTGACATTTCTTGAGTTGCTCAAGAAATTAATTTTTTTTTGATTGTATAATTCTTTTCTCATAGTCTAAATATTAGAAATTTAGTTAAAAGCGTGCTTTAAGTTTTAAAGACTTCATTAATGTGATAAGTGAAATTTTGTAAACGCTACTATTTAAAAAAAGATTTAAAAACAGGTTTACTTATATTGTTTAAACCAATACTAAAAAAAGGCTGCCAATATTATTTGACAGCCTTAGTTAATCAATTATCTTTTAACTAATTTAATAGTCGTTGATGCGTTGCCTGAAGTAATTTTAGCAAAATAAATTCCTGCCTGGAAACTTGAAGCATCAATAGAGAGGTTTTGCTGAGCGTTGTTGTTTAAATTAGCTAACAACTGGCCCTTTACATCATAAATTTGAGCTGTAAAACCTGCGTTTGTCTTGTCTGAAATTATCCATTTATCTGATGTTGGATTGGGATATGCAGCAAAGTTGTTTGAGAATTCATTTGTCTCTGTTGAAAGAGTGCCATCTGTAAATCGAATGTCATCAAAATAGATGATATTGTCTTGAGTTCTGGCATCAAAATCAGGGAAAATGACGATTTGACTTAACACACCATTCCCAGCAGGAGGATTTATATAAGCTGAAAAGTCAAACGTTAACTCTTCCCATTGGTTAACAACGGTATTGGGAACTTTAAGCTCACCCTCAGACCAGAAGGTTGAAGAGACAAGTTTGATTCCTACATCACTAATTACGGGCTTCCAAACTTTTATAGTTATAATATTGTTTGTAGCATCCAGTACAAATTCACCAAGATCAGCCCCTTGAGCAGATTCTACTCCGGCAAATGGTTGACCTGTTTGGAGTGCTGTAAATTGGGCTACAGTTTCAGAAGTATTTGCCCCTGTTGGATCAGGATTGGCGATAATTTCTAAAGCAGGGTTGGAGTCGTTTTCAAAAACGGTCCAGGTCCAGTCGGCACCATTCCCACCTGTTTCAAAGTTAATTGGGGCATTTTGGCTAAATCCATAAAATAGAGAGAGCACACATAATAGGGTTGTTAATTTTTTCATCTTGTGTTTATTTTAAATTAGAATTACTATTTATGCTACCCACTTAACTTTTGAATCAAACTAAAACTCTTTGCTAAAAAGGCAACACGGGTTTTACTTTTTAATAAGTTTTATTGTATTTGATTTGTTTTCAGTAATTATAGAAGCGAAGTAAAAACCAGCTTTTAAATTTGATGCGTCAATTGTAAAGTTTTGAGAGCTAATGTTGTTGTAAACAGATAACAGCTTACCGTTCACATCATAAAGATTTACTGAAATGTTTGATGCATTTTTGGTGTTGATTATCCAGTTTTGGGTTGTAGGGTTTGGATAAATTACAACAGAATTTACATCAAAATCTGAAGTTGAAAGATTGAAAGGCCCTACAACTACATTTCCAAGGGTGGGTTCGTCAGCGGGGTTTGCATTGATTCCTGTAACAGAAAAACCATATTGAACTGTAGTGTCTTCCGGTTCTACGTTTGTGTAAGTAATCGAAAAGTTGCCTGTTTCGGTTAAAACAACACTTTCTTCTTTTAAAACAGAGAAATCTGCATTAAAAACTTTTATAAAGGCTTTCACTTCATAATCGGGATCGAGTGTGAATGATTGCACCTCTGCTTCAAAAGTCAATTCTTCACCTACAAGATCTGTGTTGTTTTCATTAAAGGTGTTTCCTTCAAATACTTTGTTACCTTCTCCAGTACCTTGATCTACCCAAAAAGGATCTGTTGGGTTATCGGCATAGGTATTGAAGTTTGGGAAAAGAGTTACTGTATTTCCACCCACGTCAATAACAGATTTGATGTCTTCAACTGCCCATGGAGATCCAAATACAAATGCTCCACCATTTGCAGGGGTTTCAAAAACATTTGCAAAACCTAAAAACTCTGCACTACCGTCAACGGTCACAGTGTTTTGAGCCACCATAAATGAGGAAGCAAAGAGTAAACTAAGGAATGTAATTTTTTTCATGATTTAATAATTTTAGTTTGTAAATTAATTAGCTTATTCAAGATTTGAATGGTTTGATTTGAAGTGGTTTATAAGAAAATTATTGTAATTATAATTTACCCAATTTTTATGCCCCGAAATTATCTCTTCAAACAAATCATTGTGTTTTTTCAAATATAAACCCTAACTCTTGAATTATCATCCTTGTTTTTATTACAAATTAACTACAACGTTCTAGGTTGTTTGTTTTAAGGAAGCTATTTAATGCCGTGTAGTGTAAACATTGAACATTTGGGAATGTTAAAGTTTTAAAACATTGGGATTGAGAGTGTTCTTAAAGTGAATGTGTAGGGGTAATGTATAGCTAAAATGGACAAATGTATTGGAGCTAAATTTCGAGAATATAATTTGTTAAGTTCGTTTCGTTGGGTAAGTTCATTTTTTTGCGCAAACGATATCGTTTTACTTCAACGCTTTTAGGAGAAATATTAAATAAAGGTGCAATTTCTTTTGAAGAAAGGTTGAGTCTTAAATAGGCACACAAACGCAAATCGTCTGGAGTGAGTGCAGTGTGATTGGTTTTAATTTTCTTAAAAAAATCTTGATCAGCATTGTTAAAAGCTTCTTCAAAGAATTTCCAGTCGTCATTGCTGTTTAGGTTTTTGTCAATAATTTTGATCACTTTTTTGACATCTTTTTGTTCTTGTGTAAAGTGATTTAGTTCTGATTTAATACTGTTTAAAAATTCATTTTTCTTGATAAGACTCATTGTAGAAATAGCAAGCTCTCTGTTTTTGCTTTCAATATCTTGTTGTAATTTTTCATTTTTAAGTCTCATCAGGGCTCTTTTGTTTTCAGATTCTTTTAAAGCCAATTCACGTTTGTTTTTTACTTCGATTTTTTTACGTTGTTTTTTATAATAGGTTTTATACATATTATGGATGATAATTATTGCGATGAGAATTAAAAAGCCATACAAAACAAGCATGCTATTTGATAGAACAAAAGGGCGATTAATTCTAAAGGGGTATGCAACAATTTCAGAATAATTGTGCTCTCCAATCCTTCCTCTTACCTGAAACTCATAGTCACCATAGGGTAGATTATTAAATGCAACTTCACTAAGTGTTTGCCAGGAGCTCCACTCCTCCATAAACCCTGTTAATTTATACTGATATTCTGAGGTATAAAACTTTTCATATTCTGATATACTGAAATTAAAATAAATGTTATTATTCTTGTTTTCCAATTCGGGCCGTTCCTTTAGTGATAAATGAAAATGGGGCTTGTTGATTTGGTTTGCGGTTACTTTATGGATAGCAAGCGAGGGATTTTGTTTTCTGTTTTGGAATCGTTTTAAATCCAATAAAAAATAACCTTGAGCATTTCCAAAAAGATAAACCTCATCTTGATATTCGATTACATTTTCATAGCCCAGCATTGCATTTCTTGTACTGTTTGGTATTGGGACAGATAGTATTTCGAGTGTTTTGCTCACTTTACTTTGTGATATATAATTGATAAATCGCTCTGTGAAGTTCCAAATAACTGTTCCATCATTGGTAGAAACCAGTTTCCCGGAGGTATAATTTTCAGGGGTGTAGAGCTCACTGTAAATAGAATCTTTTTCAAAAGCCCTCAGGTCAAGATTGTATTTCCAGATTCCTTTTTCATACCCATAATATACACCCTCTTTATTTTTCACAAGACTTGAATACAGACCTTTTTCAACAGACTTGTCTTGTTCTATGTGAGTAATATTTTTGAATGTTTCATCTACTGTTAGGGCATAAATCCCTTTGTATTCGTGAGCAACTAAAAATGTATTTTTGTCAACAAATTCAATAAACTTTGAAGACATATTAAAGCCGGTAAGTGTGTTTCTGAACTGCCATTCCCCATTTCTTTTTTCCAGAAGACTCACTCCTTCATAATTTCCTTGTAACAGTAAATTTTCATTTGTTTCAACGGTTTTAAAACACCAGGTTCCAGGGTTTTCGGAAATTTTCCTTAAGCTTGTGTTTTCCACAATAAAGGTGCCTTCATGGTGACCACAAAAAAGCGTATCATCATACACAAATAAGGACCATACCTGTCCCACTGAGGCATCAATTAAATTAAACTTTCTAGAACTTTCATCGTTTAATGAACGATAGAACAACCCTTGATTTGTGCCAAGGTATAGGTTTCCGTCAAATACAGCAGAGGTATAAACAGTACCTAACTTACCGCTGTCATCATTAAAAATTCTTACAGAAGACTTTAAGTTTATACAATCAATGCCATTATCAAGTCCCAACCAAATATTACCGGTGTCATCTTCAAAAATAGAGAGCACGGTGTTGTTACTCAAACTTTGATTTTTGGTTATTTGAAATTCAGTTTGACCTTGTTTGTTTAAGTAAACCATTCCCTGTGAAATAGTGCCCAAGATGATGTCTCCAGAGTTTGTTTGTAAGCTGTTGTAAACATTAAGCGATTTTAAAAAATCAGCATTTTCATTTCCCCACAATTTGGGGTTTTCTTCCAATGTATATATTCCGCTACTATTGGTTTGCACTAAAAGGGTGTTGTTGATTTTATATAAATTGACAATTAAATTTTCCTTAAAAATGGGATGGTCTGATACAAGTTGTGTCTGGCCATTTGAGAGTTTGTAAATACCCGTTTTGGGCTTACTTAAATAAATGTCATTTTCAACTTGAAACATTTTTGTAATTCCTTCTTCTGAAACAATTTTTTGGATGTCCCCATTTTGAATATTGTAAATGTAGATGGAGTTTAAAGATTGGAATAGTAAGAAGTTTGAATAATTTAAGATGGTCCAAAATTGTTCATCTTCAACCATTTCATTTTCCAAATCTTTACTTAATGAAGTATATTTAAGTGTTCCTGTTTCCTGCCGTTCCCAAAAACCAAATTCTCTATAACATCCCGTATAAATTATTTCTTCATAAACAAACACAGACCTTATAATGCTCTCATTTGGGGAGGGGTATAAACTCCATGAATCCCCATTAAACTCGAGCAAACCCTTGTTGTTTGCTACATAAATATGCTTGTTTTCTCCCTGGCTTATGGCCCAGTTTTGGTTGTCAGCCTGATAGTCTTTTGAGGAAAAGGAAATTACAGGGGGTAGCTCTTGCGAAAAGCATTGCAGCCCAATAAGCAGAAAAACAAAAAAGGAGAAAACTATATTAACTTTCAAAATGCGGATACTTTGTGGGTTAAAGATACTTAATTTTAAGATAATCCAAACCTTAGAAAATAATTTACATTCTGGATTTTAAAATAGATTTAAGAAGCATTTTCCCGATCTTGACCAGTTTCGGTATTCATGGTTTTGTAATAGGTTTCTAGCTTTTTCTTTAAGCGCTGATATCTGAAACCCCAATAAAAATCAAAACCAAACTCAGTCCAAAAACGATATAACTCAGCCATTGAAAGTCGGCAAATCCTTGATATTCCAGAATAGCTACCCCACCAATGCCCATATATAAAGAAGCTCTGATGTATGAAAACAAAGTGCGTTCATTTGCCAGGGATGTGCGTTCCATCGCTAAAAAATCCCGAAGGATTATTTTTTCTTTGTTTTCAAATTTTTTAGGACTAGGAATCAACTTAAATTTCATAAGAACAATTTTTAGTTAAACAGGCCAGAAATAGAGTATTAAAGGTACACCAATAAATATAATTGCCAAAGTGAGTGGAAGTCCCATTTTCCAATAATCACTGAATTTATAGCCACCGGGTCCCATAACGAGTGTATTTGACTGGTGTCCTATGGGTGTTAAAAAAGCACAGGAGGCCCCGACGGCTATCGTCATTAAAAAAGGGTCTGTTGCCACATTAAAACTTTCGGCTATTTTTATGGCAATGGGCGCCATTAATACGACTGTAGCCGCATTGTTAATGATGTTTGATAAGAGCAAAGTAGCAGTCATTAAAATTCCCATAAACAACCAGATGGGATAGGTATTGTCAATGCTTAAAATAAGATTGGTCACTGTTTCAGCACCACCGCTGGATTCAAATGCTTCTCCTACGGGAATCATAGCTGCAAGTAAAATGATTACGGGCCAGTCTACGCTTAAATAAACCTCTTTTATTGGGAGGATTTTTGTGAGGACTAAAAGAACAGCTGCCAGTGAAAAAGCGATTTCTACACGTAATAGACCTAACACAACACACATAATTGCTGCAATAAAAATGCCTAGTGCACCGAAAATCCTTTTGGGTTTACCAATGTTGAGTTCCCTTTTTGCCAAAGGTAAAAATTGAAGAGATTTTATAGCCTCCTTAAGATTTTCTGATTCACCTTGCAAGAGCAAAACATCGCCAGGTTTAATTTTAATTTTTGAAAGCCTTTTATTCATTTTTCTATTTTGACGTGCAATGGCCAGGAGGTTTATCTGGTATTGTGTTCTTATTTTTGAATCTATAGCACTTTTGCCTACCAGGGGAGAAGTAGCCATCACTATCGCTTCCTGGGTTTGAATATCAGAAGAGCCCTTGGCAGTATCCCTCACACGCTTTCCCTTGGCAAGTACGGCTTTGTTTGCGTCTGAAAAATTTTTGAAATCATCTGTATCCCCTTCCACAATAAGTATATCTCCTTTTTGGAATTCTTCCCATTTTGAAGGGGCGTGAATGCGTGTTCCGTTTCTAATAATCCCTAGGATTGTTATTTCGGTTTCACCCACTTCTTTAAATTTTGAAACAGGGACCCCAATCAGTTCAGATTCTTTAGAAATGACCATTTCGGTGATATAATTGTCAATTTCAAACATACCGGCAATGGCTTCTTTGGATTGTCTTTTTGGCAAAAACCGCCACCCCAGAAGGGTGATAAATAAAAGCCCTATGACCGTTAAAGAAAACCCCACGGGTGCAAAATCAAACATGCTAAAACGTTCTCCTAATTCTTGATCTCTGAAGGTTGAGATAATAATGTTTGGGGGGGTCCCAATTAGCGTGGTCATCCCGCCAAGGATAGAAGCAAATGCCAGAGGCATTAACAGCAGTGAGGGTGAAAAGTCATTTTTTCGCGAAAGGTGAAGTGCAACCGGCATGATGATAGCAAGGGCGCCAATATTGTTTATAAAGCCGGAAGCAAGAGCCACTATTGTTGAAAGCAAAATAACTTGAACCCAGAGTTTTTCTGAAACCTTACTAATCCAATCTACAATAAGGTCTACCAAGCCTGAATATTGTAATGCTTTACTGATAACCAAAACAGCAGCAACAGTTATAACTGCTGGGTGTCCTAGTCCAGAGAAGGCTTCTTCAGAAGGAATGATGTTAAAAATCACAAGGGTAACAAGTGCCAGAAAAGCCACAATATCATAACGGACTTTATCCCAGATAAATAAAATTAGTGCGATTGCTAACACGCTAAAAACAATAATTTGTTCCATTGGTAATTGACTTGTCTCTTTACTATACAAAATAATTTATTTTTCAAAAAAAAAACCTCCCATAGAGGAGGTTTTTTTGAAAATAAAGTATATTCCTTTGTTATTGTTGCATTTTGGCTTGAAGTTTTTGTTGAAGCTCTTGGTCTGTTTGCAACATTGATACAACTTGCTGGTAGCGTTCTATACTAAGATTGTTGTCTGCTATGGCCATTTCCATTTCTTTTTGGAAAACGGGCTGCAGTTTTTCAATTTCTACAATAACTTCATCATATAGTTTGTTGTCTTCATCAGAAACTTTTACAGGTATTTGGGCATTTGGGTTTTGTGAAGCTTGATACATCATGTTAAAAGTTTGAATTTCCATTCCGGAATTTTCAATGACTTTTACCATTTCAGATTGTGCCTTTTCATTTACCATTTGTATTTCAGTATAGGCATTTGCAAAGTTCGTCAATTCAGTGTCAGATACTTTTTCTTGTGCAAAGGTTGAAGTTGTTACAACTAGAGCAAGTGCTATAATAAAATGTAAAGGTTTGTGAACTAATCTCATAATATAAATTTTTTGTATGTTAAGTCCGCAATTTACAAAAGCAGTTATAGCTTGAAAATATATGAACTGTTTTAGCATGAAATTAACCCTTTTTTAAGATATCATCAAGTTTTTTTCACAAAAAAAGCCGATGAATAATTCACCGGCTTCTAAAAAATAAGCATTACTATTTTATTGCTGCATCATATTTTGTAAACGCAATTGAAGTGCCGTATCTGTTTCCATCAACTCTGCAATGGCGTCAAAACGCTCCAGCGTGATATTTTCTTTCACAACGGCTTCTTCCATTTGCTTTTGAAATACAGCTTGCATTGCATCAAAACGCGCCAGTACTCCATCAAATTTTTTAGTTTCGTCTTCAGAAAGTGTTTTTAATTTTTCTGTGTCTTCTGTCATTGCTGCTTGGTAAATTTCGTTAAAACGATCTAGTTCAAAACCCGATTGATCTACAACCTCCATCATTGAAGACTGGGCTTCCATATTAATCGCTTGAATACTTGTTACTGCTTTTACAAAGTTACCCAGCTCAACATCAGATACTTCTTCCTGAGCTATAACACCTCCTGTTACTAACAATAAGGCAAATACTATTTTTTTACTTTGTTTTACTAATGTGTTCATTTTTAAAAATTTAGATTCAGGCCGTGAAACTACAATAATATTGTAAACTTGCCAATTTATGACTCTTTTTTATGTTCTTTTTAACCAAATAACCAACGATAGACATCGTTGCCATTGGCAAAAAGTACCAGTGCAATTATTATAAAGAATCCTGCAATTTGTGCATATTCCATTACTTTTTCATTGGGTTTTCTACCGGTAACCATTTCATAGAGTAAAAACACCACGTGTCCACCATCCAGTGCCGGTATGGGGAGTATATTCATAAAGGCTAAAATAATCGAAATGAGTGCCGTTGTTTGCCAAAAATTTAACCAGTCCCAGGTATCGGGAAATAAATTACCTATGGCACCAAAACCGCCCACTTGGGTAGCACCTTCTTTGGTAAACACATATTTGAATTGAGCGGCATAGTCTCTTAAAATACCATATCCAAAGCTACTTCCATGAGTGATGCTCTCCCATAAACTGTATTCTCTATTGATAGCGTCAAAGTTTCTCATTGGTGCTACTCCAATGATTCCATTCTCATCGGGTAAGACCTCAAATTTTATAAGTTCATCATTTCTTTGAGCGACAACAGCCAGAGGTTTGTCTGCATTGTTTTTAATTTTTTCTGTAAATTCATGCCAATAGCTAGTTTCTTCACCATTTACAAAAACAATTCGGTCTCCTTTTTGGAGTCCGGCTTTTTCTGCAGGACTATTTTCTGCTACAATTTCAATAACGGGATCAATAATAGGAACAAAGGGCTCCATAATTCCGGCTTTAAAATTGGTCATACCAATATCTTCAGGGAGTGAAAGGGTTTCTGTGTTTCCGTTTTGGCGCAGCACTTCGACTGATGTCACATCTCTCAACATGATGTATTTGTTGATGTCCACAACATTTTCAAAGTGTTCGCCATTCACTTTTAGTATTTGGTCACCATCTTCAAAACCCAGCGCTTTAAATGACTCGTGCACGGCAAATCCATCGGGCATGGTTTCGGGAGTTACAAAATCTCTTCCAAAATGAAATAGAATTAAGGAATAAATTAAGAACCCAACAATAATATTGACCGTCACACCCCCCAGCATAATGATGAGACGTTGCCAAGTGGGTTTTGAGCGAAACTCCCAGGGCTCCGGCGGTTTTGCCATTTGCTCTTTGTCCATGCTCTCGTCAATCATACCAGAAATTTTCACATAGCCTCCCAGCGGTAACCAGCCAATACCATAAGTGGTTTCGCCTATTTTCTTTTTAAATAGTGAAAATTTTATATCAAAAAAGAGGTAAAATTTTTCTACCCGGGTTTTGAAGATTTTGGCAGGGATAAAATGACCCAACTCATGCAGGACAATTAATATTGATAAGCTTAGTAGTAGCTGTATCGCTTTTACAAAAAACGGATCCATAATTTCTTTTACATTGAACGTGCAAAAATACACTTTTAGAAGGAGTTTCTAAAACTTAATTTTCAATACCTTTTTTTAACTATTTTGAAAGATTAAAACAGTTGTAAAATACGTATTTTTGCTCAGATTTAATTCAAGTTATCGTGCTACAATTTTTCTCCAAATACAAGTTTTTTGCAGTAGTAATGCTGGTGCTTTCTGTTATCATCATAACGGCTATTTATTCTATTTTAAATCCACAACCAAAATTGCCTGTTTATCAACCCAATATGGTCAATGCAGAACTTGTTGACAGTACAAAACAGCATATCAAAAAATACCACACCATTGCAGATTTTTCATTATTGAATCAAAATGGAGAGATAATTACCCAGAAAGATTATGAAAATAAAATCTACATAGCCGATTTCTTTTTTACAACCTGCCCCACCATTTGTCCTATTATGACAGACAATATGGTTAAGTTACAGGAAATTTTAAAAGACCAAAACGACGTGTTACTTCTTTCCCATACTGTAACTCCAGAGATTGATAGCGTTTCTGTTTTAAAGGCTTACGCCGAAAAAAAAGGTGTCAACGATACAAAGTGGAACTTGGTAACCGGAGATAAAGAACACATCTATGACCTTGCCAGAAAATCATACCTTGTCGCTAAATATGAACCCTTTGATGGTGCGTATGATATGATTCACACTGAAAATTTTGTACTCGTAGATGCTAAAAGACGTATTCGTGGTTTTTATGACGGCACCAATTGGGACGAAATGGAAGAGCTTCTGAAAGATCTTGAAATTTTGAAACAGGAGATCAATTAAAATTCAATAACTAATTTTAAATTTCTGTAAAGATTTCTTCATTTCTCATTACAAGTTTGGGTGTTCTGTCGACATAATACAGTCCCCAATGTTTTTCAGGTTCCATGGCGTCATTTGAACCTTTCCATGGTTCGTCAAAGGCTTCAAAAACAAAAATCAGAACGTTGTCGTCCTCACTCCACCCTTTTAAATCATTTAGATAGATACCCTGTAATTCTTCACTGACGTTGTGTGGGTCTATCCCTCTTCCGTTTGAGTTTGTTGCCCATCCGGCCTCTGTAATAACAACCGGTTTATCAGGGTATTTTGATGCAACTGCGTGGTAGTTTTCTTGAGTTACATGCAATGCCTCGTGAATGTTTTTATATTCCCACACCGGATAAGAATGAATGGAAATAAAATCAATTTCGGCAACAAGGGGTTCTAATTTGTTTAACCATGGCACATAGTTTTCACAAAAAGTGACGGGTTGGCGAGCTTCTTTTTTAACTTTTCTCACATAGTTGATGACACTTTCAACGGGGACAAAATGATCTGTCCATTCCACACATGCTTCATTACCAACAGAAAGGGCAAAAATAATTTCCGGATATTGGTTGGCAAGTGCAATTAATTTGTTGATTTGAATGTCATTTTGAATTTTATTTTGTTCCAACACCTCCTGAGAATAAATACCACCCCAGGGGCAACCAAAATTGTTCAGTTCTGCACCAATATAGGCACCTAAAAGAATTTTAAAATTCATTTTTTCATTTGTAATGACTTTTAAAACCGTTTCTGCGTGGAAGTCACAATCATAGAGTCTTAAATAAGTCCAGTGATTTTGAAGCAATTTTAAGTCTTCTTTTACTTCTTCATATGTGGGGTATTCCCCACCGGGCTGTTGTCCTTCTCTAAATCCCGAATAGCAAATGGCATTGCCGGCTTGTAGTTGTAAATCTTTATATATATTCATTAATATTTCATTTTTTCGTTTTTATCCCAAATTCCCCAATAAGCACCCACATCTCCTTCGGCACCTACTTTCCAGGACTCATCAAAGGAGGAAAAGTAGAAGACTTCAATCTCATTGGCTTGTGCCCAAAGTTGTGTTCTGATATAATAATTTAAAGCGTTCACATAAGAAGGTGTAGCACCTTTAAAGCCGTTGCCTTGACTGGGCCATCCTGTTTCTGTGATGATGACTTTTTTACCATTTCCGGCAGCTTTGGCTTGATGATACATTTGATTCATATGCTCCAAAGAATATTCAAACGGGCAACCTTCCCAGTATGGATAACAATTAGTAAGAATCACATCGCAAGCCTCAGTGATGCGAGGACGTGCTGAAAATTCATAATAAGCATCTACATAGCCCACAGGAATTTCTTTTGGGATGGCATTTTTAACATGATACATAAAATCCAGCAGTTCTTCTTCACTCAGGTCTTTGCGGTACATCACTTCATTACCCACTGCTGCAATATCAACAAGTCCTTTGTTTGATAATTCAATGAGGCCTTCAATTTCACGTTTATTTATCTCAGGGTCATCTCCCAACCAAGCACCTACTAAGGTTTTTAAGCCCATTTCTTTGGCAATTTTTGGGATGTGTTCGTTGCCGTCAGTACACGAAAAAGAACGAACCCATTTAGACACCGGCTGGAGAATTTCCATACGGCGCCGCACTTGAGCTTCACTTATGATATCGCCGGGTTGTTGGCCATCTTCATACAAACTAAAACAAAATCCGTGAATACCGTTGTTTAAAATTTTATGGAGCAAAGCTTTAAGTTCCTTTTCTGAAGAAACTTCGGGGAATTTTATTTCTTTAAACTTCAATAGGTATTCCAGCCATCCGCCTTCTAATACCCGCTCTTTTCTATATGACATACTATTTTTGTTTTAATATTAAATTTTTATCTTTTGCAAATTTGAATTTTTCATGAGCATCCCACAGACCCCAGGAGGTACCTGCCCAGCCTTCATCATGTATTTTCCAGGACTCATCAAATGAAGAGAAATAGAATAAGTCTACGTGAGCATAATTTGCCCAATGTTGAATATTTACATAATACTTCATTACATTGGTTTTTGAAGGGACTGCGTCTTCTTCGACTTTTCCTTTTGCGGGCCAACCTGTTTCAGAGATGATTACTTTTTTGTTTTGTGCAATTGCTTTTGTCTTTTCATACATCTCCTGGAGGTATAAACCGGCATAGTCAATGTGAGCACCTTCCCAGAACGGATAGCAATTGATCATTATGACATCACAAACTTCAATAAGTGCGGGGCGGTTGAAAAATTCATAATATACATCAACATATCCCACAGGAATACCTTTTGCTTTCCTTTTTACTTGGCTGATATAATTAATGAGTTTTTCCTCCTGCAGCTCCTCTCTAAATAAAACCTCATTTCCAACCGCAACCATATCCACTAGGTTTTGTTCCATCAAGTCTAAAAGAGATTGAATTTCCTTATTGTTTTTTTCATCATTCTTACCTAGCCAGGCTCCCATAAGTATTTTGAAACCCATTTCTTTAGCAATGGCCGGTATGTTTTCGTGGCCGTTTGTACAAGAAAATACTCTCACCCATTCACTATGTGGTTTCAAAACGGCGAGACGATTTCTTATTTGCTTTTCTGTGATAGGGTCACCGGGGTTTTGATTTTCCTCAAAAGGGCTAAAGCAGATACCGTGCATTCCTTTTTCAAATGTTTCAGAAAAGTGAGATTGTAAAATTTCTGCATCGAGTGTATCTGCATCGATGGGTGTGCTGTAATAGTTTGGGAAACGGTCTAAAATTTCTGCTTTTGTTAATTCTTTTAATTGGATTCCGGGAATTATTCTGGCAGATCCATACCCTGAAGGTTTTGGTTTTTTTCTGAGGGCTAATTGTGCTTGAATTTCATTGGCTTTTTGTTCGGTTAGGTCATAATTGCGCATCACATACATGGCAATTAAGGTTCCTAAAATGGGAATTCCTGAATAAAAAAGGCGCAATCCTGTCACAGCTCCTTCTGTTTGCGATTCTGCTCCCGGGACAAAGCCCACCGCAGAGATTATGATCCCGCTCAGCAAGCCTGCGATGGCAAATCCAAATTTCACCATCCACCAATAGATTGCTCCAAAAATTCCTTCCCTTCTTTTTCCGGTATTTAATTCGTCTAAATCACAAACATCTGCTGTCATCGACATCATTAATGTAAATAGACTTCCTATTCCAAAAGAGAAAAAGGGCAACGCAAAAATGAACATATAGGGTTTGCCTGGAATGAATAAAAACCACAGCAAGATATAACCTATGATTGATATTCCTTGCGACCAAAGAAAGGCATTTTTTTTACCCATTACCCTTGACATTTTGGCAACAATGGGAATGACTAAAAATGTGGTGACTATTGCACCCAAACTACCAAAGAGCGTTGGCCATATTCCTGCAGCTTCTGCATTACCATTAAACAAATGATAAACAACAATAAAAAATGAAAATGCAGCTATGGTGTTAAAAGCGTTGAAAATGAGGAATGTGGATATACAGAGTTTTCTGAAAGGTACAGAGGCAAAAGCTTCTTTAAATCCAATAAGGATTTGTTTTAAACTGCTTCCCACGGTTCTGAAGGTGATGGGGGTAAGGGAGCTATCATTTTTTGTTGATTTGCTTTTAATAAAAATAGCAGGCATCACTGCTAAGACTGTACAAGCTATACCCACCCAAACTGCTAATGAGCGTGTTGCGGTATCTGCATTTGGAAACCATTCAGGGTCATACATAACTACCCAAAACCAAGGCGCAATAACCCAGGCCCATTGACCTATCCATTGGGCAACGGCCATAATATTTGTGCGCTCGTGAAAATTATCACTCATTTCATAACCCATTGCCACATAGGGCACACTAAAGATGGTCAAGCCTAAATAAAACACGAACGACCAAAGCAAGAAGTAATAAAAATTGTAATCTACACCATTTTCGCGATACAGCTGCCACATGATGATAAAGGAGATTCCCATAATAATGGCTCCTATGAAAACATATTGTCGCCTGCGTCCCCAGACTGAGCGCGTATTGTCTGAGATAAAGCCCATAATGGGGTCTGTGATGGAGTCAAATACTCTAGGCAAAAAAAACAATATACCCCACATCCACCCCGGAAAGCCGAGGTCTTGTACAAGCACTACCATAAAAATTCCCAACGCTGCCGGAAACATTTGATTGGCTAACATTCCCAAACCAAAGGCCACTTTTTGACCAAATGCTACTTTACCATGAGTGGTTGCTTGTTTTTCCATTTAATTTTAGTTTGGATTTAGTACAATTGTTTGAAGGGCTTGACCGTCGATGGCTATTGTTTTTGTAAAATTATCAAGCTGCAAATTGAAATTCTTAGCTTTATTTTCCTGATTTAAAAGTATGACCACGATACTTCCATCGGGATTTTGGGCAGCTGTAACTTGGAGTGAAGTATCGGCGCTTTTCCATCCAATGCGTTTGGCGCCGGGCCTTATAAATTTACTGAAATGGGCCATGGTGTAATACAAAGGCGTGAAATAGACTTCGTCGTTTTCAGGGTCAACGATCACGGGGGCAATACACCAGTTTTCAAACCAGTTGGGGCCTCCTTGTTTATCAAGTACCATATTCCAGTCAATCCAGCCGTTTACCCAATTATTCAAACACCCAATCATATCATTTGCATATCGATAGACCGGAACATATTTTGGATGGAGGTGTTTGTTTTCTTCAGAAGCCCACGTCCAGCCCCAATCTGTGGCTTCTTTTTTCCAGTACCAGGCGTCGTCCTGCCATACAGGTACCTGAGCGTCAATACAGGCTTCGGTTTGAATCAAATAATCATTGGGTGCTTTTTGATGTGCATATTGCAATGCCTCCGGGAATACTTCAAAAGTGCTTGCATACCAGTGAATGGCCGTGCCATCAAAGTATTTTGCTGAAGCTTCATCGGCATACATCACATCTACCCATTCTTTGAGGTGGTCCCGATTTTGATCATAACCCAAAATCTTTACATCCTCAAGGCCCTCAGACTCCATTTTGGGACCCAAATGATTTTTGACAAAGTGCGTCATTTCTTCTGCTGAGTAGTGCATACTTTCCCAATTGTTTGAGTTACCCAGTGGCTCATTTTCCACTGTAATTCCCCAAATATCGATGCCTTCTTTTTGAAAGGCATGAATGTATTTAGCAAAATACAGCGCCCAGGTATCATAATATTCCGGCAGGAGCTTTCCACCCACCCAGTCGTTGTTATCCTTCATATAAGGTGGTGCAGTCCAGGGGGAGGAGATGATTTTAAAGCCTTGCGGCGAAATCGTTTTAGCCTCAAGGATCATTGGAATAATGTCATCTCTGTCTGGTTCAATAGAGAATTTTTCCAATTCAAAATCAGTAGGGTCATCAGAATACGCATATTGGCTCAAAGAAAAATCACAGGAGTTGATGTGTGTGCGCGTTAAGGAATAGTTTGCTCCCTTTTCACTAAAATAAGCTTCCAGGATTTTGGTTCTGTTTTCAGTGCTGAGTTGGTTGAGAAGATGCCCTGATGCTTCAGTGAATGAGCCGCCAAAACCTAGTATTTCCTGAAATGTTTCCTCCGGGTGAATTGAAATTTTGTTTTCTGAATTTTGCTTAGGAAATTCTGTAATGGATGCTAAATGATTTCCCGCTGCGGAAGTTTCATAGACTTCTATTTTCATGGTATTTGATTGTTCGCAACTCACGATTGATACTGTAATGACAGGAAACCAAAGCAACATGAGTAGTAACTTACTTTGTGAAAATGGTATGTCATTAATTTTTAAAATCATTTTATTTGTTTCTTTTTTGATTTCAGAGGAGGGGCTAATGATGCTTCAATTATTTTACTTTCATCGCCGTTTTGGGTTTTTCTTATGGGGTTTCCGTCTCTTGTAAGACCATTAAAAACACCTTGATCGACAAGATCCCAGAGGGCATATTTTGCTTGACCATCGACAGTAAATAAACCGAAATGATTTTCAGAACCTGCAGGGTTTGCTGCATCTTTCCATGGCTCATCAAAGGCCTCAAAATAAAAACAACTAATGCTGTCTTTTTGGGTCCATTCCCGCATATGCTTATAATAAACTCCTTCTTTGTATTCATCACAGGCTTTAGAACCCTCAGGGCCATAAAACCCATCAGAGGAGCTTGCCCAGCCGGTTTCACCTATATGAACCGGCTTGTCAACACCCAAAGATTTCATATATGCTATAACCGAATAGTACTGCTTTTGCGCATAGGCTTTAGCGCGTAACATAGCAGCGTCAATTTTTTCAATTTCACTGAGATTCTCTTCATTTTTTGGCGTAAGCCAAAAATCCGGATTGTAGTGAGTGTCATGCATTGGGTAGGTATGCACCATGAGAAAATCGACTGCGTGAATGAGTTTATCTAAATCGGGGACGTGGTATTCTGAGTCACCACCACCCCAAGACGCAAAGTTGTCTGAACTTGTAATCCACAAATCGCTTGTTAATTTTCCGTTCTTTTTGAGGTCTTGCAGGTAGTTGACCCATTTGAGAATTACTCCCGGTTGGACATAGTAACTTTCTGCCCATTTGACCATGGCCTCGTTACCCACAGCGATTGCTTTAACAATATCAGGATATTGATTTGCAAGTTCGACGGTGCGATTGATTTCCCATTTGTTAGCTTCTTCGTCTTCTTCATTGTGGTTTGGATTGACTGTGAAGGCGTCTTTACAATTAATCCAGGCTCCCAGCACTACATACATTTCAAATTTTGGGTCTTCCTGCTTGATTTGGTGTATGGCTTCCAACACATTGGAGGCGTGCGGTTTATGCACTTTGTAAGTGCGTAAAAGGTGAACTCCCATTGCGGCGAGTATTTTCATATCCTCTTTTAGCTGCTCCACGGTGGGTTCAATATCGTGATTGGCATCGCGATAACCACCAAAAGAGATCGCTTTCAAATTTGGATTCCCAAAAACTTGTGAAGGACTTAGTTGTTTGTTTTCATTCATTTGAGGAGTGGCATTTTTACAAGAAACAGTTAGTAGCATTATTAAAATAATGCCTAAAAGTTTAAAAAGTATGTGAATTAATGATCTCATTTTAAATATTTTGAGGTTAAAAACACGTCAATTTTTATGATTTCACCGGTTCTTTGGAATACTTTATTGCTGTTTTCTTCATCGAGTTGAAGTGATGATGTATTTTCAGTTTTTCCATCTGCAAAAGTGAGGGTAAGACTTTCAGATTCGTTGAGGTGGTAAACCACCGGTATTTGGCAGTATGTAAATGCCAGTGAGTCTGTTCCCAATTCAAATTGTTGCTTGTTTTGATGAACGTCAACAAAAGAAAAGGAGGCAGGTTCTTTTAAAAACTCTTCTTCTTTACGCAGCAAGCAAGGGTGAAAGTAGAGCTTCCCGTGGTTTACAAAAACACCCAGTTCTCCAAAGCGGCTAAGAATATCTTCTTTTACTTGTCCGGTCATACCAGGCTGTTGTGCTCCTTTGCCTGCGGGAGTGTGTGAGTAAGGGTCTGTAGGGAAGGCTCCATATAGTTTTGGAGATTTATGCACACCAATACCTTCATTGATTTCATAATAATGCTCCAGAAGTTTACCAATAACTTCTGCACTTTCGTTTTCACGAATGGCTTTCAAACAGCATTCCTGAACAGCGAGTTGCAGTTTTGAAACCATATGCCAATAGATAGAGCCTAAACCTTCATATCCATAAAAAGTACCCGATCTTCCGGTAAATTCTTTGTGGTTGAAAACCGATTCAAAAAGTTGCAGTAACTGAGGGGTTTCTTTTTCGATTAATTTGCCATACTTTGAACTTTTTAATGACTTAAGGGTTTGTTCTAAAACTTTGGCATTGTTGAAATTTCCATTAAAATGATAATTCCCTTCCAGATCTTTTTCAACAATCTGTGTGTTCCTGTCCTTAATCATTTTGATTAAAAGTTCAGAGCGTTCAACGCTTTCTTTTGGAAGTGTGTTTTTTTCTAAAAAAGAAGGCAATTCTTTGTTGGGGTATAAAATATAACTGTATTGGTCTGGTCTAAAGAGTTTACTGCTTTTAAGAGCATTGAGCACTTCGAGATTTTCTTTGGAAGAGAGATAACCCGAACTTAAAACAGCCACTTGACCTTCAAGCATTTCGTTTAAATAAGAAACAGAAACTTCTTTATTTTCTGTAACTGTCATCAAATTGTA
>JANSXN010000002.1 GCA_024742935.1 Flavobacteriaceae bacterium
AGATTAGTCCCACTGGAGCAGGCTGGGATGGTACATACAACGGCAGGCCGTTACCCTCGAGTGATTACTGGTTTAGAGTGGTCTATCGGGAAGACGACAGAGAAAAGGAATTTAGAGCACATTTTACATTGAAGAGATAAATAATATATACCCATGAACTTGAAACAAAACACCTACATTTTATTTTTAGCATTGATATTTCAGTTTTCAAATGCTCAAGACGGAGTGCCCATATATTCAGATTATTTTGCTGACAACCTCTATTTATTGCACCCTTCAATGGCAGGAGCTGCAAATTCGGGTCAATTAAGACTCACGGCAAGACAGCAATGGTTTGACCAGGACAATGCGCCAAACTTGCAAACCTTGGCAGGAAATCTGCGTCTAGGAGAGCAATCCGGAGTTGGTGCTATTGTTTTTAATGATAAAAACGGATTCCATTCGCAAGTGGGGGGCTATTTAACTTATGCTCATCATTTGAATTTTTCAAGAAGTGATGTCGACTTAAATCAGCTTTCTTTTGGGTTAACAGCCGGTATTGTCCAATCGCGTTTGGATGAAACAAACTTTGACTTAAGTGATTTTGATCCTGTGATTGCAGGTATTTTGCAAAGTACATCTTATTTTAATATAGATGTGGGAGCATCCTATAATTTTATGGATGTTTCGATGCATTTTACGGTAAAAAATCTAATTTTTCAAAACAGAAACTTATTTAGTGAAGAGTTTGAATCTAATAATCAACGTCGATTTTTATTTGCGGGTTCTTATACATTTGGGGGTAAATTTTATTCAGAATGGACTTATGAGCCTTCTTTTCTACTTCAATTTTTTGAAAGGACTAATGAATCTGCCATTGATGTAAACTTTAAAGTATATCGTAAAATGGATTTCGGCAGACTGTGGGGCGGGATTTCTTATAGAAGAAGTTTTGATGGAGCCGAATTTCAGTCTGGAGCTAGTATATCTTCACAAAAACTTCAGTTTATCTCTCCGGTAATAGGAGTTAATTATGATAAATTTATGTTTGCTTATACCTATTCCCAACAAATAGGTGAAGTGCGCTTTACCAATGGAGGATTCCATCAAATCACTTTAGGGTTTAATTTTATGGACCGTGGAAATGCTTATGATTGTAATTGTCCTGCAATAAATTAAACTGATTTATATTCTATCAAACATTTTTAAAAAGATAAGTAAGAAATTGAAATTGTATTTTCATAATCTTTTAAAAGGGCACTTAATGCTGTACTATTTGAATTTGTAAAAAATTTACAATTTGGTTTTTTGATTATATCGTTTAATAAATTGTTGCTTTCCAATACAGCTTTTGTTTGTCGAGCGACTGCTCTTCCGGAATCTATAATCACGACATTTTCTGGGAGTAATTTTTTAATTTGAGGGATTAAGTACGGGTAATGGCTACATCCAAGAACCAAATAATCAATATTTGCCTCAATCATTGGTTCCAGAAATTTTTGTAATAGTTTTAAAGTCTCCGGGTTGTTAACCAAATTATTCTCGACAATGGGAACCAAACCTTCCCCTATCACCTCGATAACATTAATTTGATTTGCATAAAGCTCAGATGTTTTAGTAAATAATGAGCTTTGCAATGTCCCTTTTGTCGCAAGAATTCCAATTTGTTTTGTTTTTGTTTTAAGAGCTGCGGGTTTAATAGCAGGCTCAATGCCTATAAAAGGGATACTATATTTTTTACGTAAATAATCAATAGCATTTGTAGTGGCAGTATTACAGGCAACTACAATAATCTTTGAACCTAAATCGATTAGCTTTTCAGTATTCTTTACACTTAATAATTGAATTTCATCTTGGGTCTTGTGACCATAAGGGGCGTTTTTACTATCTGCAAGATAGATGGTATCTTCATTAGGGAGAAGAGAATGTATTTCTTTCCATATAGAAGTTCCTCCTACTCCTGAATCAAAAATACCTATGGGTTGCTTATTCATTGTATAAAAATAAAAACTGCTCGTCAATAAACGAGCAGTTTTAATATTTATTTAAAAAGAATATTTAGTTAGATGCCTAATTCTCTTTTTACAGCTGCTAATAAATCTTCACCATCAGCAACGATTAATCCACTTCCCGGTGTAGCATCCATAACATATTGGACGCCTTTTTCTTTAGCAACTTTTTCAATGGCTTTTTTAGCTTTATCAAATAGTGGTGAGAATAAGTCACCTTCTTTTTTTTGCAAATCTGTACTTGCGTTTTGTCTGTATTCACCTATTTTGCGTTCAGCAGATTGCAACTCTTCTGCACGTTTTCTGTTTTCATCCTCTGTTTTAGTATTGGCTTCAGATTCATACAAGGTGTATTTAGATTGTAACTCTCTTAACATAGAACTAATTTCTGCCTCATATGTTTTTCTTACGCGCTCTAATTCATTTTGAGCTGCTTTAGTCTCTGGCATGGCTTCAATTAAGGCTTGTGTGTCAATATGAGCCATTTTTTGTGCATTTACAAAACTAGTAGCTCCTAAAATAAGTGTTATGGCTACTAATAAAGATTTCATTTTTTTCATTGTGGTGTAATTAAGTGTTTAGAAATTGTTTTTAATGATTGTTGTTAATTTGTCCCTCCTCCATCTTCCTCTTCTTCGGGTATTTGAGGGGGTTGATTATTGTTTCTGGCATTTCTGATAGAATCTTGTCTTTGTTTTCTTTCTTCAAGAAGTTGATTTCTTCTGGCTTCTTGTTCAGCCATTCTTGCAGTTCTTATTGAGTCTTGGACTCTTCGTCTTTCGGCTTGTATTTCCTCTCTAGAAGGTGTGTCTGTATTGACAACATTTTTTCCATTACTTTCCGGTTCTGTTCCTGTTTCCCCATCCCCATCATTATTTCGGTTTTGAGCATTTTGGCGTCTTGCATCAAATTCAGCTTGCTTGGCTGCTCTCACAGAGTCTCTTATCCTTTTTCTTTCTTCAAGCAGTGCTTCTCTTTGCGCTTTTCTTTCTTCAAGTGCTTGTTCTCTTTCATTAAGACTCTTGTCTTGTTCATCTGATACGGCATCACGTGCCTCAATGTCTCTTTTATCTTGTCTACTCTCTGCTTGTGTTCTTCTTGCTGCTCGGTTTATGATTCTTATCACTTGATCACTAATATCATTTCGCTCAGCTGCATAGAGCATAACAACATCTGCAGATTTATCAAAAATGAAATCATACTGCCTATTTCCGGCGATTTCCTGCACAGCAGTGAAAACCTGATCTTGAATGGGCTGAACGAGTTGACGTTTTTGTATCATCAAATCGCCATTGGGACCGAAGCGGTTTTGCTGGTATTCAAAAAGCTGATCTTCCTTAATTTTGATGTCCTCTTGACGCTCCTCAACAAGTTCCTTTGTCAATAAAACACGCTCATTACTCAGGTTGAGTTTAAGGTTGTCAATTTCTTTTTGTTGATCTTCAATGTCTTTTCTCCATCGTTGTACTCTTCCATCAAGTTGTGTTAAAGCTTCTTGGTATTCTGGAACATTCTCAAGAATATATTCCATATCAATGTAGCCAATTGTCACGCCTCTCTGCGAGTGGACTTCAAAGCTTGCTGAAGCGAAAAGAATAAAAAAACTGAGTAAAAATAGTTTGTTCTTCATAATCTTGGTTGTTTTAAGAAAATATCGTGCCAAATTTAAAATTGCTGCCCAATAATAAAATGTGTTTCCCAGCCATTTGGTTGAAAAGTTCCGGGTATGGGATCAAATCCATATCCAAAATCGATTCCTAACAGTCCAAAGGCGGGCATAAATATACGAATTCCTAGGCCGGCAGAACGATTAATTTGAAACGGATTGTAATTTTTAAAGCTGTCATAAGTGGCACCCCCTTCCACAAATGTCAGCGCATAAATTGATGCCATTTGTTTTAATGTGATGGGGTATCTTAATTCTAACGAAAACTTATTAAAAATAGTATTTCCGTCTTGCGAAGATAAGGATTGGTTTGGATAACCTCTCAAAGATATGATTTCTCTTCCATCAAGGCTAAATGCTCCAAGGCCATCACCACCCATAAAAAATCGCTCAAAAGGAGGTACTCCACGGTCCAGATTATAGGCTCCTAAAAACCCAAATTCTGCCTGGGGTCTCAACACAAGTTTGTCAACAATTGTTGTGTACCAAGTTCCCTTAAATTTAATTTTATAATATTCAAGCCAGTTAAACTTTTTTTGATCTATTAAACTTTGATTTGGTGTGCCATCCGGATTTTGAAATTCAGGGTCATTGCCAAGTGTACTGTACTTCACATCATTGAAAAGTGAATAGGGAGGGGTTACTTTAGCAGTTATACTAAAGGAAGAACCTCCAACAGGGAAAATGGGATTGTTAAAGGTATTATCTCTTGTTAAACCAATAGTATAGGCAAGGTTGTTTGAAAACCCATCACCAAAAGTAAATAAACCGGTATTGTAATTTTTAAGATTGTAATGCTGAAAGCTCAACGCATGGGATAAGACAAAGTGATCGTCTGGCCATTGAAGTCTTTTGGCTAAGCCCACAGAGCCTCCGGTAATTAAAAAGCGTCTGTCACGATCTGCTTCTCTTGCTTGAAAGTCATACAAAAACTGTATGGTATGCGAAAAAGAAAAGCTAAACTGCACGGGTTTTTTACCTCCCAGCCAGGGTTCAACCAGTGATAGACTATAGGTTTGGTAGAAGCTGCTCGCCTGTGCTCTTAGAGATAATTTTTGGCCATCTCCCATGGGTAAAGGTCTGTAGGCTTTACCGTTAAAAATATTTCGTAAGGAGAAGTTATTAAATGAAAGTCCTAGTGTTCCCACAAAACCTCCACCGCCAAAACCACCTTGCAATTCAATTTGACTGGCGCCGCTTTCTTCAACACTAAATTCCATATCGAGCGTGCCTGAATTAGGGTCTGCATTTAAGAAATTTGGACTAATGCTTTCCGGGTCAAAGAATCCCATCTGACCAAGTTCCCTGATGGTTCTAATAACATCTCTCTTGCTGTATTTTTGACCGGGTCTTACACGCAATTCTCTGTATATTACGTGGTCATTGGTTTTGTTGTTTCCAACAACTGTTACGTTATTAAAGTAGGCCTCTCTACCTTCAAATATTCTTATTTCAAAATCAATGGTATCGTTTTGGACATTAACTTCAACAGGATTGATGCGAGAGAATAAGTAGCCGTTATTTTGATAAGCGTTTGTTAAATCATCAGCGTCCGGGTCTGAGTCGTCTGCGATTCTTTTGTCTAGCAGAATTCCATTGTATATATCACCTTTTTTAATTCCAAGAAAGTTTCTGAGTTCTTGATCTGTATATACACTGTTCCCAATGAAACGAATGTCTCCAAAATAATGTTGTCTGCCTTCTTCTATATTAAGGAATAATTCAATTCTTTTATCATTAACAACAACAAGTGAGTCTGAAGTGATTCGCGCATCACGATAACCGTTTTCTTTATATTTATTAATGAGGGAGACGTGATCCTCCAGAAAAGCGTCTTTTGAGTATTTTGATCGTTTGAAAAGGCGTATTGGGTTTTTTTGTTTCGTGTTTTTCATTGCACGTCGCAGCTTTTTATCACTGAGCGCCTCATTCCCTTGTATATGAATTTTAGAAATTTTTACTTTATTGCCTCTATCAATATCAATGTTTAAATTTTGACCAACTTCAGTTCCGGTTGAATCTATTTCGGTTGTTGTTTTTAAAGAGACATCAGCAAAGTAAAAACCATCTTTTTTATATTTGTTTGTTATGAAATTTTTGGTGGTTGTTAATAGGTTCTTAGTTATTTTAGTTCCGGAATTAAGCTTCAATTCTTTTTGTAATTCTTTAGCTTTTCCTTTTCTGATTCCCGTTATGGTAGCCTCGTTTAAAGTGGGGAGCTCTGTAATGTTTATTTCAAGGTCGGCAGTATTTCCATCAATATTTGTCACATAAATATTTACATCACTAAATAGATTTTCGTCCCAAAGTTTTTTAATTACATTACTTATACGTTCACCGGGAATAAATATTTCTTCTCCTTTTTTAAGTCCGGAAAATGCAATTACAGTAAGCTCATTAAAGCTTTGAGACCCTGTAACTGTTATTTCGCCAATAGTGTATCTTTTGCCAGTGTCTAATTGGTTTTGTTGAGAAAAAGCCACAAGTGGCAATAAAACCAGACATAAAAATATAGTATGTAATTTTAATCTTGGTTGGTTTAAGATTAAATTAGTTAAGTTGATCACTTGTTTTTCCAAATCTTCTTTCTCTGTTTTGATAATTTATGATTGCTTCAAAAAGATGTTCTTTATTAAAATCGGGCCAGAGAACTTCAGTAAAATAAAGTTCTGCATATGCAATTTGCCACAATAAAAAATTGCTGATGCGTTGTTCTCCACTGGTCCTTATCAGCAAATCCACATCAGGTAAATTTCGCGTGTAAAGATGCTCATTTATAACCGTTTCGTCAATGTTTTCTATAGAAATTATATTATTTTTAACTTTAGCACTTATTTCTTTGATAATATTGGTTATTTCCTCTCTGGAGCCATAACTCAGAGCTAATGTGAGCATCATTTTATCGTTTTCTTTTGTCTTTTCCATGACCTCCTGAAGTTCTTTATAAACCTTTGAAGGCAATGATTCTATATTGCCAATTGCATGGAGCCTTATTTTGTTTTTTTGTAATGTATTGATTTCTTTTTTTAGGGAAGAAACTAGAAGATTCATAAGGGTTTTTACTTCCATTTTTGGTCTGTTCCAGTTTTCTGTAGAAAAAGCATAGAGTGTAACAAATTTTATGCCCAAATCACCACAACCCTCAACTACTTCTTTAACGGCATTGGCACCCTTTTCATGACCTGCAGTGCGAAAGAGACCTTTTAACTTAGCCCAACGACCATTTCCATCCATAATCACTGCAATGTGATTGGGTAATCTGGAGGGTATTATTTGATCTTTTAAACTCATATTTTAAAAAGTGCAAAAACAAGGCTTTCTACCAAACATCACTGTTAAATTGATTCCGGTGAAAACATACCAGTCATTACCGTTTAGATTTCCAAATTTTAAATCTGGGTCATTTGCTTTTTCACCGGTGGGATTACTGCCGTCCAGGTTGTCTGTAAAAGTATATCTGGCTCCAATTTCAGCTCCAAAAACGAGATATCTTCCAACAGTCATTTTGTAACCCACAACCATTGGGATAGCAAAATCCCAGTCATTTCCATATTTTTGGATTTGGTTATTTCGCCCCAAAAATAAGCTTTCATAATTAAAATAAGTAATTCCTGTATATAAATATGGTGAGTTTTGTGGTTTCATGGCGTGGGTATTGAATTCCCAAAAAGTGAATTCAATACCTAAAGAAGCTTCTAAAACTCTGTTCTTAAATGATAAATCTCGTTGTTGTCTGCGAGTCTCTTTTGAGTCAGCATCATCAGAATTTAAACGAGCATAGGTTGCTGAAAACCTAAAAGAATGTCGTGGAGTTCTGTTCCATCTAAATAATCCTCCAATTGCTATATCATTTGGGCTAATATAATTTGTGGGTCCAATATCACCAATATAGTTTGCGCCACCAAGAAGCCCACCTATTTCATAAGTCTGGGATTGTGCAATTTGAAAGGATGTTACTGCTAGTAAAGCGGTGATCAAATACTTCATAAAACCTAAAAAGTTTGCAAATATAACAATTAAGTTTGGGCTGCAATAACTATTGCAGGATAGTCTCATTTGATTAACAAACTTTGTGGAAAATTATTGTCTAGTTACGCTTGTCTTCTCCCCATAATAACTTTTTTCGGAGCGTTTTTATAAAACTTTCCTCTTGTAGTTGAATCATTTTTATGGTAAAAGGTGATTTTTTAATAGTTATTACAGATTCATTTTCAAAACTTGCTATTCTGGAGTCTAAAGAGACCAAATAGTTATCTTCCCTCCCGGAAACTTTTAATTTTATTTCTGTTGAATCTGGAACAACGATGGGTCTAGCATTGAGATTGTGAGGGGCAATGGGAGTTAAAATTAAACTGGAGGAACTGGGCTCAAGAATGGGGCCACCACAACTTAATGAGTATCCTGTAGAGCCTGTGGGTGTAGAGATGATTAAGCCGTCAGACCAGTATGAGGTGAGAAACTCATTGTTTAGATAAGTGTCCACTTTTATCATTGATGTAGTGTTTTTTCTAATGACACTTATTTCATTTAAAGCAAAATTTAGGGTGTGAATATCCTTGTTTTTGGGTGTTACATCAATACTTAATAAGCTGCGTTCTGAAATGTTGTAATTTCCTTCAAGTATTTTCTGAACACTGGTGCTGATTTCTTCTTTTTGAATACTTGCTAAAAATCCAAGTCGTCCGGTATTAATACCTGCAAGTGGAATGCTTAAATCTTTTATATAGGTTATGGATTTTAATATAGTACCATCTCCGCCAATACTAAAAAACAAATCAAAACTTTTATCCAATTCCTTGAAAGTGGGGAATTGAAATTTTTTGATTTTGATATTTTGATTTTCAATAATAAGATTATGGAAATTTTCTTCAATGTAAATTGAAACCCCGCTTTTATTCAATACATCAAATAACAACTCAATAGATATACTGGAATCTTGATGATAAAACTGTCCATAAATACCAACTTTCAAAGGCTTCATTAGATATCGTTTAGTGTATTATTCAATTTCATTTTTAGATTTGCGTCAATTTATTTAACCTTGAACTTCCCTGATTATAGTTGACCGCTTTATCTCTACTCTCTACTCTATTTTCTCTTCTCTTTTTATTTTTGGTTATCGCTCACCACTATATATTAAGGTATTTATCCAGATATTCAGAGCGCTCTTTCAAGTTGTCTGTCCATTTATCTTCATCGTGACTGGAAATAATGTCATAACCATATCGTCTAAAGGTTTGGGCAATCGCACTAATTTCTGTAAAACCTACCTTTAAGGTTGTTTGAGTTTTTTCCCCATTAATTTCTGAAATAAAAACTCCTAAAATCTTGGTGTTATTGGATTCCACTATTTGGCAAATCTCACTAAAAGAATACTCTCTTGAACCTTTTTCAACAACCATAATAGCACCGGTTTCATTTAAAAAAGGCGTGTTGTTGAACAAACTCATTATGTCAGCAAGTTCAAAGTAGCCCAAATAAATATTAGCATCACTTAAAACCGGCATAATGTTGGTGGCGTGTTTAGCAAAGGCCTCAATAATATCCAGCCAGTTTGTATTTTCCCTAACATAAAAAGGTTCTATGGCATAGGTATAATCTGATAGGTTTTTTTGAATATCAAAACAATGGGCATCAGTTTCAGAAACACAACCCATAAAGATACCATCTCTTGTTACAGGTATGTGAGAATAAGTTAATTGATTAAAAACAGCCTTTACATCAACTAAAGGTGTGTTGATGTCAAAAGGATCAATATCGCGAATGATGTATAAACGGGTGTCCAAAATGTATTAAATTTTATGCAAATTAATTAAAATAGTACAGATGGTCGTCAAGCATCTTTGTATTTTTGTGTCTCAAATGTACGATTTATGACCAAGCTAAGCGTAAATATTAACAAAATTGCAACCTTACGAAATGCCAGAGGAGGCAATATGCCCGATTTGTTGAAAGCAGCACAAAGAATTCAGGAATTTGGTGCGCAGGGAATAACCATTCATCCCAGACCCGATGAACGCCACATCCGTCATCAAGATGCTTATGATCTAAAGCCGGTAGTTTACACAGAATATAATATTGAAGGAAACCCCTTCCGGTCCTTTTTGGATATGGTACTGGAAATAAAACCCACACAAGTTACTTTAGTTCCTGATGGTGACGATGTACTCACCTCAAATGCCGGCTGGGACACCTTGAAACATAAGGGTTATTTGATTGATGTTATAGCAGAGCTAAAGCAAAACGACATACGCACCTCCATTTTTGTGGATCCCGATTTAAAAATGATTGAAGGTGCTAAATCCACAGGTACAGACCGGATTGAACTATACACTGAAGCTTTTGCACACCAATATGATTTGGGCAATAAAGACGGTATTAAACCCTATACAGAATGTGCCGTTTTGGCCAATGAACTGGGTCTGGGAATCAACGCCGGTCATGACTTGTCACTAGACAACATCGCCTTTTTCAAACAAAACATTCCCGGCTTACTGGAAGTATCCATAGGTCATGCATTAATTTCAGAAGCTTTGTATCTGGGACTGGAAAATGTGGTGGGGATGTATTTGCATAATTTGAAAGATTAATTTTCTTTGAAGTAGAAAAAGTACATAAAATTAAATATAATGAAAATCCTATATTCAAACATAGAAGGTACTGGAACCCCTTTTTTAATTCTCCATGGATTTTTAGGGATGGGTGACAACTGGAAAACATTGGGAACCCGTTTTGCCGAAAATGGTTTTGAAGTTCATATGATCGACCAGCGCAACCACGGGCGTAGTTTTCATGCAGATGATTTTAGTTATGAACTCATGGCAGAAGATTTAAAACACTACTGCTATGAAAAGAATTTAAAGAATTTCGTTTTACTGGGACACTCCATGGGCGGTAAATCAGCCATGCTGTTTGCAACCAAATATCAGGATTATGTTTCAAAACTTATTGTTGCAGACATTGCTCCAAAACACTATCCACAGCACCATCAGGATATTTTAATGGGACTATCATCGCTTGACTTTAAAGCGATGGATTCTAGGGGCGATGCAGATAACCAATTGAAAAAATATATTTCAAATTTTGGAATACGCCAGTTTCTGCTTAAAAATTTATATCGAATTGGGCAAGATGACTTTGCATTACGGTTGAATCTTCCGGCTTTAATAGAAAATATTGAAGAGGTAGGCAAAGGGCTTCCCGATGATGCAAAATATGAAGGGGAAACCTTATTTATTAGAGGAGGACGATCAGGATACATTGAAGAAATGGATGAAATGCTCATAAAAAAGCATTTTCCAAAAGCTGCTATCGCAACAGTTCCAGATGCGGGTCATTGGCTACACGCAGAAAAACCGGACGAATTTTATAAAGAAACGGAACGCTTTTTGTGAACATTTTGTGAAAACTATATTATAATTAGTTAAATTATTAATACTAAAATAATTCTAATATGAAAAATTTTACTTCATTATGTTTGTCTCTTGTCTATATTGCTTCTGTTTTTTTTCTTAGTTGTTCAAATGATGATGACGGAAAGACACAAGAAGCTATTGAATATGAATCTGTATTTATTGGAGAGCAAGAGTGGATGCTGGAAAACCTTGATATCGTAACTTACCTTAATGGGGATACCATTCCGCGTTTACAGGAAGGTCAAAATTGGGCTGAACTAACTACCGGTGCTTGGACTTTAGTTGTCTATGATGGTTTTGACGGTTTGGGATATGGCAAGCTGTATAATTGGTATGCTGTTAATGACCCCAGAGGTTTAGCTCCTGAAGGATGGAAAATTCCAACCAAAGAAGATTGGGTCGAGTTAAGTAATTTTCTAGGAGGTGATGATGTTGCAGGAAGTAAATTAAAATCTACTGGAACCATTGAAGCCGGAGATGGCTTATGGTATAGTCCAAATGAAGGAGCTACAAATGATAGTGGTTTTACAGGTTTGCCGGCACCTATGCATGATTTAACGATCACTCCTCCCGGGTATCAAGCTAAGTGGTGGGCTTCTGATGAATATGACTCTGAATTAGGGTCGAGTGTTTGGTTAAACAATACAAATATAAATTTTCTTACAAATTGGGGTAATGCGAAGTATACGGGGATGTCTGTTCGGTGTATCAAAGAATCTGAATAAGTACTTTCAAGCATTGTAGTGAAAATTATTAAGAAAAGTCTATCATAAGCAAAATTTCAAAACTACTAAGGTTATAAACCTTCAAGGTTTAAAGAGTTTTTTACTATCTTAGTGACTACAAACCTAATTAAACTTAAAAAAAATGAAACTAATCTTTCAATTATTATTAACAGCTATAGTGGTTTTGGTTTTAGCAGAAGTGTTACCCGGCGTGGGTGTAGACACTTTTACAACTTCAGTTATTGTAGCAGTGGTTTTAGCCTTACTCAATGTGCTGGTTAAGCCTATACTGGTTTTTTTGACACTTCCGGCGACACTTGTTACATTTGGATTGTTTTTACTCGTGATTAATGCAGTTATCATTCTTCTTGTTGATTATTTGATAAGTGGTTTTACAGTTGATGGTTTTTGGTGGGCACTCTTGTTCAGTTTCTTGCTAACGTTGGCACAGTCTGTGCTTTTTAAGTTAACCGAGAGGAAATAAAATTCAGCTAAAAACCAAAGGGTTAAACCTTTTGTGGTAACCATAAATTATCGTATTTTTGCACCCGTTTTTAAATGAGAAATGCAAACTACTTTCTCAGCTAAAAGCGGGTTATTCTTTTAAACATACGATACATGAACATTACAAAACAAGACATTGACAGTCTAAATGCCATCTTAAAAGTTTATATTTCTAAAGATGATTACGCACCACGTGTAGAAAAAATTCTTACAGATTACAAAAAAAACGCCAACATCCCCGGTTTTAGAAAAGGACATGTGCCAATGGGAATGATTAAAAAGCAATATGGAAAAGCCGTGCTACTTGATGAGGTTAATAAATTGATCCAGGAGTCATTACACAAATACCTTACCGAAGAAAAACTGGATGTACTGGGCAATCCTCTTCCAAAAAATGAGATGGAAATCGACTGGGATGCAGATGATTTTGTCTTTGAATTTGAATTGGGACTTGCACCAAAATTTGAAATTGACCTTCAAAAGAAAGCCATCACAGATTATAAAATTGTGGCAGACAAAGAATTTTTGGACAACCAAATCAAAACCATCAGAAAACAATATGGCAAGCTCATTTCCAAAAATGAAGTAGCTAAAGGTGATGAGATTACCGGTACTTTCAAAAATGAAGATAAAGAAATTGACAATAAAGCCACTTTTTCTTTAGAGAAAATAAAAGGGAAAAAGCAATTAGAGCAGATTGTTGGCGCCAAAGTGGGTGATACACTTACTTTAAAAACCAAAGGTCTTTTTGAAGACGACCATGACAATCAAACCTTTTTAAAAGTAGATCATGACGATGTACACGGTTTGGATATTGAAGTGACTTTAACCATTGAAGAAGTCAATGCACGTGAAGAAGCTGAAATGAATCAGGATCTTTTTGACAAGCTTTTTGGTAAAGATGTAGTAAAGTCTGAAGAAGAAGTGAGAGCAAAAATCAAGGAAGATGCTGAAAATCAATTTCAACAGCAAGCAGACCAGGTATTGCTTAATAATGCGGTAGAAAGTTTGATTGAAAATACAAAGTTTGATCTTCCGGGAGATTTTCTTACCCGTTGGATACAAAAAAGCGGTGAGCAGGAACTTTCTGAAGACCAAGCTAAAGCAGAATATGAGCGTTCAGAAAAAGGGCTTCGCTACCAATTAATTGAAGGGAAGTTAATGGCCGACAATAATTTACATGCCAATTTTGATGAATTAAAAGACTATACGAAGGCGATGGTCGCTTCACAAATGATGCAGTATGGACAAATGAGCCCCGCAGAGGAAGAAATGGATAATATCGCAGCAAGAATTCTTTCAAACCAAGAAGAGGCTAAACGTCTTGCAGAGCAATTGAACCAACAAAAAATGTTGAAATTCTTTAAGGAAAATGCCAAATTGAAGACTAAAGAAATTTCTTATGATAAATTTGTGAAGGAAGCTTATCAGTAAATCAACGATAAATTAGTTATATTTAGGGCGTTGAATAAGTATTTTTAACGCTTTTTTTAACTTTAAACTGTTCAGTAAAATATATGGATTACGGAAAAGAATTTGAAAAGTATGCTACCAAACATCATGGTATAAGTAGCACTTATTATAAACAGATTATAAGCAGCATGACCCCCTATATCATTGAGGAACGTCAACTTAATGTTGCCCAAATGGATGTGTTCTCAAGGTTGATGATGGATAGAATCATCTTCATGGGAACACAAGTGAACGATCAGGTTGCAAATATCATTCAGGCACAATTACTCTTTTTAGAGAGCACAGATGCTTCAAAAGATATACAAATTTATATTAATTCTCCCGGAGGAGGCGTCTATGCCGGTTTAGGTATTTATGACACCATGCAATTTATAAAACCTGATGTAGCAACAATCTGTACTGGAATGGCTGCTTCTATGGGAGCTGTTTTGCTATGCGCCGGTGAAAAAGGGAAACGTAGCGCACTACCACACTCAAGAATTATGATTCACCAACCTATGGGAGGAGCGCAAGGGCAAGCTAGTGATATTGAAATTACTGCTCGTGAGATTATGACTTTGAAAGAAGAGCTTTACAATATTATTGCTAAACACTCAGGGCAAACCTATGACAAAGTTTATGAAGACAGTGATCGTGATTATTGGATGAAAGCAGACAAAGCACTTGAGTATGGTATGATAGACGAAATTTTAACAAGAGAGAAAAAGTAAATTCCTAAACAAAATTTTTGGAATTTGGAATTTGAATTTTTGGAATTTTAGTAGTTATGGCCAAAGAAAATTTAGAATGTTCCTTTTGTGGACGTAAAAAAGCCGAAACCAATCTTTTGATTGCAGGCCTGGACGCACACATTTGTGACCGATGTATAGAGCAAGCCCACGGTATTGTAATTGAAGAAGCAACCCATTCTTCAAAATCGCAATTATCAGGTGAGTTGATGTTGAAAAAACCCAAAGCCATTAATGATTTCTTAAATGAATACATCATTGGCCAGGAACACACAAAAAAAGTGATGTCTGTGGCCGTCTATAACCACTACAAGCGATTGTTGCAGCCTGAAAATGATGATGATATCGAAATTCAAAAGAGCAATATCATTATTGTAGGTCAAACAGGTACCGGAAAAACCCTCATCGCTAAAACAATAGCCAAAATGCTCAATGTTCCTTTAGCCATTGTTGATGCCACAGTTTTAACTGAAGCCGGTTATGTGGGAGAAGATGTCGAAAGCATTTTAACCAGATTACTGCAAGCTGCAGATTACGATTTGGAAAAAGCTCAAAATGGTATCGTTTTTATTGACGAAATTGATAAAATTGCCCGCAAAAGTGACAACCCGTCCATCACGAGAGACGTTTCAGGAGAAGGGGTTCAGCAGGCTTTACTGAAGCTCCTTGAAGGGACCACTGTAAATGTTCCGCCAAAGGGTGGAAGAAAACACCCTGACCAAAAATTCATCGAGGTTAATACAGAAAATATCCTGTTTATAGCAGGTGGTGCTTTTGACGGTATCGAAAAGAAAATAAAACAACGACTCAACTTGCAAGCCGTTGGTTTCAGTGCCTCAAAATCTGATGATGAAATTGAACGGGACAACCTTTTGCAATACATTATTCCAAAAGATTTGAAAGATTTTGGATTAATCCCTGAAATCATTGGGCGTCTTCCTGTTTTGACCCACATGAACCCATTGGATAAAGAAACCTTGAGAGCCATTTTAACCGAGCCCAAAAACGCCATTATCAAGCAGTATGAAAAACTGTTTGAAATGGATGGGATCAAATTTACAATTGAAGATAAAGCACTTGATTTTATTGTTGATAAGGCAATAGAGTATAAACTGGGAGCAAGAGGTTTAAGATCACTCTGTGAATCTGTTTTAACAGATGCTATGTTTGAAATGCCCGGGACAGAAGAAGATTCATTGGAAGTCTCAAGAGAATATGCTGAGAAAAAACTCAACAGTTCGGCTATTAAAAAGTTGAAAGCGGTTTCATAAAAAAATAAAAATTAAATCTCCCTTTTTCTCTTTCTGGATTTGATGTAATTTTCAACAGCATCTTTGGTGGTTAACCAGTTTCTTCCTTCTTTATAAGCATCAATCTTGCCTTGTCTTGCGAGCAGGCTGATGTATTCCTGGCCATAAGGCAGTTGCTCTTCTTCAACCAAATCTGAAATAATTCTATAATCCAGATCAGCTCCCGGAAGTGACTGCAAATAAATGTTTAAAGTGCGCTCCAATGCCTGAGACATCAAAAGCATCATCTTGTCATACTTGCCATTGTTTGCGCTATTTAATGCATCGTAGTATTTTCTTCGGTCATTAGTCAAAATGATAGCGGGCGGAAAACCCTCTTTCATTAAAATCAAATTCATAACCAGCCTTACGGTTCTTCCGTTCCCGTCAAAAAATGGATGTATCCACACAAATTTGTGATGAAAGACTGTTGCTAACTCAATAGTGTTTAAATCCAAAGGATTTGAGTTTACAAAGTCAATCAATTCATCGAGTAGTTGAGGAACTTTTAAAGCATTGGGAGGCACAAAGTTTGCTCCTGAAATTCTTACGCCTCCGGTTCTTAATCGTCCTGCAAATTCATCTTCAATACTTCGAAGTACAAGTTGGTGCAAGTCAAGAATGTCTTTGCTGTTTAGTTTGTAATCAACAGAAACTAAATCATACAAGTTATTGAGTGCGGTTTCATGATTTTTAGCTTCAAAATGTTCTTTTAATGATTTTCCTTTTACGGTAATCCCTTCCTGAAGCACAAGTTGTGTTTCTCTTAAACTAAGTGTGTTGCCTTCAATACTATTTGAATTGTAAGTCCATTCAATAGAAAGAGCTTCCTTTAGTTTTTTTAAAGCCACTTGAGGTAAGGGTCTGTTTTTTTTTAAAACTAAAAGCTTGTCAAACAACCTGTCAAAAGTAGTTTGTAGTGTTTCTCTATATGTTAAATCTATTTCCCACATAATATCGTAAACAAATATATAACTTTTATCCGATGTTAAAAAATTACTCAATAAAAAAACCCTCAATAAATTTGAAGGCTTTCTTATCTTAATATAGGGTTATGCAATATTTTAAGGTGCAGCAATAATTGTGCGTTGTTTCTTCACAATTTGTTGCTTTACGATTTCTTTTTTCTCTTTTAAAGTAAAAGTTACTTCTTTAGTTTCGTTTAAACTGTACTCTTTTGTAACACCACAAGAAAATAGGGCGGTACTAAAAAGAATGGTTAAAACGATATAAACTACTTTTTTCATGCGAATTGTATCTTATTTGGTGGGACAAACTTAATGCGTAAGAATTCGCCTGACAAAACTATTAGTTGAAGTTCGTAGATATTCGATGAAATGCAGAATTTTGAAGAAGTTAATGTAAATACCGAAATTTCAACAATTTAGAAGATGTTTTTTGTCTAGAAATTAAGCATTTTGTCGACTTATAATTTTTAGCTTATTGGTTTAATTGTATTAATTCTTCGAGAAAATCTCTTGAATTTGACAATCTTGGAACCTTATGTTGCCCGCCCAGTTTGCCTTCTTTTTTGAGCCAGTCATAAAAAAGGTTTTTTCGCGCAATATTGATTTTAAGTAAATTTAAAGTGGTGTTATTGAAACGCTTCGCTTCATAGTCGCTGTTTACCTCTTGTAATGCTTTATCAAGTTGATGAGTAAAGTCTTTAATAGAATTTGGTGGGGTCTTAAATTCAATCATCCATTCGTGGGTACCTTTTTCTCTACCTTCCATAAATACGGGAGCTACTGTATAATCTACAATCTCAGAATGAGTTGCTTTAGTGACTTTTCTGAGTGCTTCTTCGGCATTTTCGATGATAAGCTCTTCTCCAAAAACATTTATATGATGCTTTGTCCTACCTGTAATTTTGATACGATAAGGAGATACGGAAGTAAATTTTACGGTATCACCAATTTTATATCGCCACAAGCCGGCATTGGTGGTAATAATAATTGCATAATTCTTTCCAATTTCAACTTCGTTTAAAGGAATTATTTTTTCTGAAGATGTGCCATAAGTATCCATTGGGATAAACTCATAAAAAATTCCGTAGTCAAGCATCAACAACAACTCTTTGATGCTATTGCGGTCTTGTATGGCAAAAAAGCCTTCTGAAGCATTATAAATTTCGTAGTAACGAAAACTATCTTTGGGTAAAATTTTATTATACTGCTCAATATAAGGGTCAAAACTTACACCGCCGTGAAAATATACCTCCAGATTGGGCCAAATGTTAAAAAGAGAATCCTCTCCTGTTGTCTCCAATACTTGATTAAGTAAAACCAACATCCACGAAGGAACTCCTGCAAGACTGGTCACATTTTCCTGAACAGTTTCATTGACAATGGCTTGCATCTTTGTCTCCCAGTCGGCCATTAATGAAACTTCGTTGCTTGGTGTGCTGCTGAATTCTGCCCAAAAAGGCATATTAGCAATCAAAATAGCCGATAAATCACCATAAACAGTACCATTGTCTTTGTACAACTCTTTGCTTCCACCGAGCCGCAATCCTTTACCAACAAACAATTGCGATTCCGGATTGTTGTTTAAGTACATACACAAAAGATCTTTACTAGCAGCATAATGACAGTCTTCAAGTGACTCTACACTCACGGGTATAAATTTACTTTTTCCTGCTGTAGTGCCGCTGGATTTTGCAAACCATTTAATGGGCGTGGGCCAGAATATATTGTTTTCACCCAAACGGGAACGCTCAATTATTGGTTCCATATCTTCATAGGTTGAAATAGGAACCCGTTCACAAAAAGTTTTGTAATTGTTTATAGTAGAAAAATCATAGTTAGTGCCAAACTCAGTATTTTTTGCAGTTTTGATGAGGTTGTTAAGCAACTCCATCTGAACCTCATTGGGATATTTGAGAAACAATTCAATTTGATGAAATCGTTTCTTCAAAAACCAGGAAGCTATAGAATTGACAATAGGGATTGGCATAAAAAAAGTATCTTTAGTGCGATAAAATGCTTTGTAAATTTAAACTTAATTTTTTGTAATGCAATACCACGGCGTCTTAACCAAAATGCAAACAGAGTTCACAAACCCTATTCAATACTATTTAGTGTTTGAAAATGACTTCCTTAACCTCAATCAAGTCCTGGGAAAAAAAATGAAATTTCAGTTTGCGGGGTATCAGTGTTTGTCCTGTAGGCTTGATAAAAAAATTTTCAGACAGGGTTTTTGCTATGATTGTTTTTACAGTACACCTGCAGCGGGCGACTGGATTATGAAACCCGAGTTGAGCAAAGCACATCTCGATATAGAAGATCGTGACTTAGATTATGAAAAAAAAGTGCAATTACAACCCCATATTGTCTATTTGGCAAATTCAAGCAATGTGAAAGTGGGTGTCACCCGAAAAAGCCAAATTCCCACACGATGGATTGACCAAGGGGCGCACGAAGCCATTGAAATAGTGGAAGTGCCTAACCGCTACCTCGCGGGAATCACAGAAATTGCCTTAAAAGACCACGTTTCTGATAAAACAAATTGGCGAAAAATGCTTACTAACAATGTGTTGGATCTGGATTTAGTAGAAATAAGAGATTCACTAAAACAATACATTCCTGATGAAGCTCAGGAATATTACATCGCGTCAAATTCAGAAACCAACATTCATTTCCCGGTACTGCAATACCCCATAAAGTTAACGACCTTAAATCTCGAGAAAACTCCGCATTATGAAGGGATTTTAAAAGGTATTAAAGGCCAGTATTTACTCTTTGAAAATGATGTGGTGTTTAATGTTAGAAGCAGTGAGGGGGTTGTGGTTGATTTATTAATATTTTAGATACTATTAAATGATAAAAATTTATTGTGAAGATGGAGCAATGACTAAAGAAGTTAAGAAGTTAAAGAATGATTCTTCAATTCTGTTAATTTCTTTTCCATTTGAAAATTCAAATAAAAAAACTTTTTCATCTAAAAAACCTACTGAGTTATTAGCAAGCTCAGGTTTTACATTGGCTAGTAGTAGCATTCGGCTTTCAGATACCATACAATCAGAAAAATATGAAGAAATTAAAAATATAGTGGGCGAAAAGAACTTTAATGATATAAAACACATAGATACTGCCTATAAGGAAAAGTGTAGGATATTTATTTCGCCAGATAAAAAGGACATAGTAAATAATGGAGAGGAATTTAATAAAATAACGGGAATAAAGTTTTTTTACTCTGAAGATATAGAGGAAATTAAAAAGTATATCTATGAAATAAAGTGATTTTTTAGTCAATCAACCTCTTTTCAATATAATTGGAATTCATTACCCCAAGCGCGCCCATATAACTCATTTTGAAAGTGATAACATCGCCCACTTTGTATTCTTTGGAAGTGTTGGTAACATTAAGCACCAGCATATCTGAGCTGGCGCCTATAAAACTTAGGTCGTTATCGATGGGTGTTAAAAATACAACTTTAGAAATATCCAATAGACCTATATCGAGTATCGCTCGTTTTTGAAGTGTTCCAAATTCGCTTTCATCAATTTCAAAAGTTTCACCGGAGGGATTGGCTTCCATTTCACCATAAGGAATGGCGGGTTTTTCTGTTATTTCAATAATTTCAGAGTGGAGGAGAAAAACATCGTCTTGCATACCATCGATAGTCTCATTTTCAAAAAGGTCAATACCAAAAAACAAGGTTTCACCAATTCTGAAATGATTGACACCCTTGGGTACCAGTCCTTTCATTAATAAAGGAACCATCACAGAGGACCCTCCTGAAACCCCAATGATTTTCTTTCCAAACTTAGCTTCTATCAACTGTTCATACAAACTCAGTTGAATCAATTTGTCCTTACTGGGCATCACGCCGCTCAAACAGTTGAGGTTGGAACCAATACCCACCACTTCAATATTGGGCAGTTCAAAAACTTTTTGATAAAAATCAATTAGGTCTTCACCCATTATTCCTTCCCGCAAATCACCCAATTCAATCATTATGATAACCCGGTGAATTTTATCTTGTTTAACAGCTTCTTTGGACAGCCATTTGATGGTACTGTATTCGGTATTGAAACTCACATCGGCAAATTTGATAATATCAGGAATTATCTTTTTCGCCGGAGGTTTGATGTAAATGGTTTCCTTTAGAGGAGCCAGTCTTTTGATTGTTTTTAAATTTCCCAAACGGGCGTCACAAACCTGTTCCGGACCGAGGGTAAGGATGTAGTCGAGGTATTTTTCGTTTCCACAAAGCATTTTTAAAACCGGTGCCCACTCGATGTTATTTTCGTCAAATAACTTTTGAAGATATTGATAGTTGTGTTTTAAAGATGATTTGCTTAAGGTGACAAATGCCATAATTTATAAGTTGTGACCATAAGGTCTATTCTTTAATAATAAGATACAAAAATAAGGAAATTAAAACGCCTATAAGAATCGGATCAAATCCAAAGGGAATCTCAACATCTAAAAAGGTGAGCAACAAGGTTGAAAAGCCGCCTGAAAGCATGGCTGAAAGTGCTGCGATTGGTTTTTTCTTTTTAGACCAAAGCATGCCCAAAACCGGAACCAGCAATCCTGAAACCATAAAGGCATAAGAAAGCAGCATTAAATCAAGAACGCTGGTCATATAACTGGCGATGAGCACAGCTGTGATTCCAATAATAAAAGTAATGATTTGCGAAATGCGAATCGCTTTTGGATTGTCTTCTTTTAAGCCCAGTATATCGGTAATAAAATTTCCAGATGAAGCCAGTAAACAACTATCGGCTGTTGACATGATTGCAGAAAAATAAGCAGCCATCATCAAGCCCATCAATCCGGCAGGGAGAATATTTTTGAGTAATAAGGGCAAGCCAATTTCAGGATCCATCGAGGCGACTTGAGCAAATCCATCTGCGATAAAAAGGCCTTGTTCTGCACCTACGCGTGCGAGTAAACCAAGAGCAATTCCCATAAATGCCATGACGGGCCATTCAAAAAGTCCCGCAATATACCAAGCTTTTTTTGCCGTTTTTTCATCTTTACAGGCATATATGCGTTGATAAAGTGTCATACCCACAAACCAAATAGGGACGATTGTAATAAACCAGTTAGCAAATTGAACCCAGCTTAGATTTGTTAGCGAAAAGAATTCAACCGGCAATACACTTTGAATGGCTTCCCAGCCACTCAACTTAAAATAAGCGATGGGTATTCCCACAAATATGAGTCCAATCATCAAAATGGCCCATTGAAAAGTATCTGTATATATCACGGCTTTGATTCCGCCAAAAACGGTATAAATTACAGCAACGGCCCCCATTATATAGAGGGCATGAAGTAAATCCAATTCCGGGAAGGTGCCCACGGCAAGTTTGGCACCGGCTAGTAGTTGTGAGGAGGTAAACCCAAGGTAGCCTATAAATGAGATAATACCGGCAACAAGCGCAACGGTTACACCATAATTCTCCTTGAGTAACTGAGGAAACGTCAAAAACCTGTATTTGTGTCCTTTATGAATGACCTTAGGAATTAGAAAAACGGCACTCAGCCAGGCTCCTATCAAACCGGTAAGAAGCATCCACGAGCCTGAAAGTCCCATGACAAAACCAAGCCCGCCCAGACCAATTGAAAACCCGCCGCCAACATCTGTTGCAACAACAGAAAGGCCTACGTGAAGGCTTTTCATGTCTCTTCCGCCTACATAATAATCGTTTGTATTTTTATTTTTTCGATAGAAATAGAAACCAATTCCCAGAACGAGAATTAGGTAAATGATAAATACAAGAATGTCTAAAAAAGGCATAACCTATTTTTTTAGCCGCTTTGCGCTTTATAGCATCTAGCGACGAAGCCGCATTTCAAGGTATTTGTTTGTAAAGCCAAGCTTTTCGTAAAGTCTTTTAGCGGGATTGTCGGGTTCGACGTGCAGGGCAATATCACCTTCAGCAAGGTCGATGGCTTTTTCCATCAAGGCTTTTCCAATGCCTTTACCACGTGTTTTTTCGTGTACAGCGATATATACAAGTATGTTTTCAGGAATGAAACCGGCCATACCGGTTTTGTTAATAATAGTGACACCCAGAAGCTCTTCCTTCTCATAAATTGCTAGCGCAAAGCCTCCTTGAGCATTGAGAGATTCCATTGTGGCAAATTCCAAACAATTGAGAATATGTTCTTTTGGGTCACCATATTCTCCAAGATGATTGAATAAAAAATTTACAATCTCTTGCTTTTCATTTGCATCGGGTTTAATATTATTGTTATAAATCTTAAACGAGTGCATAATGAGGTGTTTTTTAATTATCTTCTTTGTCTCTCAAGCCTTGTATGTATGAGGCTTTTTGAATTTCTTTTCTTCTTTTAACAGATTTTTTTGTAAAATGCTGATTTTCACGAAGTTTCTGAAGCACTTTTGTGTTTCTGAATTTGTTTTTCATACGCTTCAAAGCGCGTTCAATGTTTTCTCCGTCTTGTACTTTAATTTTTAACATATAAAATTATTAATTCTTAAAAGGCCTTACTCTTCAGAACTATTCTGAAAGGAACCGTTTTTTCAATAAAACTGATAGGCAATTATCATCAAGCCCGATTGGCTCTAAAAAGTAGCAGCTATTTTGGAGGTGCAAATTTACAAAAATAAATCAGAATAACATAGGACACCTAATGAGCATTTAAAAAAGAGTGACAATACACGAATAGTTTAAACAAAACAAATATGTTTTTTAGAATTAAACCAAGGTATATTAGCTGAGCTTAAGTTCCTCGCCAAATTTAAGTCCAAATCTTTTTCTTAATAAATGGGTGCATAGGTACAATAACGGAGTGTCAAGTGCTGCGACAAGTACCTTAAAAAGAAACCCACTAAGTAAGAGTCCGCCAAACAACCCCCAGTCTAATTTACCAAAGACCGATAAAAGTGCCAGTACAGTAAACGTATCCACAAACTGAGAGGTGAAAGTTGAAAAATTATTACGTAGCCAAAGCTTTTTTCCTTTGGTTATTTTTTTCCAGAAATGAAACAACTGTATGTCTATATATTGGGCCAAAAGGTAAGCCATCATCGAGGCAAAAACGGCAATGCCCGTGGCACCAAAAACTTTAGTAAACAAGCTGTCATCAATGGGTGACCACTCGGTTGCGGGCACATAATCTGCAGCCAATACAATTAAAAGTGAGAAAAAGGAAGCAAAAATACCGGCAGTAACAATCTGATTTGCCTTCTTTTTTCCATAGACTTCTGAAATAATATCGGTTATAAGAAAAGTAATGGGATAGGGTAGAATGCCCACCGAAATCTCAAAAGTATAGATGCCAAAAAAATCCCATGAAAAAAACTTTTGGAAGATAAGATTGGAAACCACTAAAGAGCAAATAAACAAAGCGCCCAAAATCAGGTAAATGTGGTAAGCCTCTCTATAATCTTTTTCTTTCAAGATGGTATTTGTGAATAACAAATTTAGGGATACTGATTTTCTTTTTCTTAATTTGCGTATAATATTTTTCAATACTCCTATTTGGTTCTCTTTGATAAAGAGGCACTTTTAAAACGATATGAATCTACATCAAGCATATATTTCATTGGGCAGCAATCAAGGAGACAAGTATTTCTATTTACAGGAAGCTGTGCAAGCAATTTTTACTGAAATTGGAAGTGTTCAAAAAATCTCGCCGGTTTATGAAACCACATCCTGGGGCTTTGAAGCAAGTAACTTTTTGAATGCGGTACTACTTGTTCAAACACACCTTTCAGCAGAGCAGCTTTTAAAAATTTTATTAAAAATTGAAATCAAACTGGGTAGAACCCGAATTAAAAAAGGTAGCTATGAATCCCGAATCATAGACCTTGATATCATTTATTTTGATGATGCGGTTATAGCATCAAAAGCCTTGCAGGTACCCCATCTCAATCTTCATAAAAGAAAATTTGTACTTCAACCCCTTTGTGATATTGCTCCAGATTTTGTTCATCCGTCAACCAGAGAGACCAGTCTTCAAATGCTAAGTTCCTGTGAAGACGATACCAAGATTCAGAAAATGCAACGTTGGTTGAAAAATCCTATTTCAGATTATAACTTTTTAGACTATAGTTATTTAGCTATAGAAGGGAATATAGGAGCCGGAAAGACCACCTTAGCAGAAACCATCGCCCTTGATTTTAATGCAAAACTTGTTTTAGAACGCTTTGCAGACAATCCTTTTTTGCCTAAATTTTATGAAGACAAAAGCCGCTATGCTTTTCCACTGGAAATGTCATTTCTGGCCGATCGGTACCAGCAAGTACACGATGATTTAAGTCAACTAGACCTCTTTAAAGACTTTGTTGTGGCTGATTATGACATCTACAAATCACTCATATTTGCCAAAGTCACACTTCAGGAAGAAGAATACAAATTGTACCGCAGGTTGTTTGAGTTGATGTATAAAGACATTAAAAGACCCGAATTGTATGTTTTTCTTTTTCAGTCGACAGATAAATTGATTGAAAATATCAAGAAAAGGGGTAGGGGGTATGAACAAAACATTGCTCCTGAGTATTTAGAGTCCATCCAAAGGGGCTATCTCGATTTTATCAAGTCGCAATCTGAAAGCAAGGTGAGAATCATTGATATCACCGAAATGGATTTTGTAAAAAACCGTAAAGATTACCTTGAGATTTTACAGCAAATCACTTTGGAGTAAAACCCTTCATCTTCGAAAACAAATCCCAAACGACCACACCGGCGCTAACAGAAATATTCAAAGAATGCTTGGTGCCATATTGTGGTATTTCAATCACCGAGTCTGATGCGTTTACTACTTTTTGATCCACTCCTTTTACTTCATTGCCAAAAATCACAGCATATTTTTGATTTTTGCTTGGGCTGAAGGTATCAAGCATTACAGCGTCTTCTGCTTGTTCTATGGAGAGAATCGTTGTGTTTTCACTTTTTAGTTTTTCAACCAAATCCAATGTGTTTTCAACATATTCCCAATCAACGGTTTCAGTTGCTCCCAGGGCTGTTTTGTGAATGTCTTTGTGAGGTGGTTTTGCAGTAATGCCGCACAAATAAATTTTTTCAACCAGAAATGCATCTGCTGTGCGAAATACAGACCCAATATTATTCAAACTCCTGATGTTGTCCAGCACAATAATCAAAGGAGTTTTATCAGCTCCTTTGAATTCGCTTTCGCTTAAGCGGGGGAGTTCGCTATTTTTTAATTTTCTGTTTGACATTTTGCAAAATTAAGATTTTAAAACGAAAATCCCACTAAGAGTGAACTCCCCCTCTACCTGAGAGAGGAGAGTAGATTTTGTTGATAAAATACATATAAAAAGGAGGAAGCGGTTTCAAAAACAAAAGGAGTTTTTTTAACTTAGCCTTTTACAGAAAATTTACAAATGGCTAAGAAAGAAACCCCTTTAATGAAGCAATACAATACCATCAAGGCTAAGTATCCTGATGCATTGTTGCTGTTTAGAGTGGGCGACTTTTATGAAACTTTTGGTGAAGATGCCGTGCGTGCATCCGGTATATTAAATATTACCCTCACCGCCAGAAACAATGGAGGTGACCAAACAGAACTGGCCGGCTTTCCTCATCACTCGCTCAATACCTATTTACCTAAGCTGGTTAAAGCCGGTTGTCGTGTGGCGATATGTGACCAGTTGGAAGATCCCAAACAAACCAAAACAATTGTAAAACGAGGTGTTACTGAGCTGGTAACTCCCGGTGTTGCATTTAGTGATGATATCCTTCAGTCCAAAAGCAATAATTTTTTGGCGGCACTTCATTTTGGTAAAGACACAATTGGTGTGGCTTTTCTTGATATTTCAACCGGCGAATTTCTAACTTCTGAAGGGGACAGAGAATATATCGACAAACTATTACAGAATTTTCAGCCCAGTGAGCTCTTGATTCAAAAGCAAAAAAAGAAACACTTTTTTGAAAACTTTGGAGACGATTTTCACTTGTTTTATCTCGATGACTGGGTTTTTCAAAACGATTATGCTTCAGAAACGCTCAACACCCATTTCAAAACCAAAACCCTAAAAGGCTTTGGCGTGGATCATCTTGAAAATGGTATTATCGCTTCAGGAGTGGTACTTCATTATTTAAGTGAAACACAGCATCGCAAGCTCGATCACATCTCCCATTTGCAGCGCATTGCAGAGGATGCTTATGTCTGGATGGATCGGTTTACCATTCGCAATTTAGAATTGTATTATTCAAATGCCCAAAACGCTGTCACTTTATTGCAGGTTATTGATAAAACCATTTCGGCGATGGGAGGGCGGTTGCTCAAGCGTTGGCTGGCACTTCCGTTAAAGAACAGTGATAAAATTGTGGAACGCCACGAGGTGGTGAGTTTTCTTTTGGATAACCCTACACTGCTGCAAAAAATTCAACAACATATCAAACGCATTGGCGATCTGGAACGATTAATCTCTAAAGTGGCCACCGCAAAAGTGAACCCCAGAGAAATCATTCAGTTAAAAAACTCGCTGGAGGCGATTGTTCCCATAAAATCCCTTGCTGAAACTTCAGACAATGATGCACTTAAAATTATTGGAGAACAGCTCAATTCCTGTGAAAGCTTACGCGAAAAAATCAAAGAAACGCTCAATGAAGATGCTCCTGTCAATATTCTGAAAGGCAATACCATTGCACAAGGATTTTCTGAAAGTCTGGATGAACTGCGCGCCATCTCAAAAGGTGGTAAACAATACCTTGACCAAATGGTTGAACGTGAAACCAAACGCACAGGAATCACTTCGTTAAAAATTGCTTCAAACAATGTTTTTGGGTACTATATTGAGGTGCGCAATACCCACAAAGACAAAGTGCCTGAAGAATGGATTAGAAAACAAACCCTTGTGAGTGCTGAGCGCTACATCACAGAGGAGCTCAAGGAGTATGAGAATAAAATCCTGGGTGCCGAAGAAAAGATTCTGGCTCTGGAACAGGAATATTTTTCAAAACTGGTGAGTTGGATTACCGATTATATCAAACAAGTGCAACAAAATGCAGCAGGCATTGCCCAATTGGATTGCTTGTGTTCTTTTGCGCAACATGCTAAAGAACAAAATTATACCCGCCCATTGCTTGACGAAACTTTTGAAATCGATATCAAAGAGGGTCGTCATCCCGTGATTGAAAAACAGTTACCTCCCGATGAGCCATACATAGCCAATGATGTGTTTCTCGATAGAGATGAGCAGCAAATCATTATGATAACCGGTCCCAATATGAGTGGTAAATCGGCTATATTGAGACAAACGGCGTTGATTGTTTTGCTGGCTCAAATTGGAAGTTTTGTGCCTGCCAAAGCAGTGCGAATGGGCTGTGTGGACCGTATTTTCACACGTGTGGGCGCCAGTGATAACATCTCGATGGGTGAATCCACATTTATGGTGGAAATGAATGAAACAGCGAGTATTCTCAATAATATTTCAGAACGCAGTCTGGTGTTGCTTGATGAGATAGGAAGAGGAACAAGCACTTATGACGGGATTTCCATTGCCTGGGCCATCAGTGAGTTTTTACACGAGCATCCCGGCAGGCCAAAAACATTGTTTGCAACGCATTACCACGAGTTAAACGAAATGGCAGAGACCTTTCACCGGATCAAAAATTACAATGTTTCTGTGAAGGAATTAAAAGACAATGTCCTTTTTCTAAGAAAATTAACCCCCGGGGGTTCTGCGCACAGCTTTGGAATACACGTCGCAAAAATGGCCGGAATGCCAAGGCAAGTATTGCATCGCGCTAATAAAATGCTTTCCAAATTGGAAAAATCGCATTCATCTGAAGCATTGACTGAAAATATCAAACAAGCCGGAAGGGAAGATTTGCAACTTAGTTTTTTCAATTTAGATGATCCTTTGCTGGAAGAAATCAGGGAGGAAATCCTTGGTTTAGATATAGATACCTTAACTCCGGTAGAGGCCTTAATGAAATTAAATGAAATAAAAAGAATGCTGGTAAGGAAAGATAATTTGAGGCTGAAGAAATAAAAGAAGTTTTGTGAATTTTTAATTAATTAGGAAGCAAAATAGGAAATTCCAAGCACCAAATTCCAAAATTTCAAGTGAATTTAGTTCATAAAGGAATGACTTGAAATACTTTGACTGAGATTCAAATAGCTGCATAAAAAATACATTTAAAAATACTTTGACTTTTTTTTGAAAAGCCTTTGGTATTGCTAAAAAAGTTTTAAATTTGCATCCGCTTTAGAGTTTGAAAAAGCGTAATGTTCTGAAATTATATTGACCGCCTTGCACTTCATAGCTTTATGCGACGAAGTGATTTTCCCGCCTTCGCGGGAATTGGTAATTGCGAAAATAGCTCAGTTGGTAGAGCGCCACCTTGCCAAGGTGGAGGTCGCGGGTTCGAATCCCGTTTTTCGCTCGACCTAAGTTCCGGATTTATGCGGAATTTTTCCACGCTCGAGTGGTGGAATTGGTAGACACGCCGGACTTAAAATCCTGTGGGCATTTGCCCGTGCGGGTTCAAGTCCCGCCTCGAGTACTTTTAAAAACCGTAATAGACTATAAATTAGTTTGTTGCGGTTTTTGTGTTTTTAGATTTTAATGATTGAAATATGGGAGAGGTATTTTAACATAAAAGAGGGTTTCCGTTTTGGTAGCCCTCTCTTTGTAATAGTATTGACAATATTCTTATTTTGTATAGCTCGATTAGTCTGGGCAAGTTCCCCAGATGGGTTTGTTTTCGGGAGTCAGGGGAGCTCCATATGAAAAAGTAATCGGCTCGGTGGGAAAATTAATTACACACCATTCGGATATATTTTGATTGAATTGGGATTCATAAAACATCGACTCCATTAATGACACGTTAGAAACATCCCAATTACCAATAGGTTGATTGAATTGAGAACCGTAAAACATCAATTTCATTGTTGTTACATTCCCCACATTCCAATTTCCAATGGCTTGGTTAAATTCAGATTGTGAAAACATTCCAAACATATTAGACACATTACTCACGTCCCAGTTTTCAATAGGTTGGTTGAATTTAGAGTCTTTAAACATATTTTCCATATCACTTACATTACTGACATTCCAATTACCAATAGGTTGATTGAATTGTGAATTAGAAAACATTTCTTTCATATCATACACATTACTCACATCCCAGTTTTCAATGGGTTGGTTGAAATTAGAAGCTGAAAACATATTGCTCATCCCCGTCACATTACTGACATTCCAATTTCCAATAGGTTGGTTGAATCCAGATTCTAAAAATACCCCTATCATTTCCGTCACATTGCTCACATCCCAGTTCCCAATGGGTTGGTTGAATTCAGAGGCTACAAACATGCCTGAAATATTAGTCACATTACTTACATCCCAATTTTCAATAGGTTGATTAAATTGAGATATTGCGAACATATTTAACATATTAGTCACATTACTAACGTCCCAATTTCCAATGGGCTGGTTGAATTGAGATTGGGCAAATAGCCCATTCATATCTGTAACAAGAGAAGTACAAACTCTGGTTAAATCAGCTCCTTCATTCCTTCTTTGAATCAATAGATCGCTGTCAACTGCTTCATACTCTACCCCATTGATGAACCCCTTATCGCCAACGTTGGCATTTTCACATTTACAGGTGATTCCATTTTCAGCTAAATAAAAAATTTGTGAATCTCCTTGAGAATCATCATCGGAGGAACATGAAATAATAAATAAGCTGACAAATAAAAAGATAATTTTTTTCATAATTGGTTTATTTGATTAAACATAAATTAAGAAAGGATAAAAAAAAATAGGAATCCCGAAAATTTTAAATATTTCTTAACAATAATTGTACCACATCTAGATTTATGTTCAAAAAACAGAGGTATTTTAACCCGCTGCGCAAAGTCCGCCGCTGCACAAAGTCTCATGACTTTGCGCTTTCATGATTACTTTATAAGGTTTTTTTATTTGCTTATTTTGAAATTTATTTAAATTTCGTCACTAAACATTTTTTTGATTTCTTCTTCTGCTTCATTATCCAGCGTATTATTTGATTTTCTTACGCTGAGGCGATGTGACAGATACCCCATAAAAAAAAGAATGGGTAGTATGAAAGGCAATGCGTCCCAAAAATCATATTCATCCATATACTTGACTTTATAGCTTATCACTCCAGAGAGTTGGAAAAGAAACATAGTGAAGGGGACCAGTATGGCATACCGCCACCATTTGCTTGAAGTCATAAACCACAATCCGGTTAAAATAACAAATGTAATTTTGGTAAATAAAGCGTGCATGTATGTCTGAACATTACTAAAGGCACCCGCTTCAAAAGTACCCAAAAAAGTATCCCAACTTGTTTGATCAGCGGGGGCATACTTATATATATAAAATAAAAAGGGCGTAGAAATCAATACAATTGAAATTACGCCGCCTTTTAATAAATCTTTTTTCCTATCCGTTTGGCGGTATTTCATATTTCGCTTTGTCAAGGTTTTGTTCGTCAGATCCAATAGATTCCGGAGTACAACTAGCTGTTAAAGCAAGAATGCCTAAAATAAACATTAATTTTTTCATGGGAATGATTTTTAAGTTAGAATTTGATGCTAATAAACGATAAAAAATGCATTTAGACGATTATTAGCGCAAAAAGCTATTAACAACTTATCAACAATGTTAAAATTAGGTATAATTTAATTTCTACTTAGTCGATGGAAAAGTTTGTAATAGTTAAGAGGTTGAAAGAAAATAAAAGATGATTAAAAAATTCTAGTGGGAGTTATTTTCTTGAAATAGGATTAGTTTTCTGAGGAGAAAGAGTTGCATCATTATTAGTAAAATAAGAAAAGTATAGAGCAAAAAAAAACTCCAAAAAGGAGTTTTTTGATTCAGAATTTGGTTGGATATTACTGATTCTGATTTTAATTGAGCGTAATCGGAAGATTCTTATAACTAGTTAGCTGCTTCTTCCATTGCTTCTTCAACATCTTCTGCTGCTTCTTCCAATGCTTCTTCAGCATCTTCTGCTGCTTCTTCTGTCGCATCAGAAGCTTCTTGTGCAGCTTCTTCAACATTTTCAATAGCGTCTTCCATTGCATCTTCTGTTTTTTTCTCTGTATCTCTACAAGAAGTAACAGCAAAAGTGAAAACGAGTACAAAAATACTTAGAAATATTTTTTTCATTTTTAAAAGTTTAAATGGTTATTAAGGCACAAAGTTATTATTTTTTTTCAAACCTTTAACATTTCTTTTTGTTTTCTCACCCCTTTTTTGAGTATCATCAACTATATTCCATAAATAAATGGAATATGTCCAAAATATTTTTTATTTTTAAGGAAAAATAAGATTTATGAGTTCAGAACTTTCCATAGATGCTAAACGATTTAAATTAATTAGAGAAGAGTTTCGATATACACAACAAGCTTTTGCTGACTTATTGGGGATTCCCTCATCAACTGCTGATATTGAAAGGGGAAAAACAAAAATTGCCGGTTTTGTACTTGTTGCTTTAATGAAGCATTTTCAGATAAATCCTTTGTGGATTTTTGGTGAGAGCCAGGAAAAATTCATCAAAAAATCAAGTGAGCATTCCATTTTACCCAAGGTAATTACCCTCAACTCTCAAAACACTGAAAATATTTTATTGGTCAATGAAAAAGCCGCCGCCGGGTATCCACATAATCTTCAGGACCCTCAGTGGTATGAACGCTTGCCGGCTTTTGATTTGCCTTTGCCACAATTTAGGAATGCCTCTTATAGAGGGTTTCAGGTAGAGGGTGATAGTATGCTGCCAAATATCAAGCCGGGAGAGTGGGTGATTGGCAGAGCTATGAGTAGCTTTAGTGATCTCATAAATAACCGGGTTTATGTGGTGGTACTTTCAGACTCTGTTTTAGTTAAAAAAGTGGAGAAGCTTACAGAGAAAAACAAAATTAAACTCATTTCTTTTAATGAGGGTTATTTGCCTGTAGAAATTCATTTTAGTGAAGTGCAGGAGTTGTGGCTGGTAAACAGTAAGTTATCGTTTGGAATTGATGAAATGGTTGAAAGTAATTTACTTAGGGAGTTGAAAGCTTCAATGAAAGAATTAGAAAATCAACTTAAAAAAATAAACTAGTGCAAACTTAAGCCTGCACTAGTTTAAAACTACATTTATTAATAAATTAGATACAATTAATTATCATCTCCAATTTTGTCAATCGCTTTGTCAATTTCTTTATTGACTTCTTCATCTGCTTTTTCTGCAGCACGTTCAAGAGCTCCTTTTGATTCTTCTTTTTCAACTTCAACCTCTTTTATCACTTCTTTTGTTGTAGTCTCTCTGCATGATGTAAAAGCAGTAAGAGTTATAGTTAAAATACTTAACATTAGAACAATTCGTTTCATAATTTAATTTATTTGATTAGAGTGTAAAATTAAACAATTAAACTTCTAAAAATTATTAATTATTCACAAAATTAGTTAAATAATTTAAAATAGTATTAGTCGCTCCCGTGTTGTTCTGAACAAAATGCCCGTTGATCATTCCGGTTTTTTCCCTAAAACGTGTATTCTCAATCAATTTATCCAGAATGGTCTCAAGTTCATTTTTGGTTGTCACCGAAAACAATCCGGCACGACTTTGCAGTGCTTTGGCCTCGGGGAAATCATCAAAGTTTTTTCCAATTACAACTGGCACTCCAAAAGTCGCTGCCTCCAGAATATTGTGCAATCCTGTAGTTCCCATACCACCACCTACATAGGCAACATCAGCATAGCTGTACACTTTTTTTAAAAGCCCTATGGTGTCAAGAATAAATACATTAAAGTCACTTAAATGCTTTCCACCCATTTCAGAAAACCGAACTGTTTTTTTGATGAGACGCTTTTCAAAAGTATCAATCTGGTCTTTTTTCAGGTTGTGAGGGGCTATTATAAATTTGATATTTTTTGGAGACTGATTGATATAATCAATAAGAATTTCTTCATCTTCCGGCCAGGTGCTTCCGGCGACGATGCAAAGCGAATTTCCTATAAATAGTTCGATAAAATCGAGATTGTTATCTTCCTCAATTTGTTTAGAAACCCTGTCATATCTGGTGTCTCCGCTCACTGTAACTTGTTTTATGGAAATGGATTCCAGGAGTTGTTTTGACTTTTCGTCTTGAACGAAAATATGGGTAAACGATTTTAAAACGGTTCGCAGCCAGAAGCCGTGTGGTTTAAAAAATACCTGTTTTTTTCTGAATAAGGCTGAAATGAGAAGGGTTGGTATTTTTCGCTTATGCAATTCCAACAAGTAATTGGGCCAGAATTCATATTTTACAAATACTGCGATTTCGGGCTTTATCAGATTTAGAAACCGCTTTACGTTTCCTTTAGTGTCCAACGGCAAATACACCGTCACATCTCCAATTGAGTTGTTTCTCTTGTTTTCATAGCCTGAAGGCGAAAAGAAGGAAACCACCAGTTTGTGCTTTGGGTATCTCTTTTTCACTGCCTCCATCACGGGGAGGCCTTGTTCATATTCTCCCAGAGAAGCGCAATGAAACCAGATGGCTTTATCGCTATCTGATAGTTGTGATTTCAAAGTTTGAAACACCGTTTTTCTTCCGTTGATAAACAGTTTCATCTTGGCCGAAAACAAGCCGCTTACAGGCAACACCTTTTCAAAAACGGTCGTCAATGTGGAATATAGGAATCGCATACAATTATTTCTAGTGCTAAAATACGTTACTTTATAAAATTACATTGTTTCCCGATGTGAAAATTCCTATTTTTGTTGTCCTACCTTATTTTAATTCTATGAAAAAACTACAAATGGTTGACCTGAAGGGTCAATATGAAGGAATAAAAGAACAAGTCAATCAATCCATTACCGAAGTCCTTGAAAGTAATGCTTATATTAATGGCCCTCAGGTGCATAGTTTCCAAAAAGAACTGGAAGACTATCTAGGTGTTAAACACGTGATTCCTTGTGCAAACGGGACCGACGCGCTTCAAATCGCAATGATGGGTCTCGATTTAAAACCCGGCGATGAGGTTATCACAGCCGATTTTACTTTTGCCGCCACTGTTGAGGTGATTGCCTTGTTGCAATTAACGCCGGTTCTGGTTGATGTCTATCCTGATACGTTTAATATCAATATCGAAGCCCTGGAAAATGCCATCACCCCAAAAACAAAAGCCATTGTACCGGTTCATCTCTTTGGACAGTCGGCCAATATGGATGCGATTATGGCTGTCGCCGAAAAGCACAACTTATATGTCATTGAGGACAATGCCCAAGCCATTGGCGCCAATTATACCTTTAAAAACGGAAGCAAAAAGAAAGCCGGAACCATTGGTCATGTGGGAGCCACCTCCTTTTTTCCTTCAAAAAACCTGGGCTGCTATGGTGATGGCGGCGCCATTTTTACCAATGATGATGACCTGGCACATACCCTGCGAGGAATTGTCAATCATGGAATGTATGAGCGTTATTACCACGATGTCGTGGGAGTGAACTCACGTTTGGATTCCATTCAGGCGGGCGTTTTGAGAGCCAAATTACCCAATCTAAATACATACAACAAAGCCCGTCAGGAAGCGGCCAGAAAATACACGGCAGCACTTAAAGACCACCCGGCCATTGAAACCCCGGTGACCAAAACCAATGTGGATTGCTCTAAAATCAATGGTATTTGTGACACCTGTGACTGTCATGTTTTTCATCAATACACCCTAAAAATCACCAACGGAAAGCGTGATGCACTCGCCAAACATTTGCAGGAAAATGGAATCCCCCACGGGATTTATTATCCCATTCCTTTGCACAGCCAGAAAGCGTATAAAGATGACCGTTACAATGAAGCCGATTTCCCGGTGACCAATCAATTGGTCAAAGAAGTGATTTCCTTGCCGATGCATACCGAGTTGGATGATGAGCAGATTGGGTTTATTACAAATACGATTTTGGAATTCCTGGGATGATAGGAATCTCAGAAGTTTGAGTTACAATTAAAGTTTAAACATTTAATTTACGAGACCCCCGCCTCCGTGGGGGTGTGGATATGAAAATACTAGTTACAGGAGGTTTAGGATACATTGGTTCACACACGGCAGTCGCATTGCAACAAGCCGGGTTTGAGGTGTTGATCGTGGACAATATGTCCAATTCTTCCATCGATGTTTTGGAAGGGATTGCGCATATCACAGGCACTACTCCACAGTTTAAATACCTGGACTTGCGTGAAAAAGAAGAAGTGCATCACTACTTCAAAACCCATAAAGACATTGATGGGATTATTCATTTTGCCGCTTCCAAAGCGGTGGGGGAGAGTGTGGAAAACCCTTTGTTGTATTACGAAAATAACATCAATACCTTGGTCTATTTGCTTCAGGAATGCCATGCTCACAAAATCCAAAACCTTATTTTCAGTTCGTCCTGCACTGTGTATGGTGAACCCGACAGTTTGCCCATCACCGAAAATGCTCCTATCAAAGTTGCCAATTCGCCTTACGGAAATACCAAACAAATTAGTGAGGAAATCATTTTTGATACCACCAAAGTTTCCGATATCAAAGCCATTGCTTTACGTTATTTCAATCCAATAGGCGCTCACGAATCTACCGAAATTGGCGAGTTGCCACTGGGAGTTCCTCAAAACCTGGTGCCTTTTATTACGCAAACTGCTATTGGGTTGCGCGAGCAACTTTCCGTTTTTGGAAATGATTATCCCACTGAAGATGGCAGTTGCATACGGGATTACATTCACGTGATGGACCTGGCTGAAGCTCATGTGGTAGCACTGCAACGCCTGCTTGAAAACAAAAACAAAGAGGCCTTTGAAGTTTTTAATGTGGGTACCGGTAAAGGGTCTTCAGTGTTTGAAGTAATTAAGGCTTTTGAAAAAGTGAGCGGTACCTCTTTAAACTACAAAGTGGTTGACCGCCGTCCCGGGGATGTGATTGCCGTTTATGCCGACACGACCCGGGCTAATAAGGAGTTGGGCTGGAAAGCTAAGCGTGATTTGGAGGAGGCTTTGCGTTCTGCGTGGAAGTGGGAGGAGAAGGTTAGAAGGGAGAGTTAAAAAGTTAGAAGTTAGTAGAAGTGCTAAATTTGAAATTAATAGCACTCATCCTTCGCCACTTATGGTGGCTTAGGGTGGCTAGGCAAATCCCAAATCCCCTTTGCAAGAGGATTGGCTTCACTTGTGTTTTGAAATAAATTAAGGGAGTTAGGAATGATAGAATATTTCATACCTATCCAAAAAAACCTTACTTTTATAACTTCGATAAAAATGATTGCCAAAACCAAAATAAATATGAAAAAACTAATCACCCTCAGCCTAATCATCTTTACTACAGTTGTCATTTCTCAAAACACATACATCCACTGCGGCAAACTCATTGATACCCAAAACGGAAGGGTGCTTACTGAAAAGACCATCGTAGTCTCCGGGAATACCATCACCGCTCTTCAGGACGGATACACAAACCCAACAAATGCTACAGACAAAGTCATTGACTTAAAGACCCAAACCGTGATGCCCGGTTGGATTGATATGCATGTGCATATTGAAGGCGATCCGGGACCTACTAAATATTTAGAGGCCTTTACCCTTAATGAGGCAGATGTGGCCTATAACGCTCAAGATATTGCCCATCGCACTTTGATGGCGGGCTTTACCACCGTGAGAGATCTGGGGGGTAGCGGAGTAAATGTGTCATTACGAAACGCCATAAACAAAGGAACAGTGACCGGTCCGCGTATTTTTACTGTAGAAAAATCACTGGCCACCACAGGCGGTCATGCTGACCCAACCAATGGAAGAAAAAGTGAGTTGATGGGAGATCCGGGTCCTAAAGAAGGAGTGGTGAATAGCATCGAAGATGCCCGTAAAGCGGTGCGTCAACGTTATAAAAACGGTGCCGACTGGATTAAAATCACTGCAACCGGCGGGGTGTTGAGTATGGCTAAAAGTGGATCGAATCCGCAGTTTTATGAGGAAGAAATCGCCGCTATCGTTGAAGTTGCCAAAGATTATGGTATGAAAGTAGCTGCTCACGCTCACGGAGACGAGGGGATGCAACGTGCCATCAAAGCCGGAGTCAAAACCATCGAACACGGTACCGAGATGAGTGCTGAAACCATGGAATTGATGAAAAAACACAACGCCTTTTATGTTCCCACGATTTCGGCAGGGAAATTTGTCGCTGAAAAAGCAAAACTTGAAAATTATTTTCCGGCCATTATAGTGCCAAAAGCTTTGGCTATCGGTCCTCAAATACAAGATACTTTTGGGAAAGCTTATAAAGCGGGTGTTTCCATCGCTTTTGGTACCGACGCCGGGGTATTTCCTCACGGTGAAAACGCTAAGGAGTTTATTTATATGACCGAAGCCGGTATGCCGGTGATGAAAGCAATCCAATCGGCTACAGTGACCAATGCTGATTTATTGGATATGAAGGGCAAATTAGGTGTTTTGGAGGCCGGTTATATTGCTGATATTATTGCCACCAACGAGGATCCCACACAAAATATCAATACTGTTGAAAATGTGGTGTTTGTGATGAAGGATGGGGTGGTGTATAAGGATTAGATGTTAGATTTTAGACTTGAGATTTAAGACATCAGATTAAACCCTCTTAGTCACGATACTTCGTTATAAAACCTGAGAGGGTTGATTATTTCTATTCAAATTTGGCAGCATCTGTCACTGCGTCTTTATGAATTTTTTTGACAAGTCCTTGTAGCACATTTCCGGGGCCTACTTCGATGAATTTGGTAGCACCGTCGCTGACCATGTTTTGGACGCTTTGGGTCCATTTTACGGGGGCTGTTAGTTGGAAGATGAGGTTTTCCTTGATTTTATCGGGTTCTGTTACGGCAAAGGTGCTGACGTTTTGATAGACCGGGCACATAGGGGTGGCAAAGGGTGTGTTTTCAATGGCTTTGGCGAGTTCTTCACGGGCGGGTTCCATTAAAGGCGAGTGGAAAGCACCACCTACAGGAAGCAACAAGGCACGTCGTGCACCGCGTTCTTTTAGACGTTCACAGGCTTCTTCCACCGCTTTTACTTCGCCGGAAATGACCAATTGCCCGGGGCAGTTGTAATTTGCCGCCACAACAATTCCATCCACATCTGCACAAACAGCTTCTACCACCTGATCTTCCAAGCCGAGTACAGCTGCCATTGTGGAGGGTTGCATTTCGCAGGCTTTTTGCATGGCTTGGGCGCGTTTGGAAACCAACAATAAGGCATCCTCAAACTTCAGGCATTTGTTCGCTACCAGTGCTGAGAATTCGCCCAGCGAGTGTCCTGCCACCATATCAGGTTTGAAGCTGTCGCCCAATACTTCGGCTAATATGACCGAGTGTAAAAAAATAGCCGGTTGGGTTACTTTGGTTTCTTTGAGTTCGTCAGCCGTGCCTTCAAACATGATTTTGGTGATGTCAAAGCCCAGAATTTTATTGGCTTGCTGAAAGCGTTTTTTTGCTATTTCTGAGTGGTCGTACAGGTCTTTGCCCATTCCGGTGAATTGGGCGCCTTGGCCGGGGAAGATGTATGCGTTCATGGTTTTTGGTTAATTGTTAATGGTGTAATGGTTTTGAGTGTTCAGTGTTCAGTGTTCAGTGTTCAGTGTTCAGTGTTCAGTGTTCAGTGTTCAGTGTTCAGTGTTCAGTGTTCAGTGTTCAGTGTTCAGTGTTCAGTGTTCAAAAATGGTTTATAAAGATACTGCAAAATTAAAAATAATTTAGGAATACTTCTTTATGATGGTGTTTACCTGATTGTAGTAGCCGCTTCCAAAGAGGTTGAGGTGCACGAGCAGGTAATAGAGTTGCCATAGGTCGAGGCGGTTTTTCCAGTTGTTTTCTAGGGGAAAGTTATTGTTGTAGATAGTAAAGACCTTTTCCGGAAAACCACCAAAGAGCTGCATCATTGCAAGGTCCATTTCGCGTGAAGCGAAACATACCGCGGGATCAATTAAACAAGGATTTCCGGTTTTGTCCACCAGATAATTGCCGTTCCATAAATCGCCGTGAATAAGTGCGGGCGGTTCATTGGGGATTTCATTGGCGCAGTTTTTATAAAAGGAAGACAGGTTTTTGAACGTAAATCCTTTTTTTGTTGCCCATTCAAGTTGTGGCTCCAGACGTTTTTCAATATAGAATTGAGCTGCGTTTTGTATGTTACACCCGTTGTATTGTTCCAAGCTGCCGATGTAATTGTCGTGGTCAAGGCCAAAAAAAGGGGCTGTGTTTTGGTGCAATCGTGCCAGTTGATCACCAAATGTTTCCCAAAAAAGGGTTGATTTTTCGCCCGGCGAAATGTACTCTAAAAGCAAATAGGAATGGTTGTCAATTTCGCCTTGAGCAATTGTATCAGGAATTTTAAATGTGTGTGTTTTTGCTAAAAGCCGGAGTCCGTTAGCTTCTTTTTCAAACATCGCAGGAAACCGATTTGCAAGGTTGCGTTTTAAAACGAAAAGGCCTTTGTCTGTTTCAAGGTAAAACACCTCGTTGATGTCACCGCCGTGAAGGGGTTTTTGATTTAGGAGTTTTAGGTTTTCCTGTTCGAGGATGTTATTCAGGGATTCCATTGATAAACCCTTTCAGGGTTCATCCCGAAGTGTCGGGACTGAAAGGATTGGTTTCGTTTTTTTAATTACTTACGGATATACGTTAAATACGTAAAAGCAAACTCGTGTTTGTCGTCTTTGGGGTGGTGTTCTTCATTGATAAGTTCCCACTTGCTTTCATCGATATGAGGGAAAAAGGTGTCTGCCGGAAACTCAGAGTGAACGCGCGTGAGTTCAATTTTATCTGCATATTCCAGGCTTTGTTTGTAGATTTCGCCACCTCCTATGATAAAGGGTTGGTCATCTTGTTTTGCAAGTTCAAGTGCCTCATTGATGGAGTGAACCACGATAGCACCAAATTTTTTATAGGTTTTGTCTCTTGTGATGACTACGTGAATTCTATTTGGCAAAGGCTCAGGGAAGGTTTCAAACGTTTTGCGGCCCATAATAATGTGGTGGCCTGTGGTAAGTTTTTTAAAGCGCTTGAAATCATCGGGTAAATGCCACACCAGATCATTGTCTTTTCCCAAAGCATCATTTTCAGAAGCGGCTGCAATGAGTGTGATTGTTTGGTTTTTAGCTTGCTTTGTGGCTTTGACGGGAACAGGTTTATTTGGCAAAGGCATTTCTTTATCAACTCTTTTTTGGAGTTCTGTTATGCGTTTTTGTTGTTTGGCTTTGAGCTTGTCCAGTTGTTCATTCTCCCATTTTTTACCCATAAATCGATTGGTAAAAAAGACATTAAATGCGTGTATCAAAAAAAAGAATGTCCAGATGAGTATTGCCCAAACATACCAGTTTTCAATAGGCAGGTTTTTACCAACTCCCATTAGCTGGTCGAGAATAATGATAAAAGCAGAACCAATAAGAAAAACAACAAAGTGCTGATTGAGTCTTTTTTTCTGGCGAATGCGGTCTTGAGCATATAGAAATTGCTCGCGGTCTTCGTTTTTTTGAATCTCGTTGTTTTTTGAAGACATAACTAAAGCGTTTAAGTGGGTAATAAAGGTACTATTGTTTTTTTGTTTTGGTATTGTTTTCAACCTGAAAAATAATGGGTAAAGAATATGAAACAGTAACATTTTTACCATTCACTTGGCCTGGAACCATTTTAGGTAGTGAATTGATAACTCTAACGGCTTCAAACTCTAAGAGTCTATTTGGGCCTTTAGCAATAAAATCAGAAACTTCACCTTTCGTATTAATTTTGAATGAAATGTCAATTTTTACAATACCACTTAGGGTAGGCATAAAATCTACAATTTCAGTATTATAATTTTCCACAACGAATTTATCAATTTTAGAGGCCATACATTTCTTTCTTTTTTCAAAGTCTTTAAATTTACAACCGGGATAAATGGGAGGTGAAAGTGATTTTGAATTATTTTTTTCTAACAATTCTTCCTGCTCTTTTCATGATTCAAATTCATATATTGTTTTACCTGAATTATTTACAGCAATAATATTTCCATTATTTAAAGAGCTAAATGTCAGATTTACTTGAATTTTTTGATTGGTCAAATTAAGCGGGTATTCATTTATTTTTTCTGCTTCCTTTGAAGTAAATAAAACGACTCTTTTTAATGCCGTAAGTAAAGTTAAATTTGATGTGTGATAATCTTCTAACAAAAAAATACCATCATCGTTTGAAGAAATTGTGGCGGTTAAATTTTCTTGGTGATCACTTAATTTAAGAATATTTAGATCATTGTTTATTTCATAGCATATTAAAAGCATAAAACAATTTTCTAAACAATCTAAGGTGTCCGAAATAGTTTCTTTTTCCATGCATTCATTAAAAATCTTACTTTCTTGAGCATTACTCGGAAAAGAGAAAAATAGCATTAAAAAAAGAAATACCCTTAACATAACATCTACTTCCCGGTCTTAAAATTAAAGGGTACTGCATAAGAGATGGCTCTGGGTTTACCGGCGAGCATACCCGGCTTCATTTTTGGAATGGCGAGAATGTTTCTTTTGGCTTCTTCAACGAGTTCTTTGTTTTTTCCTTCTACCTTAGTGATTTCGACTTCGCCACTGGCATTGATTACAAAATGGACCACAATGCGTTCCTGCACATTGTTTTTCCAAGCATTTACAGGGTACTTAAAGTTTTTTCTAACGTGTTCGTTAAGTTTTTGGTCAAAACAGGCATCTGTTTTTGAGGTGTCGTTGCTTTCACAGCCGGGCCAAACCGGAGCAATTTCTTTCATAGTAACCTTGTTTTTGTCAACATCTCCCCATTTTTCTTGAGCCAAAGCTGGTAAAGAAATTAAAAGTACAAGTAAAAGCGCTAATTTTTTCATAGATATTTGGGTTAAAATTTAAACTGCTACCGCTCCTTTGATATGTGGATGCGGATTGTAATCGACTAAGGTAAAGTCTTCAAACGTAAAATCAAAGATATTTTTTACATCCGGGTTGATAATCATTTTGGGAAGGGGCCTCAGGTCTCTTGATAGCTGTAATTCCAGTTGTTCAAAATGGTTTGAATAAATGTGTGCATCCCCAAAAGTATGGACAAAGTCACCCGCTTCCAGGTCACATACCTGGGCAATCATAAGCGTTAACAGGGCATAAGATGCAATGTTAAAGGGCACACCCAGAAAAATATCAGCACTGCGCTGGTAAAGTTGGCAGGATAGTTTTCCTTTGGTTTCTCCTTTTGCCTCATCAGGTGGAGCCACATAAAACTGAAAAAATGCATGACAGGGTGGGAGTGCTGCTTTGCCGTTTGCTACGTTTTCACTAAATGGTAGTGAAGTGTCAGGCAGCACACTGGGATTCCAGGCAGAGATGAGCATCCTGCGGCTGTTGGGATTTGTTTTAATGGTATGGATGAGTTCGCTGATTTGATCGATTTGTTCACTATTCCAGTTGCGCCATTGGTGGCCATAAACAGGCCCCAAATCTCCATTTTCATCGGCCCAGTCGTTCCAGATTTTCACACCGTTTTCCTGCAGGTAGCCAATGTTTGTATCGCCTTTCAGGAACCACAAGAGTTCGTAGATGATGGATTTTAAGTGTAGTTTTTTGGTAGTGACCATTGGGAAGCCTTCACTGAGGTCAAAGCGCATTTGGTAACCAAACACACTTTTGGTACCGGTGCCGGTGCGATCGCCTTTGAAGGTACCGTTTTCGAGTACGTGTTTTACTAGGTCGTGGTATTGTTGCATAGTCATATTCCCGCGAAAGCGGGAATCTCATTAAATTAATTAAAAACTTATTTAGCTATTTAGAATTTCGAAATTAAAAAAAAGCTTTTGAATGTGTTTGGAAAGATAAAAAATTCTATTAAAAGTTATTAACTAAATTTGGAGTTTTAATCACGAGATGCCCGCCTTACTACTTCGCTGTACTCTTTTGCTGAAGCTGCATAGACGAAAAGCTTCGTAGTACAAAGCCGCGGGCATGGGTTTACCCAATAATCATCCCCGCAATAGTTGCCGAAAGTAAGGACGCTAGTGTACCACCAATCAATGCTTTCATTCCAAATTCAGAAAGGGTTTTGCGTTGCCCAGGTGCGAGGGAGCCAATTCCTCCAATCTGGATTCCGATGGAGGCAAAATTGGCAAATCCGCATAGCATATAAGTCGCCATAATCACCGATTTCTCATAGTTAAAACTGATGAGGTTCGCGGTGTTCTTTAAATCTGCCAGCTGGATGTAGCCTACAAATTCGCTGGCTACCAGTTTGATTCCTAATAGTTGCCCCATCAACGCCATGTCTTCCTGAGCCACGCCTATGAGCCACATCAGTGGGGCAAAGAGATAGCCCAAAATAAACTCCAAAGAAAATTTATCGTAAGGTGTACTGGAGGCAACCCAGCTGTTGAGTGCCGTAATATCGCCCAGTTTTCCAAACCCGTAATTAATCATCGCAATAAAGGCGATAAAGACCAAAAGCATAGCGCCTACATTGGCGGCAAGTTTTAGACCTTCTGTGGTTCCGTTTGCGATGGCGTCGAGGATATTAGAGCCGATTTTATCTTCAGAAACCGCTACTTCATTGGTTATTTTTTGAGTTTCAGGATAGAGCATTTTTGCAATGACGATTGCGCCGGGTGCCGCCATAACGGAAGCGGTTAACAGGTGTTTGGCATAAAATATTTTCATGACTTCATCCTCACCACCTAAAAATCCAATGTAAGCTGCCAATACACCACCTGCTACTGTGGCCATACCGCCTACCATCACGAGCAGCATTTCAGATTTGCTCATTTTTTCAAGATAGGCTTTGATCATGAGCGGAGCCTCGGTTTGGCCTAAGAAAATGTTTCCGGCAACTGATAAACTCTCGGCGCCAGAAATACCCATCAAGCGGGTCAATACCCAGGCGAGTCCTTTAACAACCACTTGTATAAATCCTAAGTAAAACAAGACCGAGGTCAATGCCGAAAAGAAAACGATTGTTGGCAACACCTGAAATAAAAAGATAAACCCAAAACTTTCCACATTCATCATTCCACCGAGGAGAAATTCACTTCCTGCCTGCGTGAAATCCAGTATTTTGACAAATATTTTTCCAACAAATTCAAAAGCGCTTTGGATAAATGTGACTTTTAAAACACCAATAGCAAGGAGAAGTTGGGCAGAGAGTCCAATACCAACTGTTTTCCATCGAATGGCTTTTTTATTACTGCTAAAAAGAAAAGCCAGAAGCAATAAGGCAAGCATTCCCATAACACCTCTCCAGAGTGTGTCTGCAGAGAAACCTTCACTGGGAATCATTTCTTTTTGGATGACATCATCAAGTGAAGCTTCTCTTTCTGAAAAACTATAGACAACATCGTTTTCTTTAAAAGTAAGAGTTGTGTCTGTTAGTTCTGTTATGTGGTATCTTCTTAAGGTATCATTGGGTTGAGAATAGAACAAAACGAGCAGGTTGTTCTGAAGTATATAATCTCCCGAGGCTTCAAGACTGTCTTTTGCTGTTAGATAGTATTGAAACTTACCCTTGTCAAAAACAAGGGAGTCACTTTCGGGATTGATTTCAAAAAGTGGTTGATTTTCCTGATTGGTGATGGTTGAAAAAGACCAGGATTTTTCAATTGTTTGTGCGATGTGCAGCTGAGAAAATAACAAAAATACACCTAGGAGTAAAAATCTAATCATGTTTTTTTTTATGGTTATTTTTCCCGTTTGGAAATTTCGTCTCTTATGAGTGCTGCTTTTTCGTAATCTTCATTATCCACCGCTTTGTCAAGCATATCGTTTAATTCTTTGAGGGAATAGGTTTTATAACTTTTGGAAGTTTTCTTTTTAGACTCAGTGTCGTCTGTCATCAATTGTTCAAGTATGGCCTGCTCTTCTTCCGGAGATTCTTTTTTCTTGGGACTTGCCTTGAGAAAGATTCCTGCTTTTTCCAGTATGTTTTTATAAGTAAAAATAGGCGCATTGAACCGTAAGGCAAGTGCTATGGCATCACTGGTTCTGGCATCGATGATTTCTTCAATTTTATCCCTTTCACAGATGATACTTGAAAAGAAAACACCATCCACCAGTTTGTGAATAATTACCTGTTTTACCTGGATTTCAAAGCGGTCTGCAAAGTTTTTAAACAAGTCGTGGGTGAGGGGTCTTGGGGGTTTGATTTCTTTTTCCAAAGCAATTGCTATGGACTGAGCTTCAAATGCTCCAATGACAATGGGGAGTTTTCGCTCACCGTCAACCTCGCTCAAAATCAAGGCGTAAGCACCATTCTGAGTTTGACTGTAAGAAATTCCTTTTATATTAAGTCGTACTAGGCTCATAAGTTGAAAAAACCAAAAGGCTGTTTAAACAGGGCATTGCCTTACTTAAACAGCCCTTGAATAAAGGCACAATTTATAAAAAATTATGCGTTATTGGCTTTAAATTCCTTTAATTTTTCAATGAGTTTTGGCACTACTTCAAAAGCATCTCCAACTATCCCATAATCAGCTGCTTTAAAGAAAGGAGCTTCGGGATCGTTATTAATGACTACTTTCACTTTTGAAGAGTTGATACCGGCAAGATGTTGAATGGCGCCTGAAATTCCAACTGCGATATATAAATTTGTAGCAACGGGTTTTCCGGTTTGCCCCACGTGTTCGCTGTGCGGTCTCCATCCCATGTCACTTACGGGTTTTGAACAGGCTGTTGCTGCCCCTAAAACTTCGGCTAGGTCTTCAATCAAATGCCAATTTTCAGGCCCTTTGAGTCCGCGACCTCCGGAGACAACTACTTCTGCATCTGCAATAGTAGCTTTACCGGTCACTTTATCGACAGAATCTACTTTTACGGAGAAATCGGCTTCGTTTAATGAGGGTGAAAAAGCTTCAGTTGCTGCTGTTGTAGGGTTTTCTTTTAAGCCGTACGCATTTTTTGAAAGTCCGATAAGCTTGGTGTCTGATTTTAATTCAGTTTTCGCGAAGGCTTTATTGGTAAATGCATTTGATTTAACCACAAAAGGGGAAGTGCCCTCAGGTAAAGCAACCACATTGGGTGCATAAGAGGCATTTAACTGAACCGCAAGCAGGGGTGCCAAAAATTTAGCGTTTGCGCTTGAGCTGATAATCACCACTTTTGCGTTTTCATTTTGCGCCGCCTGAGCGATCGCATCAGCATATGCCTTAGCGTTGAATTGCTCGAGTTTGCTGTCTGAAACCTGAAGCACTTTTGAGGCACCATGTGTTCCCAATTCTGTTGCATCACCACCATTGATGGAGATTGCAGTTAGTGTGGTACCCAGCATGTCTGCAACACCTTTTGCATAAGAAGTGGCTTCCAATGCTATTTTTTTAAATTTTCCTTGATCTGATTCTGTATAGACTAAAACTGACATTTGTTATTAGTTATTCGTTAATAGTAAATTGTTTTTGGTAAATGGTTTTTTAAATTAGATGACTTTTGCTTCGTTGTGAAGTAAGTTTACTAATTCTTCCACGTTTTCTGCATCTACCATTTTAACGGCACCTTTTGGGGCCGGCTTTTCATATGTTGTCACTTGAGTAGCATTTTCTGCAGAAGCAGCTTCAACCACTTTTAATGGTTTTTGGCGGGCCTGCATAATCCCTCTCATATTTGGAATGCGCAGGTCGCTTTCTTCCACGAGTCCTTTTTGGCCGCCAATCACGAGCGGAAGGGTGGTGCTTAAGGTTTCTTTTCCTCCATCGATTTCCCTAATGGCTTTTGCATTGTTACCGTCAACTTCAAGGCTGATACAGGTATTCACAAAGTTTGCGCCTGTGATAGATGCGAGCATACCGGGAACCATACCGCCGTTATAGTCGATGGATTCTCTTCCGGCAATGACAAGGTCATAATTGCCTTCCTGCATGACGGCAGCCAGTTGTTTAGCAACAAAAAAACCGTCTGTGGGATTTGAGTTTACTCTTATAGCTTCATCAGCACCAATGGCAAGCGCTTTTCTAAGAGTGGGTTCCGTTTCGGGCCCACCCACATTTACAACGTGAACTGTAGCGCCTTGCTTTTCTTTAAACCACATAGCTCGGGTCAATCCAAATTCATCATTTGGGTTAATCACAAATTGCACTCCGTTTGTGTCAAATTGAGTATCATTATTTGTGAAATTGATTTTTGAAGTTGTGTCAGGTACGTGACTGATACAGACTAATATTTTCATATGTTTTTAATATTTTTTTTAAATAGCTCATATGAAACATCCAAGAAAATTCTAACGTTTGCGAGTTAAATTTTGTCGTGGATGTTTCATTTTTTAACTATATAAATAGGATTTCTAAATATTCACTGACAGACGTCAGATTTTATGCCACGAAGGTACTAATCTATTTTCAATTTTATACTATGCACGCATAATAAAATTCAGTTAAAAGTTGCATTTTTATCGCACATAAAGTGGAAATAATAGTATTTTTGCCTACCTGAAAATTAATTTTTAGAAGAACCAAGATTTTAAATATCCAGAATTTATGAAGACAATACAATTTAGAGAAGCCATAGCCGAAGCGATGAGTGAAGAAATGCGTCGTGATGAAACTATTTATTTGATGGGTGAGGAAGTTGCAGAATACAATGGAGCTTACAAAGCCTCAAAAGGGATGCTGGACGAGTTTGGCGATAAACGAGTCATCGACACCCCCATTTCTGAGCTTGGTTTTTCTGGTATTGCGATTGGCTCTGCAATGAACGGAAACCGACCCATAGTTGAGTTTATGACGTTTAACTTTTCACTGGTGGGCATTGATCAAATTATCAACAATGCTGCAAAAATGCGTCAAATGAGTGGCGGTCAGTTTGATATTCCTATTGTTTTTAGAGGGCCAACAGCTTCTGCCGGTCAATTGGCAGCGACACATTCACAAGCCTTTGAGAGCTGGTATGCAAACTGTCCCGGATTGAAAGTGATTGTTCCTTCAAATCCTAAAGATGCAAAAGGACTTTTAAAATCGGCCATTAGAGATAACGATCCTGTTATTTTCATGGAAAGTGAACAAATGTATGGAGACAAAGGAGAAGTGCCTGAAGGTGAATATGTAATTCCTATTGGTGTTGCAGAAATCAAAAGAGCGGGTAATGATGTGACCATCGTTTCTTTTGGAAAAATCATTAAAGAGGCCTACAAAGCTGCAGAAGAGCTTGAAAAAGAAAACATAAGTTGTGAGATTATCGACTTGCGCACCATACGACCAATGGATCATAAAACAATTATCGATTCGGTTAAGAAAACAAACAGGTTAGTTATTCTTGAAGAGGCCTGGCCCTTTGGGAATATTGCAACAGAGATTACTTATCAAGTGCAAGAGCAGGCATTTGATTATCTGGATGCACCCATCATAAAAATAAATACAGCAGATACCCCGGCACCCTACTCACCAAATCTTTTAAAAGAATGGTTGCCCAATAGCGATGATGTTATTAAAGCTGTTAAAAAGGTGTTATATAAATAACAAATCTTGCAATATTTCACTTAACTTCGTCACTTTTGTTGGCGAAGTTTTTATTTTAAAAGCCTCAGCAATTTTGCCAGAAAGTCAATTGTCATTAAAAGAGCTAAACTTTTTAAGCTAAATGAAATTAAAGTTAACCTACATAATTTTCTTATTAGTTATTTTTAATTCTTTTTCTCAAACCAAAGTGGGAGGGAGGGTATTTGATACTTTTGAGGTAGCTGTACCCTTTGCCAATGTCTTATTTAAAAACTCAAACAAAGGAACCATTACCGATGAAAATGGAAGGTTTTATCTAGAGTCTGATGAAAACTATGATACTCTTGTCATATCTTTTGTGGGATACCAAACCAAAGAAATCACCCTCGATAAAAGAACAACTTATGAAATGCGTATTGAACTCGAAGAGGAATCATCAGAGCTCAATGAAATTGTCTTACTAAGTGGAAAACTTTCTAAAAAAAACAATCCGGCGATAGATATTCTCCGAAAAATCTGGGAGAACAGAAGAGAAAACGGCGTCAAAAAGTTCAAACAGTACAGCTACGACAAATATGAAAAGCTGGAATTTGATTTAAACACAATTGACAGTGCCTTGATTAATAGCAGATTGTTCAAAGGAATGGAGTTTGTTTTTGATTATTCAGACACTTCCAAAGTCACCGGAAAAACCTATCTGCCCATTTTTATTAATGAAGCCATCTATAAAGTCTATGGTGACAATCTAATGAATTTGGAAAAAGAGATACTCGAGGGAAATAAAAATTCGGGTTTTAGTAACAACCAAGCGATGATTGAATTTGTAAAGGAGTTGTATGCAGACTATGACATCTATGACAATTACCTCAAATTTTTTGACAAAGCCTTTACAAGTCCGCTTTCAAAAACAGGAATTGATGTGTATAACTACTCGCTTCTCGACAGTGCTTATCGCGACAACAAATGGTGTTACAACATTGTTTTTTATCCAAGGCGAAAGGGTGAACTCACGTTTAGAGGAGATTTTTGGGTGAATGATACCACCTGGGCAATCAAGGAAATCAATATGCATCTCAACAAAAGTGCTAATATAAACTGGGTAAAAGAAGTTTATATTGAGCAGGAATTTGATGTATTGAATGATTCTATATTTCTGTTAAAACGAGACCATTTCATGTCAGATTTTAGCTTTTCTAAAAAAGAGGAAGCAAGAGGCGTTTATGGTAAACGCACCACTCTTTACGAAAACCATGTTTTTGATCAGGAAAAAGATCGTAATTTTTACAGAAAACAAGTTGACCCTTATCAATGGGAAATTTATAACAGGCCTGACAATTTTTGGGAAGAAAACAGAATGGAAAAGCTCAATAAAGACGAGCGGCAAATCTATGAGATGCTCGACACTTTACAGACCGTAAGGCGTTTTCAGCGATTGTACAGTCTGGGAACCGTTTTAGCTTCCGGGTATTATGAGTTGCCAAATTTTGATCTGGGACCCGTTTTTTCCATATTTGGATTTAATGAATCTGAAGGTATGCGAATCAGAGCCGGGGGTCGCACTTATTTTAGTCAGAATGACCTGTGGCGACTGGAAGGTTTTTTAGCGTATGGTTTTAAAGACGATAAATTCAAATATGGCATTTCCGGGAAGTGGTTGCTGGATAGAAATTCTCGATTGATTGTTTTTGGTGGAAACCGAAGAGATGTTGAACAAACCGGTGCCAGTTTAACCACTTCAAATGATGTATTGGGCCGCAATCTGGCATCATCATCTCTTATAACCGTTGGTTCAAATGACCGTTTGACTAATATCAATTTAAGCACCTTTGGTCTTCAACTTGAACCCATAAAAAACCTAACGTTTAGATCAACATTATCATACAGAACCTTAAAATCTGCCACAGACACCTTTAGTATTGATTATTTTGATGATGAAGGGAATATACAGTCTAAAGTCAGCCAAACTGAAATTGAAATGGCATTGGGTTATACCCCGGGGATTCGCACATCCGGATTTGGAGTGGAGCGCACTGTTATCAATGAAGGAAAATTTCCTCAATTTTATTTTGGGTATACCCAAGGTTTAAAAGACATATTTGAAAGTGATTTTGAATACCAAAAAGCCCAATTGCTCTATACACAACCATGGAACCTGGGAGGAATTGGCAGGTTATACAGCACCATTGAAGCAGGTAAGATTTTTGGTGAAGTTCCTCTTTCATTATTAAGCCCAGTGCCCGGAAATCAAACACTTTTTAGTATTTACAATACCTTTACATTGCTCGATTATTATGAGTTTGTGAGTGATACATACACTTCTCTGCACTTGGAACACAATTTAGGCGGAAGGCTTTTTTCAAGAATTGGCTTTTTGAGAAATTTGAACCTTCGTGAAATTATTGGCTTTAGAGCAATTTATGGTGAAATATCAGAAGAAAATATTGCCATTAACGCTTCAAACATCATTTATCAAGCTCCAGAAGATATCTACTATGAGTACAGTTTTGGAGTAGGAAATATTTTTAAAATATTCAGAATTGATTTTAACTTCAGGGGGAATTATTTTGAAAATGAGGGTGCCAGATCTTTTGGAGTTACCGGCTCATTTGGGTTTCAGTTTTAGACATAAAACAGGTTAAAATTCTTCATCAATATTCCTTGTTTTATACTTCTTTTTAGTTGTATTTTTGCAGCCCGTTAAAAGAGCATGATTATGAGCGCAGCAAAACTGAAAAAATTTGATGTTTTAGTCGAGATTCCAAAAGGAAGCAGAAACAAGTATGAGTTTGATTTTGAATTAAAAAAAATCAGGTATGACCGTATGTTGTTCTCCTCGATGATGTATCCTGCAGATTATGGCTTTATTCCTGAAACTTTTGCGCTTGATGGCGACCCGCTCGATGTTTTGGTACTGGTTACAGAACCCACTTTTCCCGGGTGTCTTATTGAGGTAAAGCCCATTGGGGTATTTCATATGGCAGATGAAAAGGGGCCTGATGAAAAGATTATTTGTGTGCCTATCAGTGACCCAAATGGTGACAAAATCAATGATATTTCAGATATTAATCCGCATTTAATTAAAGAAATTGAACACTTCTTTCAGGTGTACAAAGATTTAGAGCATAAAAAAGTAGATGTTGAAGGATGGGGGAATGTAGAGGAAGCTTTGGATATTATTGACAAATGTACAGACCGGTTTAGCAGTTTGGAAGCCAGTAAGAAAGAATTTTACAATATCTATAATTAGTGATTTATTAAAGTAAGTTTTTAAGTTAAGTTTATGGTTAAGTGAAAAAGCAATACTATTATAGTGTTGCTTTTTTTTGTTCTATTGTAATTTCTTACTTTTGCGCAGCTTAAACTAAAAATCAAATTATACTATATGGAATCCAATGTTATTTATTTGCCGATAGCACTTTCAGTTCTTGGGCTATTATTTATGCTTTACAAGATGAACTGGGTAAAGAAACAGTCGCCCGGTAGTGACCGCATGCAGTTTATTTCAAAAAGTGTAAAAGAGGGCGCCCTCGCCTTTTTGCATGCAGAGTATCGCTTACTTGCCATTTTTGTTGTGATTGCTTCTATCGCGTTGTTTTATATCTCCACTTTGGTTGAATTAACAAGTTGGATGATTGTCCCCGCATTTATAGTTGGTGCTTTTTTCTCAGCACTTGCCGGAAACATTGGGATGCGTATTGCTACTGATGCCAATACCCGAACTGCAGAAGCTGCCAAAACCAGTTTGCCACAAGCATTAAAGGTTTCTTTTGGTGGTGGTACCGTAATGGGTCTGGGTGTTGCAGGTCTTGCTGTTTTGGGAATGAGCTTACTTTTCTTGTTCTTCCTTGGCCAGTTTATGGGCTTAGCTGAGTATGATTTTTATACAAAAATGACGATGGTTCTTGAGGCCCTAGCCGGTTTTTCATTGGGTGCAGAATCCATTGCTTTATTTGCACGTGTGGGAGGTGGTATCTACACCAAAGCAGCCGATGTGGGTGCAGACCTTGTGGGCAAAGTAGAAGCCGGTATTCCTGAGGACGACCCAAGAAACCCTGCTACCATTGCTGATAACGTGGGTGATAACGTGGGTGACGTTGCCGGTATGGGAGCTGACCTTTTCGGAAGTTATGTAGCGACTGTTCTTGCCGCAATGGTGCTTGGAAACTATGTGATTAGAGATATGTCTGAAACCATTCAGCATACAGATGCCTTTAATAATATGGGACCCATTTTACTTCCATTGGCGATTGCCGGAGTGGGTGTTTTGGCCTCTATATTAGGAACCTTTTTAGTAAAAATTAAAAACAATAATGCAAAAGAATCCCAGGTTCAAAAAGCATTGGATATAGGAAACTGGTCTGCAATTATACTTACATTGATTGCCAGTTTCTTCTTAATTGACTGGATGTTGCCAGAGACGATGCAAATGCGATTTTTTGGCGAAGATGCTGCGAAGATGATTCCATCAATGAATGTTTTCTATGCCGCTTGTATTGGTCTTGCGGTAGGCGCTTTGATTTCATTTGTAACGGCTTATTACACCAGTTTAGGTAAAAAACCGGTCATGGATATCGTTCAAAACAGTTCAACAGGTGCTGCAACAAACATCATTGCAGGTCTTGCCGTGGGTATGAAATCTACGTTCTGGTCTGTTTTATTATTTGCTGCTGCTATTTATGGTTCGTATGAACTCGCAGGATTTTATGGAGTAGCACTTGCTGCTTCAGCAATGATGGCTACTACCGGAATGCAGCTTGCTATTGATGCTTTTGGACCTATTGCTGATAATGCGGGGGGTATTGCTGAAATGAGTGATTTACCAAAAGAAGTAAGAACCCGTACAGATATTTTAGACTCTGTGGGGAACACTACAGCAGCCACCGGAAAAGGATTTGCAATTGCATCAGCAGCCTTGACAGCATTAGCTCTTTTTGCAGCTTATGTAACTTTTACAGGAATTGATGGTATCAACATCTTTAAAGCAGATGTTTTGGCTATGTTATTTGTAGGAGGAATGATACCCGTTATTTTTTCAGCACTTGCTATGGAGTCTGTAGGTAAAGCAGCTATGGAGATGGTACAGGAAGTGCGTCGCCAGTTTAGGGAAATACCCGGAATTATGGAAGGGACCGCTACCCCGGAATATGCAAAATGTGTGGAAATTTCTACCAACGCAGCTTTAAAACAAATGATTTTACCCGGATTAATTACGATCATAACACCCATTTTAATAGGATTCTTTTTTGGTGCTGAACCTCTTGGAGGCTATATGGCCGGAGTTTGTGTGAGTGGTGTGATGTGGGCTATTTTTCAAAACAATGCGGGTGGTGCCTGGGACAATGCTAAAAAATCGTTTGAAGCCGGTGTCATGATTAACGGTGAGATGTCTTATAAAGGTTCAGACGCGCACAAAGCGGCTGTTACCGGCGATACTGTGGGTGATCCATTTAAAGATACTTCCGGTCCTTCGATGAATATTTTGATTAAATTAACCTGTCTGGTTGGCTTGGTAATAGCACCCATTTTAGGAAATCACGGTGCTTCTACTGCTGTGGCTGAAAATAATGTGCAGGTTGAAATGACAGTCGAAAACGATATGGCTACGGCTACTGTTAATTATACCACAATTGAAAATGGTGTGGAACAAACCAATGTTCAAACTTTTAAAGGAACTGAAGCTGAGGTAAAAGCTGCTATTGCTGCTTTTGAAACAAAAGTTTCAGTCAAAAAAGAAAAGAAGGTGATTCAAAATTAAAGTATAAATCACTTCAGTAACTGTTTTTCTTATTACAAAAAAAAGCCTCGATTTAAATTGAGGCTTTTTTTATTTAAGGAATCTTCTAAAATCAAAACAATCCGTGGATTTCTGCGTCAATGCGGTTAATCACATTTCCAAGATCTTCCGGATTGTCTACAAAATTGAGGTTGTCAACATCAATGATTAACAGTTTGCCTTTATTGTAATTGTGAACCCAGGCTTCATAACGTTCATTTAAGCGGCTTAGGTATTCAATGCTTATGCTGTTTTCATATTCACGACCGCGTTTGTGGATTTGAGCAACTAAGTTGGGTATAGAACTGCGCAGGTAGATAATCAAATCCGGACTTTCTGTAACTTCTTCCATCAAATCAAAGAGTGACTTGTAGTTTTCAAAATCACGGTTTGTCATTAGGCCCATTGCATGCAAGTTGGGTGCAAAAATATAAGCATCTTCATAAATGGTTCTGTCCTGAATCACATTTTTACCGCTGTTGCGAATATCAAGTATTTGGCGAAAGCGACTGTTCAAAAAGTATATCTGAAGATTGAAGGACCAGCGTTCCATCTGGTTGTAGAAATCATCAAGATAAGGATTGTCGTCCACCTCTTCATAGTGTGCTTGCCATTTGTAATGTTTAGATAAAAGGCGTGTAAGTGTTGTTTTTCCGGAACCAATGTTTCCTGCGATGGCGACGTGCATGTGTTATTTTTTTGTTTGAGTTAGCTTCATTTTGTGAATCATTTCACCATCGTAAATATACAGGAATTCATCAGATAGATACAAATCTTTTACGGGTAAATCAGGCATTTTTATAGATTCTTCTTTCGAGAGATTTTCAGATAAAAGAACCAATGAATTGTTTCTCAAAGCCATCACTTTGTCGTTTGAAAGTGACATCTTTTGAATTCCTTCAGCAGACATGCTACTCAATAGACTCCCGTAAATATTGAAAAGACGTAGGTTTTTGTCTGTGAGTAAATAGCAAAAGTTAAAATTGCTTTTGTGTGTGTTGTATGTTTCTGCAAGAGGTCTTGATAACTGTTGGTTTGTTTTTTCCCGGTAATTGTAAAGTTCGAGTTGCTGATTATCTTCATTAAAGGTCCAAAGCCGGTTGTCATTTGCGGTGGTGGCATTTTTGATATTTAAAAATGGCGGTTCCATAGCAAACGAAATGCGGTTTACTTCGTTGAGTTTATTGTCGAGAATCACGGCAGTTTGATAATCTGGAAAAAAAACAGTTATTTTTAAGGGGTTTAGCAAATCAACGCTTCCAACCGTACCCAATTGAAAATCTTTAAATTGAAACGTTTCGGTTTTGGTTTGTTTAAAAAGGGTTCTGTTTTTAATGTAATAGAGGTCTCCATAGTTATCAATCCCAACAAAACGTTCCACTTTAAGTGGAATTTTTTCAAGTGTGTAGGGAAGTATTTCGCTTTGAGCGAAAGCACTAAAAGTGCATAAAATGGTTAAGAAAACAATACATCTCATAGAATTGACCAATGTACAAAAAAATGAGTTTAAAAGGTAAAGTGTTAAACCCTGTGTTAAAATTAGAGTCTAAATGTAACATTTACTTTAGATTTGATTCAAACTTTAAACCAATTGCAGTATCTATGAAAAAATTATTCACAATTTCCTGTCTTTTATTTTCTGTTTTATTGACAGCGCAAAACTTTTCCGGTCAAGCCACATATCAGTCTAAAACCAATGTAGATATGGATTTTGGAGGTCGTGAGATGACAGATCAAATGCGAAAGCAAATTGCAGATATGATGAAAAGTGCTCTTGAAAAAACATATATATTGAATTTCAACAAAGAGGAGTCTTCCTTTAAAGAAGAAGAAAAGCTGGCAGCACCGGGTGCCGGTGGCGGAATGATGATGATGATGGGGAATTTTACAGCCGGAACACAATATAAAAACACCAAAGAAAATATTTATTTGCAAGAGCAAGAGTTTTTTGGAAAACAGTTTTTAATCTCAGACACGCTTCCCAAGCTGGAGTGGACACTCGTCAATGAATCCAAACAAATTGGTCAATATGTTGCTTTTAAGGCAACTGCCATCAAAAAACTCGATGATACAGACTGGCAATCGATGCGGAGAAGAAACAGGAATACAGACGATGAGAAAAAAGATGCTGAGGTAAAAAATGATTCAACGGAGGTTGATATTATGGACGAAATTGAAATTCCCAAAGAAATTGAAATTGTTGCCTGGTACACCCCTCAAATTCCCGTATCTCAAGGACCGGGGGAATATTTTGGACTACCCGGTTTGATTTTGGAAATTCAAGCGGACCGCACATCCATATTATGTTCAAAAATTGTTTTAAACCCTAAAGAAACCATTGTAATTAACAAACCTACTAAAGGTCAAAAGGTATCTCAGGAAGAATACAAAAAAATTGTCAAGGAGAAAGTAGAAGAAATGCAAGATATGTATGGAGGTCAGCGAAGAGGTGGCCGAGGAAGTTTCCGTATAGGAGGCTAATAACAAACCCTTTTTCGATCTTTTACAAGTCATTTATGTAAAACTAATTTCTTATTAATGAAAAACTTTTCCTTACTGTTCAGTTGTTTTGCCTTCATTTTCTCACTACAAATACATGCTCAAAGCGTAAAGCTCACAGGAACTGTAAAAGACAGTGTGGGCAATCCGTTGGAAATGGCCAGCATCATTGCCAAAGTAAAAGAAACAGCGGCGATTGAAAGTTATGCCATTACCAACGATGCAGGAAAATACCAACTCTTTTTACCTGTAAATGAAACTTACACATTGGAGACCGGTTATTTGGGTTTTGAAACACAATCTTTTGAAGTAACTGTTGGAGAAGACCGAGCAGATATCATTAGAGACATCACGCTAAAATCTGCTGCAGATGAACTCGCAGGTGTCGAAATTGTTTATGAAATGCCTGTAACCATTAAAGGAGACACCATAGTTTATAATACCGATGCTTTTGTGACCGGAAATGAAAAAAAATTGGGCGATATAATCAAAGCACTTCCGGGTCTTGAACTTAATGAAGATGGCGAAATTGAAGTTGATGGTAAAGTAGTTCAAAAAGTGATGGTAGAGGGTAAAGACTTTTTTGACGGCGATTCAAAACTCGCCACAAAAAATATCCCTGCAGATGCGGTGAGTAAAGTGGAAGTGTTACGCAATTACAATGAAGTGGGGCAGTTGAGGGGAGTGACTAATACTCAGGACCAGGTGGCTATTAACATTCGGTTGAAAGAGGGGAAAACCAATTTTTGGTTTGGCGAGGTCACTGCAGGATCGGGCTATGGTGAAGAGTTCAGGTATCTTGCAAACCCCAAATTATTTTACTACAGCCCTGACTACAGTATCAACATCATCACAAATTTCAACAATACCGGTGATGTGCCTTTCACATTCAGGGACTATTTCAATTTCACCGGAGGCTTCAGAAATTTCAACCAAGGCGGCGGAACTCGATTTAACATAAACGACAGCGGTCTTGGTTTTGCCGTTACCCAAAACAACAGAGCCAATGATATTGAAGCTGAGTTTGTAGCCGGAAACTTTAGTTATAAGGCTTCAGAAAAATTGGACATCAGTGGTTTTGCGATTCTTTCAGACAATCGCACCAACTTTGTGACCAATACCGTAAGAAGTTTTGTAACCACCGGTGAGGTAGAAAATTCTTCCAGCGTTAGTGACCAAAGAAACCAACTGGGAATGTTGAAATTGAGTTCGGTTTACAAACCCAATTTGCGCTTTCAACTCGATTATGATGTGTTGGCAAAGCTTTCCAAGCAAACTGAGTTCTCCAATCAACTTTCCAGTTTTGGAGGCATTGATAACAATATAATTGAAGACAAAGAGAACAATCCGTTTTCGATTAATCAAAATGTGAACGCCTATTATACCTTGAACGACAAGAATATTTTTGCCAGTCAAATGCAACATTTGTGGCAGGATGAAGACCCGTTTTACAATGCGGTGCTTGATTTTTTACCGTTTTCGGGAATTTTGGATGCCGATGAAAATCAAAGTAATTTTGATATCAACCAAGACAAAAGGGTTAAGACCAACAAACTGGACGCCAAAGTTGACCATTATTACATTCTCAATAATAAAAGCAACCTCAATTTTACTTTAGGAACAACACAAAGTCGCCAGCGATTCAACTCATCTATTTTTCAGATTCTTGACAATGGCACCAATCTTAACTTTGATGAAAGCCCCGAAATTGATGGCGAAATTTTCCCATTAGGTAATGATGTGACCTACCATTTTAGTGATATATTCTTGGGAGCAAAATACAAATTCATCACCGGGAAATTTACCTTCACTCCCGGAGTTACGCTTCACAATTATGACCTGAAAACAGAACAGTTGGGAAGCATAACCAGTCAAAACGAATGGCGGGTATTGCCCGATTTTTTTGCTATTGCACAGTTGAAACGCAGTGAAAGCATTCGCTTTAATTATGCGATGACCGCAGAATATACAGATGTGAACAACTATGCCGAAGGCTTTGTTTTTAACAACTACAACCGCTTGTTTAGAGGAAACAGAAATCTTGAAAACTCACTGGCAAACAGTTTTAATTTGACTTATTTTAGTTTTAATATGTTCAATTATACCAATGTAACCGGTAGCTTGAATTACACACGAAGAATTGAAGGTATTAAAAACAACACTCAAATTGTAGCTATCAACCAAGTTTCTTCGCCCATTAATATAGATAGTAATTTTGCAGATGAAACCTTTTCTGCTTTCGGAAGTTTTAGTAAACGCATAAAAAAAATGCAGTACAGTTTAAACGGAAACTTTAGCTGGAGCAGTTTTAATAACATTGTCAATGAAAACGTGACTAACTCTGAAAGTTTTACCCAAAATTACCGCACCAGCGCCCGAAGTAACTTTAAAGAATTCCCCAATTTTGAAGTGGGTTATAATTTAATCATCAATGAGTATGACAATGGGGGAGTTAGCTCACAGTTTTTTACCCACAGGCCTTTTGCAAATATTGAGTTTAATTTTTTGAAAGACTTCACTTTTAAGGCAGACTGGAGTTATTATGATTACAGCAACAAGGACAACACCATACAAAACAACTACTCCTTTTTATCTGCCGATTTGTACTATCAGAAAAAGGACAGCAAATGGGAATACAGGATTCAAGCCACTAACTTGCTGGATGTACAAACCATCAACCAAGACAGTTTTAATGAAACCTTTAGTACCACTTCGTTTTACAGTGTGATGCCGAGGATAGTTATGTTGACGGTTAAGTATGATTTGTAGTAAGTATAGTTAAGAGGGAAGCGGTGAGTTTTTGAGTAACCAATAAAAGCTTATTCTACGGGATAAAATGTTATAATTTCTAAATCCGTTTTAATGTTACAATTTGTGTTGATTATTAAAACCCAAACGCCTCTCTCACCTGTTCCACCATATCCAGTTTTTCCCAAGTAAAGAGTTCAACTTCCATTTCTTTTCTGCCGGAATAGGGGCTTTCAAATACTTTAGTGATGGTTTGTGGCTCGCGTCCCATATGCCCATAAGCAGCTGTTTCGCTATAAATGGGGTTGCGCAGTTTTAATCTTGATTCTATTGCGGCCGGTCGCATATCAAAAAGTTGCATAACTTTTTCTGCTATTTCGCCATCGGTTAGGTTGAGCGTTGATGAGCCATAGGTATTCACATAAATAGAAGTGGGTTCAACCACACCAATGGCATAACTCACTTGCACTAAAACTTCTTCAGCAATACCGGCAGCAACCAGATTTTTAGCAACGTGTCTGGCAGCATAAGCGGCACTGCGGTCTACTTTGCTGGGGTCTTTTCCTGAAAAAGCACCGCCACCGTGAGCGCCTTTACCGCCATAGGTATCCACAATGATTTTTCTTCCGGTTAAACCGGTATCCCCGTGAGGGCCACCAATTACAAATTTTCCGGTGGGGTTGATGTGGTAAACAATTTCATCATTAAACAACTCCTGAACATAGTCAGGCAACTGTGCTTTCACACGTGGGATTAAAATATTGATGATGTCGCTTTTGATTTTGGCGAGCATTTTTTCGTCCTCATCAAAATCATCGTGTTGTGTGGAAACAACAATCGCTACAATTTTTTGAGGCACGTTGTCATCACTGTATTCAATGGTTACCTGACTTTTGGAATCGGGTCGCAAGTAAGGAATTTCTTTTTCTTCACGGCGCAAAGCTGCGAGTTCAATAAGGATTTTATGAGAAATGTCCAGTGCCAGTGGCATATAATTGGCTGTTTCGCTAGTGGCATACCCAAACATCATCCCTTGGTCACCGGCACCTTGCTCTTCTTTGTTTTCACGGTCCACACCTTGATTGATGTCTTGTGATTGCTCGTGAATTAAAGAAATCACCCCGCAGGAATCACCACTAAATTGATAAGCACCTTTAGTATAACCAATTTTATTCACCACATCACGGGCAATTTGCTGTACATCAAGGTAAGTATTGCTTTTTACTTCACCTGCAAGAACTACTTGCCCGGTAGTAACGAGTGTTTCACAAGCTACTTTTGAGGAAGGGTCAAAAGCCAAAAAGTTATCTAAAAGAGCATCACTGATTTGATCTGCCACTTTATCGGGGTGACCTTCAGAAACACTTTCTGAGGTAAATAAATAAGCCATATTTTGGTTTTAAAAGTTATTAAAAGTAAGAAAAATATTTGACGTAAAAAGCAGGGCAGACATACACTGTTTTAGCATTTTATACCAAACTTGATTTCGTTTGATCAGGTTCTGAAATTGTTTCAGATCAACCCTCAAACAAGCTCAGGGGAATGAGGTTGCAATCAGTCAAATTTTTCCTCAAATTTCTCAACAAAAGTAAGTATTAAAAAACAATAATAAAATTGCTGAGATTTATTTTATGAAAGAACTTTTTAAAACTATTAATTCTCTTATTTTTACCTTCAAAAATATCCATATAAGTTACACGCTATCAGGAAAGAATTTAAAATAACAAGTGTCACACAAATTTATAATTTGATAAAGCCAAATTTTATCTTTTTTATAGCGATTATTTCTTCTACTGTTTTTGCTCAAGAAGACAAACACATAACTCTTGAAGCCGATTACTTTTACGGAACCATTCTGGAGCACAATCCCGATATTGGTCATTTAATCACACACCACCCTGAAGGTTTTGTATTGCAGTATAACATTAAAACCTTTGGTGAGAAAGAATGGGAGCGAAGGCACAATTATCCCGATTGGGGCTTTACCTTTGCTTTTCAAAATATGAAAAACCCAACCCTGGGTGAACTTTATGGACTTTACAGTCATATAAGCTGGTATTTTTTAAATCGAAATTTAAGACTTACCGTAAGTCAGGGAATCGCTTATGCAACCAATCCCTATGACAGTGAAACCAACTTTAGAAACAATGCCTTTGGAACTTCGTTATTGAGTGCTACCGTTTTAAAAATCAATTATCACCGCCCAAATATTTGGAAAGGTTTTGGCCTTCAAAGTGGTATTTCTTTATTTCATTATTCTAACGGAAATTTCAAAGCGCCCAATACCAGTACCAATACCTTTGCACTTAATTTGGGGCTAAACTACCAACTTGATACTGAATTTGAACCCGAATATATCCCCCGAAGCGAAAGAGAAAAATTCACGGAGCCCATAAGGTTCAATCTCGCTCTTAGAACCGGAATTAATGAAAGTGATGTGATTGGCTTGGGGCAGCATCCTTTTTTTGTCATTTCAGTGTTTGCAGATAAACGATTGAGTAAAAGCAGTAGTGTAATTTTGGGGTCTGAACTTTTCGTATCTTACTTTTTAAAAGATTTAATTGAATACCGGGCCATTGCATTTCCAGAATTTGATTACTCGGGTGATGAAGACTTTAAGCGTGTGGGTCTTTTTGTGGGATATGAATTGCGCATCAATAAGTTAGCTCCCTTTGTAAATTTAGGACATTATATATATTATCCATATGATTTTGAGGGAAGAACCTACAACAGGTTGGGGATTAAAAGGTATTTTGGGGAGAATGAACAACTCTTTGGAATTATAAGTGTTAAATCACACGCCGCAAAAGCCGAAGCGATTGAATTTGGAATGGGGTTTAGGTTTTAATTAGGAAGTCTTAGGTTGGAGTTGCTTTGGAATTTGGAATTTGGTGCTTGAGTATTTTTATTTTATATGAAAACTGTTTTTAGATATTTGATTTTGTTTTTTGTGTTCACAGCTTGTGATTCAGACTCGGCGTGGGATTGTGTCAAAGCTGCGGGGGCGATTACTCAGGAAGAAATTGTGCTGGAAAGTTTTGAAAAGCTCGATGTGCGACATCGTGTGCAACTCATAGTTAAACATGGGGAGGAGCAAAAAGTGGTTTTAGAAACCGGTGAGAATTTGAGAGGAAAGATCACCCTGAAAGTAACAAATGGTGAATTGCGCATAGAAAATGATGCTAGTTGCAATTTGGTGCGCGATTATGGGATTACTAAAGTGTTTGTGACCTCGCCAAACATCAATCAAATTAGAAATGGCTCCGGCTTGTCGGTTTTGAGTGAGGGTGTTTTGGGGTTTCCCTCACTCACTTTACTTTCAGAAGATACAGGTGTAGAAGGTGATATACACACAGTGGGTGATTTTGAAATGCAACTGGATGTTGAGAGCCTCAATATTGTTACAAACGGCAAGTCCAATTTTTTTATTTCCGGTCAAGCCGAAACGGCTTCAATTGGTTTTTATGGGGGTGATGGACGTTTTGAAGGACAAAATTTAATCATTCAAAATTTGACAATCTTTCATCGCAGCAGTAATAAAATGATTGTAAATCCACAAGAGTCTATTTCAGGCGAAATTCGCGGTGTGGGGGATGTGATTTCACTGAATGAGCCGCCAGTGGTGGAGGTGGAGGAGTTTTATACAGGGAGGTTAATTTTTCAATAAGTATATATAAAATCGTTAAAAGAATATTATCAAAACACAAAAAACGCCTTTTCTTTTGAAAAGGCGTTTTTGCAATATGATTTTATACTCCCCCTCTTTTGAAGGGGGTTGGGTCACTTGCGCTTCAAAGCTTCAGTGACAGATTAAGGAGAACTTACATCATCCCCGGCATACCGCCGCCCATTCCTGGAGGCATGCCTCCGCCGGCATTTTCTTCTTTGATGTCTGTCAATGCACATTCAGTTGTTAAGATCATTCCTGCAACTGATGCTGCATTTTCCAAAGCGATGCGTGTTACCTTCTTAGGATCGATGATTCCTGCTTTCAACATATCCACATAGGTATCAGTCTTAGCATCAAAGCCAAAGTTTTTCTTGCCTTCCAATACTTTTGCAATGACTACAGAGCCTTCACCACCAGCATTTTCAACAATGGTGCGTAATGGAGATTCGATTGCTTTTGCTACAATTTGAACACCTGTGGTTTCGTCAAGATTTTCTGTAGTTAATTTTTGTAATACTGAAATTGCTCTAACTAAAGCAACACCACCACCGGCAACAATTCCTTCTTCAACAGCAGCTCTTGTCGCGTTAAGGGCATCATCCACGCGGTCTTTTTTCTCTTTCATTTCCACTTCGCTGGCAGCACCCACATAGAGAACTGCAACACCTCCGGCCAGTTTAGCCAAGCGCTCCTGAAGTTTCTCACGGTCATAATCACTGGTTGTGGATTCTATTTGAGCCTTAATTTCATTCACTCTTGCTTTGATAGCACTTTTATCACCGGCACCGTTTACAATCGTTGTATTGTCCTTATCCATTGTGATTGTTTCTGCTGTACCCAGCATATCGATTGTTGCATTTTCAAGAGTGAAGCCTCTTTCTTCAGAAATTACTGTACCACCGGTTAAAACGGCAATATCTTCAAGCATCGCTTTTCTTCTGTCTCCAAATCCGGGTGCTTTTACAGCAGCGATTTTTAGAGAACCTCTTAGTTTGTTAACTACAAGAGTTGCCAGCGCTTCACCATCAACGTCTTCTGCGATGATAAGTAATGATTTTCCTTGTTGAGCTACAGGTTCTAAAACCGGAAGCAAATCTTTCATAGAAGAAATTTTCTTATCATAAATAAGAATCATCGGGTTTTCTAATTCTGCATTCATTTTTTCAGAATTAGTTACAAAATAAGGGGAAAGGTATCCTCTGTCAAACTGCATTCCTTCAACAACATCTACATAAGTGTCTGTTCCTTTGGCTTCTTCAACAGTGATGACGCCTTCTTTACCCACTTTTCCAAATGCTTTTGCAATTAAATCACCAATTATATCATCATTATTTGCAGAAATAGAAGCCACTTGCTTGATCATTTCTGAAGAATTGCCCACTTTGGTAGTTTGTTTTTCAAGGTCCTTAACAATAGCTTCAACGGCTTTGTCGATACCGCGTTTTAAATCCATTGGATTGGCTCCTGCTGCCACGTTTTTTAGACCTTCCTTTACGATGGCTTGTGCTAAAACTGTAGCTGTTGTAGTACCGTCACCGGCAAGGTCGTTTGTTTTTGAGGCAACTTCTTTTACCATTTGAGCACCCATATTCTCCAAGGCGTCTTCCAGTTCAATTTCTTTTGCAACGGTAACACCGTCTTTTGTGACTTGCGGTGCACCAAAGGATTTGCTGATGATTACATTTCTTCCTTTAGGGCCTAATGTTACTTTTACTGCGTTTGCTAATGCATCAACGCCACGTTTCAATCCGTCGCGGGCTTCAATGTCATATTTTATATCTTTTGCCATGATTTGTTTCAGGTTTAAAGTTTAAAGTTTTATGTTATTTTGAATTATAAGATTTCTGTCTATGCGGGAACAATTGCAAGGATATCGTCCTCACGCATTATGAGATAATCAGTGCCTTCCAGTTTTAATTCGGTTCCGGCATATTTTCCGTAAAGGACAGTATCCCCCACCTTAACGGTCATTTTGTGATCTTTTTTTCCGGCTCCCACGGCAACTACCTTGCCATTTTGAGGTTTTTCTTTTGCAGAGTCAGGTATGTAGATACCTGATGCGGTTTTAGTTTCGGCCTCTTGTGGCTGAACTACAACGCGGTCTGATAAAGGTTGAATTTTTAATGCCATATAATTTGAATTTTTAAATTAGTTATTACAGCTGTTACTTGGCAGAAATTATGCCATTGGTATGGCAACTGACAGAATGAAATAAAAAATGCCAGCTTGTCATAAGCCGGCAAAAAAAATTCCCGCGTAGGCGGGAAATCAAAGATTCAGCGGAGCTAATCTATAAGTTTTACTATGATTATTTATTCAGCAGGTGTTTGCTGAACTGGTGTTGAGGGTAGTGGGTTAGTTCTTTCAGTTGCATCAAGTGCTCTTGATTCAGGAACGCCTGCACCACTCATAATTGAAATGTTTGATAATAAAATCAATGCTAAAAGTAAAACTGCAAGAGTCCAGGTACTTTTATCAAGAAAATCGGTTGTTTTTTGAACACCGCCCAATTGCTGAGTGCCACCACCACCAAAAGAAGATGAAAGCCCGCCACCTTTTGGGTTTTGAACCATAATCACTACGACCAGTAAAAAGGCTACCAGCACGATTAAAATTAAAAAAACTGTGAACGTACTCATGAATATTTATTTAATTGTTTTGTTGTAATTTTTCTATTGCCCGAATTTGGTCTGCAAAGAAACCACTTTTTTCGGGATTTTTCAAAATTAATATTTTATATGCTTGAATCGCTTTTTTATAGTTGTTTTGTTGTAAATAAACTTTGGCCAGGGTTTCAGTCATAAGGTGGTTACTGGGCTTTGAGAGCGGTTTTTCAGTATCTTCTTTAGTGTCTGAAAGTGATGGTTTTATTTTTGGACTTTCTTGAATGAACTTGTCGATTAATCTAAACTTATCCTCTTTTTCATTTTCAGTTTCTTCAGAGTTGTTGTTTCTTTTGATTGGCTTTACTCTTGTGAGCTTTAACCATTCTTCAAAAGAATGTTTGTCATTTTTAGAAAATGGAAGGGGTTTGTGAACTTCAAGTATTTCTTCAATTGCTTTTTCTTGCGTTGTTTTTTCTTTTTTACGTTCAAAGAGATTCGGGTTTAAAATTGCTTCTGCTTTTTCAATTTCATTTTTGTCTATTTCTTCAATCTCTTCTTTTTTAAGAACAGGTTGTTGAGAAAAATGTTCTGAAGTAATAAAATCAAAAAGAACAGTGCGGTCTGATGTATAAGCAGCAGTTTTTTTTAGTTCTTGATTGTATAAATAACTGTTTTCTTTTTTAAGAAGATTTAAATAGATTGCTCTTGCGGGTTGAAAATAGGGAAAATTACTGATAATTTCTTCAAGTTGCACTTTTGTGTTTTCAGAAGATTTTTCAGGGTTTTGTAGCAGATATGTGATTTGCTCTTTATTCAATTTATTACCATTTAGCCAGCGTGGCATTAAAGACATCTTGAGTGATTCGTTCATAAATCACAGCGATGGCTTCATCTCTTTGTGATCCTGTAAGTTGTGCAGACCCCCCATAATCAAAGTAAAAAGTAAACCGTTGTTCAAGATCGTTTCCTTCATTTTTTGTATCAAAAAAACGCACATTCACTGCAATTGTCAAACGGTTTTGTGCGGCTGTATTTTGTGCTGTTGCAGTAATTGGAGCAATGTAATATTGTACAATTTCACCCTCATATATTAAATCTGCATTTTGGTTAGTGAGGTCTAGACTGGTTTGATTGACTATCAAGTCCTGTAGTGTTTGTGTAAATAACCTATCAATTCCCGGTTCTATAATGGGGGCGTTGTTTCTAAAAAAATTAACTTGAAACGTTTTTATGTTTGGAGCCACAGACGCTCCTGTAAATGAATAAAAACCACAGCTTTGAATGGCAAAAACTGTAGAGACTAATAAAATAAGGAATCCGTTTTTTTTCATTTCTTACAATCCAAACTGTTTGATTTTTCGGTAAAGCGTTCTTTCAGAAAGGCCGAGTTCATCTGCTGCAGCTTTTCTCTTTCCTTGATTTTTCTCCAAAGCCTTTTTGATGAGTTCCAATTCTTTGTCTTTTATTGAAAGGGTTTCTTCTTCTTCTATTTCTTCGGCAAAATAATATTTATCTTTTGTTTTTTCACGATTTTCAGTGTCACTTACTTCAAGAATTTCAACATCGTTTTGAGCATTGTTATCATCAATAAAATCTGTTAACTCTTCAAAGGAATCATCTTCCTGTGGGGTATATATTTTTTTGATTAAGCCGGAATGTTCTTTTTGTACATTTTCGGCATTGCCGCTTTTCAATAGCTCAAGAGTGAGTTTTTTTAAATCGTTCACATCGCGCTGCATATCAAAGAGTACTTTATAGAGTATTTCTCTTTCTGAACCAAACTCACTTTCAGATTTCCTGGAACCTACTACAGCCGGAAGGTTGCGACCCATATCAGGTAAATAGTTTTTTAAGGTTGTTGCTTTGATTTCCCTGTTTTGTTCTAAAACTGAAATTTGTTCAGCCACATTGCGCAGTTGTCTAATGTTTCCGCTCCAGCGGTATTTTAAAAGTAAATTTGTTGCTTCTTCATTGAGCCTGATGGTGGGCATTTTGTATTTTTGCGCAAAATCTGCTGCAAATTTTCTAAATAACAGATGAATGTCTTCTTCGCGTTCACGCAAAGGCGGTAAATGAATATCAACTGTGCTAAGACGATAATACAAATCCTCCCTGAACTTGCCTTCATTTATAGCATCTGCCATATTCACATTGGTAGCTGCAACTATGCGTACATCTGTTTTTTGGGTTTTTGAAGACCCCACCTTTAAGAATTCGCCGTTTTCCAAAACCCTCAATAATCGCACTTGTGTGGGTAGAGGCAATTCACCCACTTCATCCAGAAAGATAGTGCCTCCGTCTGCCACTTCAAAATAGCCGCTTCGGGTTTGGGTGGCTCCGGTGAATGATCCTTTTTCATGTCCAAAAAGTTCACTGTCTATAGTTCCTTCAGGAATGGCGCCACAGTTTACAGCAATGTATTTCCCGTGTTTTCTGTGAGAGAGGGAATGGATTATTTTTGGGATGCTTTCCTTTCCCACACCACTTTCACCGGTGACTAAAACCGAAATATCTGTGGGTGCAACCTGAATGGCTTTTTCAATGGCACGGTTGAGCTTCTCATTGTTACCAATGATTCCAAAACGTTGTTTTATTGCTTGTACTGATTCCATAGTCCAAATTCCCGCGGAGGCGAGAATCTCGTTAAATAATTTATGAATTATCCTCGCTATACCCCACTGCCTCCCCAATCAAAGTCGCCGAAGTACAGTCTGTGATTTTGACCATTACAAATTCACCAATCTTATAGTTTTCTTTTGGAAAAACAACCACAGTATTTTGTGGGATTCTGCCGCTCCATTGGTTTTCATCTCTTTTGGATGTTTTTTCGATGAGGACTTCGAGTGTTTTACCCACAAATTGTCGTGTGCGGTAGGCACTGTGTTTTTGTTGTAATTTGACAATTTCCTGCAGGCGTCTTTTCTTAGTTTCTTCGGGGATATCATCTTCCAGTTTTCTTGCGGCCATAGTGCCCGGGCGTTCAGAATACATAAACATAAATCCGAAATCATATTTTACATAGTCCATCAGACTCAGCGTGTCTTGATGATCTTCTTCTGTTTCTGTAGGAAAACCCGAAATCATATCCTGAGAGATACCACAATCCGGCATTCTGCTTTTAATATTATCAATCAGCTGCATATATTCCTTGCGGGTGTGCTGGCGGTTCATTTCTTTTAAAATGCGTGTGCTTCCACTTTGAACGGGCAGGTGGATGTAGTTGCAAATATTTTGGTATTTGGCCATGGTTTCAATCACGTCCATTGTAAAGTCCTGCGGGTTTGATGTGGAGAATCTGATGCGCATTTTGGGTTGTGCTTCCGCTACAAGCGAAAGTAATCCTGAAAAGTTAGTCGCTGTGGCTTTTTGCATCTCACTGGCCTTGTCAAAATCTTTTTTGAGTCCGCCGCCATACCATAAATAACTATCTACATTTTGACCTAGAAGTGTGATTTCTTTAAAACCTTTTGCTACAAGGTCATTGACTTCCTCAAGAATACTTTGGGGGTCACGGCTGCGTTCACGTCCGCGGGTAAATGGTACCACACAAAAGGTACACATATTATCACAACCACGTGTGATGGAGACAAAAGCAGTTACACCATTGCTTTGCAATCGCACGGGTGAAATATCGCCATAAGTTTCTTCTTTTGAAAGAATCACATTAACAGCGTTTCTTCCTTCCTCCACTTCGCTTAGCAAATTGGGTAAATCTTTATAAGCATCTGGGCCAACAACCAGATCAACGATTTTTTCTTCTTCGAGAAACTTGCTTTTGAGTCGTTCAGCCATACAGCCCAGCACACCCACTTTCATACCCGGATTGGTGCTTCTTTTAACGGCATTGTATTTTTCGAGCCGTTTTCTAACGGTTTGTTCTGCTTTGTCGCGAATGGAACAGGTATTCACCAAAACCAAATCGGCATCTTCAAGGTTTGGGGTGGTATTGTAGCCGTTTTCAGCAAGAATGGAAGCCACAATTTCGCTGTCGCTGAAATTCATTTGGCAACCATAACTTTCAATAAAAAGTTTTTTGGTGTTACCATCCATTTTTTCTAAAACGAGTTGCGTACCTTGTTTGTTTTCGTCAATTATTTTCTCCATAAATAGTCCTATAGCTACAAGCGTGCAAAGATACAAATTTTAAAGCATTTGTGACAAATTGGCAGAATTTATTTCTAAGAAAATAAGGTTTTTTAAAGCTTAGATTTTAAGAGAATTAGTTTGGTATTAAAAAAATCCTATACTTTTGCATTTCTCGCAGAAGCGTGAATCTTGAAAATTTGATGTGAGAATTTGTTATTTATATTTAAGTTTTCGAGATGATTAGTAACATTTAATAATGAGATTCCCGCCTTTGCGGGAATAGGGAATATGGCAAAGAATCTAGTAATCGTTGAGTCACCGGCAAAAGCAAAAACCATTGAGAAATTTTTAGGAAAAGATTTTAAGGTGGAATCCAGCTTTGGTCACATTGCAGATTTGCCTTCCAAGGAGTTGGCTGTTGATGTAGAGGGTGATTTTAAGCCAAAGTATATTGTGCCACGCGATAAAAAGGCATTGGTCAAAAACCTAAAAGATTTGGCAAGCAAAGCAGAAACGGTTTGGTTAGCTAGTGATGAGGATCGCGAGGGAGAAGCCATTGCCTGGCATCTTGCTGAGGAATTAGACCTGAATGAAAGCAAAACAAAACGCATCGTTTTTCACGAAATCACCAAGACAGCCATTTTAAAAGCGATAGAGAACCCCAGAAAAATAAATTACAATTTGGTCAATGCGCAGCAAGCAAGACGTGTTTTAGACAGGCTTGTGGGCTATGAATTGTCACCGGTGCTTTGGAAAAAAGTTAAGGGAGGACTTTCAGCCGGGCGTGTGCAATCTGTTTCTGTAAGGTTGATTGTGGAGCGTGAACGCGAAATTCAAAACTTTAAAACCGAAGCCTCTTTTAGGGTAGATGCCGAATTTGAAAATGAAGAAGGAAAATCGTTTAAAGCAAAACTACCTAAAAATATAGCTACACAAAAAGAGGCAGCCGCATTTTTAGAGAAAAATAAAGGAGCTGCTTTTTCTATCGCAGAGCTCACAAAAAAGCCTGCAAAAAAACAACCTTCACCACCGTTTACCACTTCGACCTTGCAGCAGGAAGCCTCCAGAAAGCTTTACTTTCCGGTGAGTAAAACGATGAATGTAGCACAACGTCTTTATGAAGCCGGTTTGATAACTTATATGAGAACAGACAGTGTCAATCTCTCCAATGATGCTAAAAGCGCTGCAGAAGCTGAAATAACGTCTGCATTTGGAGAAAAATACAGTCAGCCACGCAATTTTAAAGGAAAATCCAAAGGAGCTCAAGAGGCCCACGAAGCCATTAGGCCTACAAACATAGCTGTTCACAGCGTGGATATTGACAGAGATCAGTCCAGGCTTTATGAATTGATTTGGAAAAGAACCATTGCTTCTCAAATGAGTGATGCTCAATTGGAACGAACTAATGTGAGGATTTCGGCATCGACCCACAATCAGGATTTTACTGCAAATGGTGAGATGATTAAATTTGACGGTTTCTTAAAAGTCTATATGGAAGGGCACGACAATGAGGACGAAGAGCAGGAAGGAATGTTGCCTAACCTGAAACAAGGAGAGGATTTAAAAAACAACTATATCACCGCTACTGAAAGATTTACAAGACCTCCATACCGCTATACAGAAGCTTCTTTGGTGAAGCAACTGGAAGAATTGGGTATTGGTAGACCCTCAACCTATGCGCCCACAATATCGACTATTCAAAACAGAAATTATGTCGAAAAAGGAACCATTGAAGGTGTTGAGCGAAACTACATTCAGTTTGTACTTAAAAAAGAAACTGTTACAGAAAAATCACTTACCGAAGTTGTGGGGTCAGACAAGGGAAAATTAGTTCCTACAGATATTGGGATGATTGTGAATGACTTTTTGGTTGAGAATTTTAAAACCATACTTGATTATAACTTCACCGCCAAGGTTGAACAAGATTTTGATGATATAGCAGAAGGCAATGAAAAATGGACAGATATGCTTCGCGATTTCTACAAAGATTTTCATCCTCAGGTAAAAGATGTCGAGAAAAACGCTGAGCGCGAAAGCGGTGAACGTATTCTCGGCAAGCATCCGGAAACCGGAAGAACTATTTTGGTGCGATTGGGCAAATTTGGTGCTATGGCTCAAATTGGAGCGCCCGATGATGAAGAAAAACAATTTGCCAGTTTAACACCCGATCAACAACTCAATACAATCACCTTAGAAGAGGCATTGGACTTGTTTAAGCTTCCGCGTAAGCTGGGAATGGTTGACGGTGAAGAAGTAGAAGTAAATAATGGACGTTTTGGCCCTTATGTGAGGTTTGGTAAAAAGTTTATTTCGTTGCCAAAAGGAATGGATCCGCTAGAGGTTTCAATGGAAACAGCCAAGGAACTAATTGATGAAAAGAAAAAAGCAGATGCCCCCATCGCGACTTATGACGGTAAACCTGTTCAGAAAGGAGTGGGACGATTTGGTCCGTTCATTAAATGGAATAATCTTTTTATCAATGTAAATAAAAAGTATGATTTTGATGACCTCTCTCAAGAAGATGTAGAGACCCTTATTGAAGATAAACTACAAAAGGAAAAAGAAAAGCTCATTCAAGAATGGCCGGCAGAGGGAATTAAAATAGAAAAAGCACGTTGGGGTCGTTTCAATCTTATAAAAGGAAAAATAAAGGTAGAACTTCCCAAAGAAACAAAAGTTGAAAAAATGTCTTTGGAAGAAGCCAAAGCATTAATTGAAAAAAAGTCGCCCAAGAAAAGAGTTGCTAAGAAATCAGCAAAAAAGAAACCCTCTAAGAAATAATCCCTATGCAAGAGTTTTTCACTCCTGTAAGTAAAACAGTTCTAGCGCATCGAGAGATGCTTCCTGAACATGTGCTTGGTAAACAGTTGCAAGTATATTCGCAGCGCGGTGGTTTTCCAGATATTGAGGTGTGTAAACTTGTCATTCTTGGGGTGAAGGAAGCTAGAAACAGCGAGAATTTTAATGGAGTTTATCCCTCATTTGATACTGTTAGAAAATCATTTTATTCACTTTATGCCGGCAACTGGCATCACCAAATAGCCGATTTGGGAGATATAAGTGCAGGAGATACTGTAGAAGACACTTATTTTGCGCTAAAATCAGCTGTAAGTGAATTGGTGTCAAAAGGAATAATTCCTCTTGTTTTGGGAGGTAGTCAAGACCTTGTTTATCCCATGTACAGAGGTTTTGACGGTTTGAGTAAAATGATTAACTATGTCAACATCGATAGTAAATTTGACATTGGCAATGCAGACGCGCCTATCACCAACACTTCTTATGTGGGTAAAATGGTTGTTGAAAAGCCATATAATTTATTTAACTATAGTAACATTGGGTATCAATCTTATTATAATTCCTCAGATGAAATTGCATTGCTGGAAAAACTTTATTTTGAAGGATATCGTCTTGGCGAAATAGTTAATGACCTTACTATAGTAGAGCCTATTCTTCGTGATGCAGACTTGATAACTTTAGATGTTTCTGCAATAAAAAGCGCAGAACTTAGTTATATAAATAACGCTTCACCAAATGGTCTTGACGGAAGAGAAGTTTGTGCTATTTCAAGATATTCGGGAATAAGTAATAAGGTAAGTGCTTTTGGGGTTTTTGAAATAACTGATTTTAACACATCCTTGTCGGCCTCTATGTTGATTGCCCAGGTTTTGTGGTATTTTATTGAAGGAGTTAACTACCGTATTGATGATGGTGATTTAAGTTCAGAAACAGATTTTAAAAACTATAGTGTGCCTGTTGACAATGAAGTGCTTCTTTTTAAAAAAAGCCTGAAAACACAAAGATGGTGGATTGAAATACCATTTATTTCAGAAATGAATAATAAATTGAAAAGACACACGTTATTACCTTGCACTTATCATGATTATGAGAACGCATGCAATCAGGAAATTCCTGAACGATGGTTTAAGGCCAGAAGAAAAAATGAAATTTAATAATAAATAAAACAATAGATTTTAAGGCTTTTTTCTAAAAAATGTTGTTTTTTAGGAAATTTATAAATAGGTTTACGCCCTTGAAATCTACAAAATTTAACCTAATATACTTATGAAGAAGTTTATTGCATTTACTGCGATTATGTCCTTTTTGATTAGTTGTAACTCGGGAGATAGAGGTGAGCTAGTTGGTGTTAAAGGAAAAAAATGGCATCCTGAGAAACCTTATGGAATGACTTTGGTTCCCGGTGGCTCGTTTATAATGGGTAAGCCAGACAACGACTTTGTGGGTGTTATGGATGCTCCCACTAAGACTGTAACTGTTCGTTCTTTCTACATGGATGAAACAGAAATTACAAATTCTCAATACCGTCAATTTGTATATTGGGTCAGAGATTCCATTGTTAGATTAAGATTAGCTATTATCGCAGATGAGTTTGGGTTGACACCAGGGGATGCTGGTACCGGTGAGTTTGCATTTACAGATCAGCAAAATGAGGAGATGACCCCATATGAACAGTATATGTATGACAACTACTGGGGTTTTGGCGAGGACTTTTATGAAGGAAGAAAAATAAATAGAGAAATAGAACTTATATGGGATACAGCGCTTTATCCCGACGAGTACTATGCAGAAGTAATGGATTCTATGTATCTTCCCATGTCTGAGTCTTATAACGGTTTGAGAACACTTGACGTGAGCAAGCTCAAATTTCAATACACAACGATGGATATTGCTGCGGCTGCAAAAGACAATAGCGCAGATACCAGAGAAAAAAGAAGCAAATATATTACTAAAGAAGAACTTGAAATTTATCCAGACACAACTGTATGGATAAGAGATTTTAATTACTCTTACAATGAGCCTATGCACAATGACTATTTTTGGCATAAGGCATATGATGAATATCCTGTTGTGGGAGTTAACTGGAAACAAGCAAAGGCTTTTGCGACCTGGAGAACCCTTTACAAAAATGCATATCAAAAAGAGAGAGGAAGGTATCAAGTACCATCTTTCAGATTACCTTTTGAAGGTGAATGGGAATATGCTGCCAGAGGGGGTATTGCATCAGGAACCTATCCTTGGGGTGGACCTTACACTCTAAATGATAGAGGTTGTTTTATGGCAAACTTCAAACCTCTCCGTGGAGACTATGCAGCAGATCAAGCATTATATACTGTTGAAGCAAAATCTTATGAGCCAAACGACTACAATTTGTACAATATGGCTGGTAATGTTTCAGAGTGGGTAGACTCATCTTATGACCCTGCGTCTTATGAGTTTATGTCCACAATGAACCCCACAGTAAACGACCCGGCAAATATGCGTAAGGTTGTAAGAGGTGGCTCCTGGAAAGATGTTGCATACTTCCTGCAAGTCAGTACAAGAGATTATGAATATGCAGATACCGCCAGAAGCTATATTGGCTTCAGAACAGTACAGGATTATATGGGAACAGATGTGGTTCTCAACCAGCAATTTGGCGACGCGAGATAATAACTTAATTTCAACTTAAATACACTAACTTAAACTTAACTTAAAATTTTAATTAATCATGGCACAATCAAAATCTTCAAAAAAACTTTTTAACATGGCTTACGGCCTTGGAGCTTCAATTGTAATTATAGGAGCCCTTTTTAAAATACTTCACTGGGAAATAGGCCCACTTAATGGTGGTCTTTTACTAGCAATTGGACTTATTACTGAAGCTATCATTTTTGCCATCTCTGCTTTTGAGCCTGTAGATGACGATTTAGACTGGTCTTTGGTCTATCCAGAATTGGCCGGTGGTCAATCAATGGGTAAAAAAGGAAAACAAGAAAACCCGGAAGACGCGCAAGGTCTTTTATCTAAAAAGTTGGATGAGATGCTTAAAGAGGCAAAATTAGATGCAGGTTTAATGTCAAGTCTTGGTGAAAGCATTCGTTCTTTTGAGGGTGCTGCAAAAGAACTTCAGCCAACCGCAGAATCTATGAATGCACAAAAGAAATACAGTCAGGAAATGAGCCTTGCTGCTGCTCAAATGGAGTCATTGAACTCACTTTACAAAGTACAAGTAGAGTCAGCAAGCCGTCAAGCTCAAATTAATGATGAGGTTGCTCAAAATGCAGATCAATTAAAACAACAAATGCAAGCTATGGCTACAAACCTTTCTTCTCTTAACGGAGTTTATGGAGGTATGCTATCAGCTATGACAAACAGAAACTAATATTTTTCTAACTGTATAACTAACTTACAAAAACTTATAAAATGGCAGGAGGAAAACTATCCCCAAGACAGAAGATGATTAACCTGATGTATCTGGTATTCATCGCTATGCTTGCACTAAATATGTCCAAAGAAGTGCTATCAGCCTTTGGACTCATGAATGAACGATTAACCGAGGCAAACAGTTCTGCTCAACAACGCAATGCAGATTATATGGCCGGATTGGCTGAAAAAGCAACTGAAAATCCAACTCGATTTGCAGACGCAAAAGTTAAAGCAGATCAAATTGGAACGCTTTCCAACGAATTTGACAGCTACATTGAATCGATTAAAAATGATTTAAAGGGTACCGTAAAAGAAGATGATTTGGCTACAGGCAACTATGAAGTAATGGACAAACCTGATTTTTTAAATCAAAGATTTTTTGTAGGTGATAAATACACTCCTGAAGGTCAAGAGTTTGTTGATAAAATAAATAGCTATCGAGAAGGCTTACTATCAAATTTAGGAGATTCACCCGCATTTGATAAAATTAAATCTGATGTCAACAAAAAATTCAGTACTGAAAAAGAAACTCGAAGAGATGGCGTTGAAGTTGAATGGTTAAACTACCATTTTGAAGGTTTTCCTTTAATTGCATCTCTAACAAAATTGACGCAAATGCAAGCAGATATCAAAACTACTAATAATGAAATCTTATCAATGATGCTTGAAGGTGAGTTAACTGCTGCAGTTGCAATGACAAACTATGGTACTTTACTTCAAACAAATCGTTCTGCATATTTTCAAGGAGATACATTTGATGGTGCCGTAGTTCTGGGAAGAACAGATGAAACCACCAGACCAAACCGAGTTGAGTTAACACTTGATGGAAGACCTCTATCTGAAGATCAATACACTATTCAAGGAGGTCGCGTTGTACTTAATGTAAATGCTGGATCTGCAGGAGAACATAAAATTGGTGGTCAATTAGTTTTTGAAGAAGGTGGCGAAGAAACACTAGTTCCTGTTGATTTAAGTTTTACAACAATTTCAAGACCAACAGATGCTGTAATTTCTGCTGATAAAATGAACGTTGTATATCGTGGTGTTCAAAACCCGATGACTATCTCAATGGCTGGAGTATCTGATAATAACATCACTGCAAATGCACCCGGACTTAGAAGAGTCTCAGGAAGTAGTTATATGATGGATGTTACCACAGTTCAGGGTAGAGAAGTAACTATAAACGTGAGTGGAACAATTGATGGTACATCTTACCCTTCAAGAGCTACTTTCCGTATCAAAGATATACCAAGACCTGTTGGAACCGTAAGAGGAGAAGATGGTCTTATCAAAATGCAACGCAACGCTCTTGAAATTTCAACCATTGGTGCTATTATACCTGATTTCGATTTTGAAATTGGACTTAATGTTACCGGATTCAAATTCAATGTACCCGGTCAGCCCACAGTTGTTGTGAATGGCAGCCGTTTAAACGATGCAGCAAAAAATACTCTGCGAAGAGCTAAAAGAGGAGAAACAGTACAAATTTTTGATATCACAGCAAATCTTGCAGGTGCTTCCGGGTACCGTTTGCAAAGAATTTCCCCTGTCTTTGTAGAGCTTACAAATTAAAATTTAAGACGTATTATGAACCTGAAATCTTTTTTAATAATTCTAACCGCAATGTTGATCACATCAACCGGGTTTGGGCAATCTAATATTTTAAATGCCAAAACACCTGATGATATGAATAAGAGAACAGAAGCGCAGATAGCTTATGACAATGACAATCCATTGTCCTATGGCTTTATCGATCAGCGTGATGTGTTATGGGCAAAAACAGTATGGGAAATCGTTGATCTTGATGAGCGAATGAATTTTCCGCTGTATTATCCAATTGACACAAACAACATTGGACCCGAACGCAGATCTCTTTATGACGTTTTGATGAAAAACATCAAAAATGGAAGAATAGCTAATATCTATACAGATTCTTATTTTACTGAAAAAAGAACGCTCGCAGATATACAAGCTACACTTTCAAGAGTTGATACTACAGATGCAGGTATCGCCCAATTAAATGCCGGTGAAGAACTTGATCTTCAATATATTGACAGAAGAGACATTACTGCCGCAGATATTGAAGAATACCGCGTGCGTGGTTACTGGTATATTGACAAAAGATTGGGAGAATTAAAGTACCGTTTGATTGGTATTGCTCCCGTAGCGCCTGACGTGAACTTTATTGATGATGAAAATTCAACGATGGTTGAGTTGTTCTGGGTCTTCTTCCCTGAGGCACGTGAAGTACTTCACGAAGCCAAAGCATTTAACAGAATGAATACATCAATGCCAATTTCATTTGACCACATGCTCAATTCAAGAAGGTTTAGTGGTGCGATTTACAAGGAAGATAATGAATATGGTGACCGTGAAGTTAGAGACTATATTTCAGATAATGCACTCATGCAACTTTTAGAATCTGAAAGAATTAAAGAGACTATCAGAAACATTGAAATTGATATCTGGAATTACTAGGTAAAGATTCATAATTTAAATACATTAAAACTCTCGTTATTGACGGGAGTTTTTTTATTTTCGCTCTTATGACAGTAGATTATATAATCGTAGGTTTAGGTCTTGCCGGAATTGCTTTTTGCGAAACATTACTGGAAAACAAAAAGACTTTTGTCGTTTTTGATACGGGAAACAATACTTCATCAACCGTAGCTGCCGGTTTATATAACCCTGTAATTTTAAAACGTTTTACGCCTGCCTGGAATGCCTTTGAACAAATTCAAAAAGCACTTCCATTTTATGAAAATATCGAAGCCAAACTGAAGGTAAAAATTGATTATAAGACACCTGTTTTCAGAATTTTTAATACTATTGAAGAGCAAAATAGATGGTTTGAGGCATCAGATAAACCTGTGCTGGAACATTTTATTTCACCCAAAGTCCACATAAATCAAAATAAACACATCAAAGCAGAATTTGGTTTTGGTGAAGTATTACAAAGTGGTAGAATTGACACAAAATCACTTTTAGATTTTTATAGAAATTATTTACTAGACAAGAAATGGTTACTTGAAGAACCTTTTGTATACACGGCACTCCAACTCACTAAACCACTTCAATACAATTCCATTCAATCAAAATACATAGTTTTTTGTGAAGGTTTTGGAATTAAGAACAATCCCTTTTTCAATCAACTTCCTTTGGTTGGAAATAAAGGCGAACTATTAACCATCAAAGCTCCGGACTTAAAGCTGGATGTTATTTTAAAATCTGGGGTGTTTATTATTCCAATCGGAGGAGATTTATATAAAGTGGGAGCTACTTACAATTGGGAAGACAAGGACACGTCACCCACTTTAGAAGCACGGGAGGAGCTTTTAGGGAAATTAAACAAGATTGTGAGTTGCAACTATGAAGTAGTCTCACATAAAGCCGGTGTGCGTCCCACGGTTATTGATAGAAAACCGTTACTGGGACAACATTCAGAATTTAAAAACCTGTTTGTTTTGAATGGTTTGGGAACCCATGGAGTCATGATAGGCCCCACGGCGGCAGAAAACCTTTTTTATATGATTGAAAACGGAAAAACCTTATCTGAAGAAATTGATATTGCCAGATTTAATTAACCTTTTCCTTGTCATAACTCATAAAAATATTGATCCAAATATTTCGTGAAAGCCTCATAATAACCGGCATAAAAATAATTAATGTGCCTACTATTGCGATAAAAGAGGTCATTAATCCGCCACCAAAAAACACATAGCTAACGATAAATGCTGCTACTGCAAAGGCGACTCCCAAACCATAACTCACATACATTGCCCCATAAAAAAAAGAGGGTTCAATTTTGTATTTTGTACTGCAGTGGCTACACCTTTCACGCATTTTAAAAATCTTGTTAAGTTTGTAGGGGTTGTTTTCTTCATACATGGATTCACCGTGACAAACCGGACAAGAACCCGTAAAAATACTGTATAACTTTGTGCCTTTTAACATAGAAAATTCTATTTTTTTAAGACTACAAAATTAAGCATCTTTGCACGATAATTTGTTACATAGGTTACATTATGCTCAACGTTTCTAATTTATCGGTTGCATTTCAGGGAGAAAATCTTTTTGAGGAAATTTCATTTCAGCTTAAGGCGGGAGATCGCGTGGGTTTGGTTGGAAAAAATGGTGCCGGAAAATCTACACTCCTCAAAATTTTGGCAAAAGATCTGGCATCAGATACGGGTACGATTGCTTCAGATAAAGAAATCAAAATTGGTTTTTTAAGGCAGGATATCGACTTTGTTCAAGGAAGAACTGTTCTTGAGGAAGCTTATCAAGCCTTTGAAGAAATTAAAGCTACAGAAGCCAAAATGGATGCAATAAACCATCAACTCACCACCCGCACCGATTATGAGTCTGATGCCTATCACGATTTGATGGTAGCAATTAGTGATTTAACACATCACTATGAAATTTTAGGAGGATACAATTATCAGGGAGATACTGAAAAAATACTTCAGGGATTGGGCTTCAAACGGGACGAATTTGATAAAAAAACCGAAGAATTTTCCGGTGGATGGCGTATGCGCATCGAGCTTGCCAAACTCCTTTTGCAAAGCAATGATATATTATTACTCGATGAGCCCACAAACCACCTCGATATCGAATCCATCATATGGCTTGAAAGCTTTTTGAACAACTATGCAGGAGCTGTTGTTATCGTTTCTCACGACAAGATGTTTCTGGATAACGTGACTAATCGTACTATTGAGATTTCACTGGGACGCATTTATGATTATAACAAACCCTATTCAAAGTATTTAGTTTTAAGACAGGAATTGCGTGAGCAACAGCTTGCTTCCCAAAAAAATCAAGAGAAGCAAATTCAGCAAACAGAGCGATTGATAGAAAAATTCAGGGCAAAAGCTTCAAAAGCATCTATGGCGCAGTCTCTTATTAAAAAGCTGGATAAAGTAGATCGAATTGAAGTGGATGAAGATGACAATGCGGTGATGAATGTGCGGTTTCCCATTTCGGTGCAACCGGGAAAAGTGGTCATTGACATGGAACACATTTCAAAAAGTTATGGACCAAACCACGTTTTAGACAACGTGAGCATGATGATTGAGCGTGGCGTAAAAACCGCTTTTGTGGGGCAGAATGGACAGGGAAAATCAACACTGGCAAAGATTATTGTTGGCGAAATTTCCCATCAGGGCACTGTAAAGCTGGGTCATAATGTGCAAATTGGCTATTTTGCTCAAAATCAAGCAGATTACCTGGATGGAAATATCACCGTGCTTGACACAATGATTAATGCCGCAAATGAAACCAATAGAAGCAAAGTAAGAGATATTCTCGGCTCTTTTTTGTTTAGAGGAGAGGAAGTAGATAAGTTTGTAAAAGTGCTTTCAGGAGGTGAGCGCAATCGTTTGGCTTTAGCAAAATTGTTGCTGCAACCACTCAATGTGTTGGTCATGGATGAGCCCACAAACCACCTCGATATCAAATCAAAAAATGTTTTAAAAGAATCACTCAAAAGTTTTGAAGGAACCCTCATTCTTGTTTCTCACGACAGGGATTTTTTACAAGGGTTGTGTGATAAAGTATATGAATTTAAAGACAGAAAAATAAAAGAGTACTTGGGTGATATTGACTTTTACCTTGAGCAACGCAAGATTTCTTCCATGCGTGAAGCAGAGCTAATGACAAAAGAAAAGAAAACTCCCAAAAGCAATACTAACAAACAAGAGTACAACGACCAAAAAAAGGAAAAAACCCTTAAAAATAAATTGAGTTCTATTGAGTCAAGCATTCAAAAACTGGAAAAGGATATTGCAAAAATGGACAGTGACTTAGCTGAAAATTATCAACAAACCACTTCCAAACCAGAATTTTTTAAAATTTACGAAACCAAAAAAACAGAGTTGGAAAAAATGATGCGGGATTGGGAAAATGTTCAAGAATCATTAGAAAGTATTTAATTTGGTTTGTTTTTTTTAAGAAACCCTTAACCATGATTACCATAACAATGAGATAGATTTGTAAACTATCTAACTTATTAGACACATACATGCGCAAAATTATCCTTATTGTCCTGGGGGGGCTCATTTTATTAATCGCTTTCTTATGGGCTCGAAGCATCGCAAACGTTGAGAAAAAACAAAATCCGGCAGTTGAAAAGCTTGAAAAAGTGGTATTTGTTGACACGGTAACCAATACTACAATCCCCATTGTTGTTCCTGCTACCGGGACACTTTCTGCAAAAGACCGTCTGGAATTGTTTTCTGAAGTGGAGGGCTTGTTTTCAGCAAGTTCCAGAGATTTCAGGCCCGGGCAAGAATACAATCAAGGTGAACTTTTGCTGCAAATAAATTCTTCTGAATATGCAGCGTCTGTTCGGTCGGCTCGTAGTAATTTACATAATTTAATCACAGCAATCATGCCCGATTTGAGGCTTGATTATCCCGATTCCTTTTCAAAATGGCAAAACTATCTTTCCAATTTTGATATCAATAAAACAGTTTCTCCCTTACCGGAACCTTCTTCTGAACAAGAAAGATATTTCATCACCGGAAGAAATATCACTTCCACCTTTTATGAAATTAAAAGAATGGAAGAACGTCTAGGAAAATTCAATATCAGAGCACCATTTACCGGAATCCTCACAGAAGCATTGGTCAATAAAGGAAGCTTGGTGAGACCAGGTCAAAAATTGGGTGAATATATCAACCCTTCGGTTTATGAGATGGAAGTAGCAGTTTCTAAAAACTTTGTAGATTTTTTGGAAACCGGAAGAAAAGTTAAACTTCACACACTAGATAAAACCAGAGAATTTGAAGGTGTTATAAGCAGAATTAATGCCAGAATAGATCCTAACACACAAACGGTTAATGCCTTTGTAGAGGTAAAAGGCGAAAATTTAAGAGAGGGGATGTTTCTGGAAGCAAACTTAGATGCACGAGAAGAGCAAAATGCATACAAGATTCAAAGAAAGCTGTTGATTAATGAATCTCAAATTTACATTGTTGAAGAGAACAAACTCAATTTACTCGATATTGATTTGATTTATATAACAGAGCGTGAAGTCGTAGTAAAAGGAATCCCGGATGGTACAATCATTCTCAGAGAGGTCCTGCCCGGGGCATTTGCTGGCCAACCTGTTATTATCAATTAAAAAGAAGCAATAAAGCTCAATCAAAACCAAGTTTATGCGCAAGGTAATTGAATATTTTATAAAATACAGCGTGGCTGTAAATGTGATTATTTTTGCGTTTGTCATATTTGGAATCTTCGGAATTAGCAGTCTCAAATCCTCTTTTTTTCCTTTAGTAGATTCAGAAATCATCAATATCAATATCAACTACCCGGCGGCTTCTCCTCAAGAAATTGAAGAGGGTATTGTTATAAAAATTGAAGATAATTTAAAAGGGCTTGAAGGCATTTCTCGCGTCACTTCTACCGCAAGAGAGAGCGGTGGTTCTATTACGGTCGAAATTGAACGCGGCGAAAACATTGATGTTATTCTTGCGGAAGTCAAAAACGCTGTTGACCGTGTTCCCACATTTCCGGCAGATATGGAGCCGCTCGTGGTTTCAAAACAAATTCCCATAAGGGAAACCATACAGTTTGCAGTTAGTGGAGAAAATGTGCCGCTGGCTACCCTAAAACAAATTGCCCGGCAAATTGAAAACGAACTGAGAACAATTCCAGGTATTTCTCAAATTGACATTACAGGATACCCTGCTGAAGAAATTGAAATCGCCGTTAGAGAAAATGATCTTTTGGCATATAATATTTCATTTCAGGAAGTTGCCAATGCAGTGAGGGGAGCCAATATTTTTACTACTGGAGGAACCATAAAAACAAATGTTGAAGATTACCTCATTAGAGCTAATAACAGAGGTTATTTTGCAGAGGAAATTGATAATATTGTTGTTAGGGCAGATGAGGGAGGAGCGATGGTTCGACTAAAAGACTTAGCTTCTGTGAGAGATCGATTTGCTGAAACTCCCAATGCTTCTTATTTCAATGGAAACCTATCTGTTAATATCAATGTAAGCAATACCAACAATGAAGATTTGCTCTCTTCTGCTGAAAATGTAAATAAATACATTGAAGATTTTAATGCTAAAAACAGCAATGTAAGGCTCGATGTGGTAAACGATTCTTCCATATCCTTGAGGCAACGCACACAAATATTGATAGAAAATGGGGGCATGGGAATCTTACTCGTTTTGATTTTTCTTTCCTTTTTTCTCAACACCCGAGTCGCTTTTTGGGTTGCATTTGGATTGCCCATTGCCTTTTTTGGTATGTTTATGCTGGCTCCGTTTTTTGGAATAACTATCAATATTCTATCCTTATTTGGGATGATTATCGTGATTGGTATTCTTGTAGATGATGGGATTGTAATTTCTGAAAATATATACCAGCATTATGAAAAGGGAAAAGGCCCCGTAAGAGCTGCCGTTGATGGGACAATGGAAGTAGTGCCTCCCATACTTTCGGCGATTATAACCACAGTACTGGCCTTCCTGACCTTTCAGTTTTTGGATAGTCGCATCGGAAAGTTTTATGCAGAAGTTTCTGTTGTAGTTATTTTGACTCTTATTATTTCACTTGTAGAAGCATTTATCATACTACCTGCTCACATTGCTCACTCTAAGGCATTGGTGCGCAATGGAGAAAAAGAACAGCAAGAAAAAAAGGGAATCGACAAAATTTTTGCAAAATTGCGTATCCTCAATAAATTGGGTGATAAAAGTATGCGATTTCTGAGAGATAAGTTTTACAGTCCGGTGCTGGCTTTTGTATTAAAAAATAATTTTTTATCTCTCGCGATTATCGTTTCAGTATTAATGTTAACGGTGGCCTCTATAATGGGAGGTATCATACGGGTTACAATATTTCCAAGTATCGCAAGCGATAGAGTTTCCATTAATTTATTGATGAGTGAAGGGGTTAACCCGGCAACAACAGATTCTATTATCTCTTATGTCGAGGCCAAAGCCTGGGAAGTCAATGAAGAATTTACTGAAAAGCAAACAGGCAATTTGCAAGTCATTCAAAACATTATTAAGCGAGTGGGCCCCGGAAACAACAAAGCATCTTTAAATATCAATTTACTACCGGGAGAAGATCGTGATTTTTCTTCCCCAGAAATCACTGCAGCCATTCGTGATGCTGTGGGCCCAGTTTATGGTGTGGAACAACTTACATTTGGTTCCGGTGGAACATTTGGAGGAACACCGGTTTCTGTAGCTTTTTTGGGGAACAATACTCAACAACTTAAAGCAGCAAAAGAAGAGCTCAAAGCCCATTTTGAAAATGATTCAAGACTTAAGGATGTAACAGATACAGACCCACAAGGTATTAAAGAAATTAGGGTAGAGCTCAACCAAACTGCTTATGCATTGGGTCTTACGCTCAACGAAGTGATGCAGCAAATAAGAGCCGGATTTTTTGGTGCTCAGGCACAACGCTTTCAAAGAGGACAGGATGAAGTAAGGGTATGGGTGCGTTATGACAGGGAAGGCAGGTCCTCAATCAACGATTTGAACGCGATGCGCATTATCACACCTTCCGGTGAACGGGTGCCTTTTGGCGAAATAGCCACATATACTATAGAACGAGGTGATGAATCCATTCGCCACCTAGACGGAAAGAGAGAAATTCAGGTGAATGCCGATTTGGAAAACCCCAATGACAGCGCCACAGATATTCTTTTTGAAATACAACAAGGTATTATTCCTGAAATTCTGGCTAAATACACCACTGTTTCAGTATCTTATGAAGGTCAAAACAGAGAAGCTCAAAAACTTTCTAATTCGGCTTCAGCCATAATCCCTATTATCCTGTTTTTAATTTATGCAACCATCGCTTTTACCTTTAGGAGTTACAGCCAGCCATTGTTGCTTTTAATGCTAATTCCATTTAGTGTCATAGGTGTTGCATGGGGACATTGGATTCATGGTTTTCCTGTAAATATGTTGTCTGCCATGGGAATTATTGCACTTATTGGGATTATGGTGAATGACGGGCTGGTGTTAATTACAAAATTCAATACATTTTTAAAAGAAGGCCTGCCTTTTGATAAAGCATTGTATGAAGCGGGCAGATCCAGATTCAGAGCTATATTTTTAACCTCTTTAACCACCATTGCAGGATTGGCTCCCCTTATATTTGAAAAAAGCAGACAAGCGCAGTTTTTAAAACCTATGGCAATTTCCATCGCTTATGGAATTGGTATTGCTACTGTTTTGACCTTGTTTTTGCTTCCTTTATTTTTAACCATAAACAACAAAATAAAGACCGGAACAATCTGGCTGGCAACCGGAAAAAAAGTCAATAAAGAAGATGTTGAACGCGCTATAAAAGAAAAGGAAATAGATGAGGAGTATGACAATTAAATACCTGTTTTTTGGACTGTTTTGCTGTTTTGGTTTTCAACTGAATGCTCAGGAATTACTCACAAAAGAGGAAGCAATCAGGTTGACATTAGAAAATAATTTTGGCATTCAAATAGCCAATAATGAAGTTTTGGTTGCCAAAAACAATTCAGGGTTATTGAATTCGGGTTATTTACCTTCCTTAACCGGAATTGCCGGAGGTCAATATGCAATCGAAGATCAAACGGCCACTTTTCAGGATGGGACATCAAGTGAAGTAATTGGAGCAGAAACAGACCGATATAATGCATCATTAAACCTCAATTTTTTACTTTTTGACGGCTTGGGAAGGCATTATAACTACAAAAGCTTGAAGGAGCAGTATAACTTGAGCGAACTCGAAGCTCGTGAAAGTATTGAGATTACGATACTGCAACTGTTTTCGGTTTACTTTGAAGTGGCACGATTGACAGAAAACCTGAGTGTTTTAAAAGAAACGCTTCAAAACACCAAGGAACGTCTCACACGAGCCGAATACCAGTTTGAATTTGGTCAAAACACGCGTCTCGAAGTGTTGAATGCAAAAGTAGATATCACTACAGACAGCGTGAACGTAATGAATACCAGACAAGCACTAATCAATGCCAAGCGCGATTTGAATGTTGTTTTAAACAATGATTTGGAGCGCAATTTTGAAATAGATACGATAGTCACTTTTATAAATTTGCTCGCTATTGAAAGTTATATTGCTGAAGCCGAAGCAAATAATGTGACTCTTCTACAAGCAGATCAAAATATTTTAATAAGCGATTATGCCCGAAAAGCGAGCAACTCTGTTTACTTGCCTTCACTGGGCTTAACCGGTTCTTATGGTTGGAATGAAGGAAATTTTCCGGCGACAAACTTTTTGGCGTCCAACACTTCAACAGGTTTCAATGCCGGCATCAATCTCACTTGGAATCTCTTTGATGGCGGAAACAATATTGTAAATTCTAAAAATGCCAGAATACGATTTGAAAACCAAAATTTGATAAAACAACAAATAACTCTTGAAGTGAAACGCACCATTGCCAATGCCCGAGGCAATTATGAAAACCGAAAGAAAATTTATGAACTTCAACAGCAAAACGTAGAAACAGCCAAAGGAAATTTTGAACGCTCAAATGAACGTTATAAACTGGGGCAAATAAGCTCTCTGGAATTGAGACAAGCCCAAATCAATCTGCTCAATGCCCAAACTAATAAAAATCTGGCAAAATATGAAGCCAAGTTAGCCGAATTAGAACTCTTACAACTCACCGGGAAATTGCTGGACGTAGATTTTTAGTTATGTTTGAACACTTTTTTCAATGCCCTTATTGCTGGGAAGAAATATCGATGCTGCTGGATTCGTCTGTAGCAAAACAAACCTATGTTGAAGATTGTGAAGTGTGTTGTAACCCGATTGAACTTTCAGTTGGTTTTCAGGATGGTGAATTGACTCAATTTGAAGTTTCAAATCTGGAGCAATAAAAAAAGATAACCAAAATGGTTCTCTTTCTTAGTAGCGGATAAAATTGAAATATCGAACCAATTTATTTTGGATATAAGGAATATTGCTGAATTATATTAGGCTGAATTTGGACTAACTGTACCGTGCATGAAAGTCTTAATAATTTAAGTTTTTGGAAAATTTTATAATTTTATATAACTTAGACTTCTTCTTCATTGAAAGCAATAAGCTTTTTAAGGCTAAACGATAGCCAACCCATCGGTTGCTATTCCGGTTTAATCGAAATAAAAAACTTCCTTCTACATCCGTAGGCCTAAAAAGCCCTACCGAAAAGCGTAGCAAGGAAGTTTTCCGTGCAAAAGCACACTACAAATATATAAATATTTTTGCAACCGGGGTTTCAACCGAATCAACTTACTCAGTTTATTATAAAAAAAATCGATATTATAAAGATTTACGGGGCTACAATTGCCCATCACTTTACAAAGTCGATAAAAATCTATCAAGGCACGAAGCAGTAAAACGTAAAGTAATCTGCTTTACTTGATAGATTTATTTTAATAAAAGCACATTCGGCAGACGGGGGAGAGCAACTTAAAAGATACAATGTCCACACCGTTAAGTACACCTAATGTGCTTTCTGATACAAAGATATAAAAAAAATCCTTCAACCCGTTACTACCCGCTATAATTGCGGCAAGTCAGACGATTAAAGGACATTGCAAATATATAAAATGTTTTGCAATCCAAAACACAACCGAAATATACAACCCCCCTTGCAACCGGTTGCAATACCGCTTATCATACTTAAATATCTAACAAATAGGCGTTTAAGTATTTTAAATAATAGCTTACAACCGCAACCGCAACCCCGTTGCGTTGCAGTTGCGCAACCGAAAAGCAAGCCAAACAACTTTTCGTTTCTTTATTTAAAAACTTTCCGTTACTTTGTAAGAGCCGGTTTTTCTATCCCCATTTAAACTAACTAACCAATTTTCATCAAATGACTATTGAACAATACCTTGCAACCGTAAACCAACGATACAAACAGGGAAACGCAACCGAACACACTTTTAGAGGCGACCTTCAACAACTACTGGAATCTCTCGTACCAGACATTAGAGCTACCAACGAACCCAAACGGCAGGCCTGCGGTGCGCCTGATTATATCATTGAAAGAAAAAATATCCCGGTTGGTTTTATTGAAGCAAAAGACATTGGCAATCAAGACCTGGAGGGAAAAAAGAAAACCGGCAACAAAGAACAGTTTGACAGATATAAAGCTTCACTTACCAATCTTATTTTTACTGATTATATTGATTTTCACTTGTATCAAGATGGCGAATTTAAGACCAGTATTAAAATTGGTGAAGTAACCGCAACCGGAATAGAGCCATTGCCACAAAATTTTAGAGCCTTTGAAAACTTGATCAATGAGTTTTGCGTTCATATTGGCCAAAATATCAAAAGCTCCAAAAAACTGGCCGAAATGATGGCCGGTAAAGCCCGGTTGCTTGCAGATGTTTTAAGAAAAGCTCTTGAAAGTGATGAAATTACTCAGGCCAACAGTACGCTAAAGGAGCAAATGAACGCTTTTAAAGAGATATTGATACACGACATTACGCCCAGGGGATTTGCTGATGTGTATGCCCAAACAATCGCTTATGGAATGTTTGCCGCCCGGTTGCACGATCCTACATTGAAAAACTTTTCACGACAAGAGGCCGCAGAATTGATCCCTAAATCAAACCCTTTTCTAAGGAAGTTGTTTGGCTACATTGCCGGCCCCGATATTGACGACCGCATCAAGTGGATTGTAGAGAACCTTTCAGAAGTATTTTTGGCTTGCAACGTAAAAGAAATTCTTAAAACTTATGGAAAGGCAACTAAAATGGAAGACCCTATCATTCATTTTTACGAAACCTTTTTAAGTGAATATGACCCCAAGTTAAGAAAGTCCAGGGGGGTTTGGTACACACCGCAACCCGTCGTTGATTTTATAGTGCGTGCGGTTGATGACATTTTAAAAACTGAATTTGATCTCCCTGCCGGGTTGGCCGACACTTCAAAAACAACAATAAAATTAAACACCCAAACAGCAGACAAACGTTCAGTTACTGGTTATAAGCAAGTAGAACAGGAAGTACATAAAGTACAAATTCTCGACCCTGCAACGGGAACCGGCACCTTTCTTGCTGAAGTTGTAAAGCACATTCACAAACGGTTTGAAGGACAACAGGGCATTTGGAGCAACTATGTAGAAAAACATTTAATACCCCGATTGAACGGCTTTGAGTTGTTGATGGCCTCTTATGCCATGGCACATTTAAAACTGGATTTATTATTGACTGAAACCGGGTTTCAACCGACAACCAACCAACGGTTGCGGGTATTTCTAACCAACAGCCTGGAGGAAAGCCATCCTGATACCGGCACTTTGTTTTCAAACTGGTTAAGCACCGAAGCCAACGAAGCCAACCATATCAAAAGAGATACACCGGTTATGTGTGTTATAGGAAACCCGCCCTATGCAGTAAGTAGCACTAATAAAGGAGAGTGGATTCAAAATCTTTTAGTTGATTACAAGAAAAATTTAAATGAACGTAAAATTAATTTAGATGATGACTACATAAAGTTTATTCGTTATGGGCAACATTATATTGATAAAAATGGAAGTGGAGTATTAGCATACATCTCTAATAATAGTTTTATAGATGGTATCACGCACCGACAAATGCGAAAAAATTTGTTAGAGAGTTTTGATAAGATTTACATTTTGGATTTGCACGGAAATTCCAAGAAAAAGGAAGTTTGCCCAGATGGAAGCCCTGACCAAAATGTTTTTGATATTATGCAAGGTGTTTCGATAAATATTTTTGTAAAAACAGGCAACAAAAAGAAAACGGAATTAGGAGAAGTGTATCATTTTGATTTGCAAGGAAAAAGGAATCACAAATATGAAGTGCTTAACGACTCAGCTATACCTGAAATAAAATGGTCAAAACTTTCATTTAAAAAACCTTATTACTTTTTCGTTCCGAAAGATTTTGAATCTGAAGAGAAGTATAAGAATGGATTTAAAGTTGATGAATTATTTATTGAAAAAGTTCCAGGCATAGAAACAATTCGTGATGCAATTACCATACATTTTAAGCAAGACGATTTAAAAAATGTAGTAAGTGATTTTCTAACTATGGAAGAAAATGAAATTGCAACAAAATATAATACTAAAGACGCAAGGGATTGGAAAATTAGCAGAGCAAAAGAAGATGTAAAACTAAATATTGACAATAGAACTGTTTGGCAAGATGTTTATTACAGACCATTTGATACTAGAAAAACTTTCTATTCGGGAAAACAGAATGGATTTGTTTGCAATGGAAGATATAATGTTATGAAACATTTGTTGTCAAATAACTTAGCTTTAATAATTCCAAGACAAACAACACAAGATTACAGACATAACTTTATCACTAATAAGATTTTTGAGGGAAATATTACGGCAAGTGCCAAATTATTTGGTACAGGAAACGGTTTCCCACTTTACATTTATCCAGAATCCATTGGTCAACAATCCTTAGTAGAAAAAACAGAAAGAACACCAAACCTAAATATTGAAATCGTAAATCCAATAGCTGATAAATTAGGTTTAACTTTCACCTACGAAAAAGAAACAACCGAAAACACCTTTGCTCCCATAGATATTTTAGATTACATCTATGCCGTTTTACACTCCCCAACATACCGGGAGAAATACAAAGAGTTTTTAAAAATTGATTTTCCCCGAGTGCCATATCCAACAAACGCAACCGTCTTTTGGCAACTGGTTGCAACCGGTGGCCAACTGCGTGAAATACACCTCCTGGAAAGCCCAAAAGTGAAGCAATACATTACAACTTATCCTGAAGGTGGAGATAATATAATCACCAGGAAACTATCAAAAAACAGCCCCGGTTTTGTGCCTTATGACAACGACCCGGCAACCGGCTGTGTGTGGATCAACGACCAACAGTATTTTGACAAAGTGCCACTTGTGGCCTGGGAGTTCTACATAGGAGGCTACCAGCCGGCTCAAAAATGGCTCAAAGACCGTGTAGGCCGTGAATTAAGCTTTGAAGATATATTGCACTATCAAAAAATAATTGTCGCTCTTACTGAAACTGACCGGTTGATGGGGGAGGTTGATAAAATAAAATTTGAATAAATGAAACTACTTACTTCACAAAAGGATGAGATTTATGCACTTATAAATGAGTTTGACGGATTTCACCCTACCCAATTCCAAATAAATGAGTTTCCTGCAAACAGAACTATTACTTTTGGTTTTAAAAATTCAATTTATTTTTTTCAGTTTAATTATAGTAAAGAGGGAGATGTTTATCTAAAATATTCACCCGGCTTTGAAAAATATGAGGAGTCAACTGGCTATTTATCTTGGGGTGAGATAGTTCTTAGGTTTGATGATTGGTTAGTAAATTTAAAAAGAGAAATCACTACGCCTGATTATTGGGGAAATCTAAAAAAACAAATCTCAGGCATTACTTTTATCAATCAAATTGACAATGAAAAATTCACTTTTAGTGAGTATGAAGATTTAGAGGGTAGGTTAGAAAGCTTGAAATCACACTTAAATACGATTCCTTTATTAAAAGAACAACATACAGAAATAATTAATCATTTAGATAAACTCTCTCAGCAAGCAAAAGATTTGGGCAAGTTTGATTGGGGAAATTTGTTTATAGGAACAATGATAGCGGTTTTTATACAACTTGCAGTAAGCCAGGAAAACATATCAGCCTTGTGGGAACTAATAAAATCTACTTTTAGTAATTACTTTTTGGAGTGATTTTGTGTAAAAAAACAAATCACATTAAAAAAACGTTCGTCGAATAGATTTAAAAATGTGGAAATAAAAAACCCCGTTGAATATTCAACGGGGTTTGTAAAAGTGTTTTTGTTTTCTTAACACGTATAAAGGTTGTTATACTTGTCTAAGTAATTTAATAAACGATTAAATTGGGTTTTTGAAGTCTTTATTTTAATATTACTTTTAAATAAATCAAATCCATATTTATCGAGAAACTGTCCAATAGACGAGTTCAAAAATGATGAAGACAACGCAGCGGTATTATCAATGGAAATAACTACAATTTGATTTTCTTCAGCATATTTATCAAGTAAAGTGAACAGCTTATAACCTTCAGCATTAGAACTGTAATTTTCTACAACCTTGTTTAAGTCTAAAAAGTTCATATTATGTTAATTTAATGTTAGTAACTAACGTGCAATTTTCAACAAAAGTATGTATATATTTCATACTAATGTAATAAATAAAAATTAAAAATCAAAAATCAAGTCAGAATCGTCTATATTTTCAAAGGTATTAGTATCTACTTCAACCTTAATTAAAGTTCCTGAAAATGAGAATCCTGTGTCTCCTATTTCATAATTTTCACCGGCTCTTTTTATTAATATCCCGCTGTTGGAAACAATCATTAAGGTTCCATTGGATGACTCTGTAAGTTCAAGAATATTATTTAACCCAAACCCTCTGTTTTGTGGAGTGGATTTAACTGAAAAC
>JANSXN010000058.1 GCA_024742935.1 Flavobacteriaceae bacterium
CCCTTTTATACTATGGAAGATGCTGAAAAAACCATCAAGCAGTTTGAACCGCAAAAAACAGACACGTGGATTGCGCTTGCTGAAAATATCAAATACCGACATCAAAAAAACGGACATATTATTGGTTCGACCTTTATCGAGATCGACCTTGATGGAAAAATCATTGTCTTTTCCGGCGACATAGGTCGTAAAAATGATGTATTACTCGACCCGCCCATCAAACCCCAATGGGCCGATGTGCTTGTTATAGAAAGCACTTATGGTAATAAATTACATACTGATAATGATGCAGATCAATTGCTTATTGACTCGATCAATCAATGCATTCACACCAATGGCACTCTCATTATTCCCAGTTTTGCTGTGGAGCGCCTGCAAACTTTGATGTACAAACTCTGGGAATTATACACTAAAAACAAGATACCTGATATACCCATTTTTGTGGATAGCCCCATGGGCAACGAGGTGCTAAGTATTTTTTCACAATTCCCTCTCTGGCATAAACTTTCCCAAAGTGAATTTAATGTCATGCAAAGCCATTTCAATATAATAACCAGCTACAAAGACACCTGGAAAACCATTGATAACAAACGTGCCAAAGTGATTATTGCCGGTAGTGGTATGGTAACCGGAGGAAGGGTTCTCACTTATTTGAGATACTATCTCGACAAACCTGAAACCATCGTTTTACTCGCCGGTTATCAGGCAGAAGGAACTCGAGGGCGCCAATTGCAGGAAGGTGCACACGAAATCAAATTACAAGGAAGATTCATTCCCGTAAAAGCCGGTATTAAAACCATTCAAAGCCTATCTGCACATGCTGATCAAAGTGAACTCATAGACTGGATGCGCGCAATTAAAAACATACCGGAGCAGGTATTTCTAGTTCACGGTGAACCCACTGCGCTGGATGCCTTTAGAGTAAAAATAAAGGATGAGTTACAGTTAAAAGCAATAATTCCGCATCTAAATGAAACTTTTACGCTTTGAAAAAAAACCAATTTTGATATTGATTAACATTTTTTTAGGGTATAAATCCGTATTTTCGAACTTTCAATATTCACTTCTAGAAATCACCAAGACATGAAAAACTTACACCCTACTCTCCTGAAGTATTCCCTCGGGATTTTCTCATTTTTACTGTTTGCCTCTTGTGCAGATACAAAAACCGAAAAAGAAGAAACCATGAATGACAACCCATTACTAGCTGAATGGACAGGGCCCTATCAAGGCGTTCCTGCTTTTGATAAAATGAATGTGGACGATTTGCAACCCGCTATGGAAACTGCTATGGAAATGCATCTGAAAGAAATAGACGCCATTGCCAACAGTTCTGAAGAACCCACTTTTGAAAACACCATACTAGCAATGGAAAAAGCCGGCAAGGATATCAATCGTGTTTTCACGTATTATGGCATCTGGAGCAGTAATATGTCAACACCAGAGTTTAGAGAAGTTCAAGCTGTTTTGTCTCCTAAGATTTCAGAATACCGTTCAAAAATCTCTCAAAACGAAGCCCTTTTTCAACGCATCAAAACCGTTTATGAAAACGCTAAACAAAATCCACTGGAAGCTGAGCAGCAACGTCTTGTAGATCTCACTTATCAGGAATTTGAAATGAATGGCGCCAATCTCAATGAGGAGCAAAAAAAGCGCTATGCCGAAATCAATAAAGAACTCGCTGCCCTTTACACTACATTCTCAAACAATGTGTTGCACGATGAAGAAAACTATGTGACTTATATCAGTGCAGACCAACTCAATGGCTTGCCCGAATCATTTGTAAACGCTTCCGCGAAAGCGGCTTCAGATCGAGGTAAAAAGGGTCAATATGCCATCACAAATACCCGCTCTTCTATGGACCCTTTCCTTACTTATTCTGAGGAAAGAGACTTACGCGAAAAAGTATGGCGCACCTACTACTCACGTGGCGACAATCAAGATGAATATGACAACAATGATGTGATAGCTCAAATCTTAAAGCTTAGGCACGAGCGTGTACAATTAATGGGATATGAAAATTTTGCACAGTGGCGTTTGCAAGACCGAATGGCAAAAACTCCTGAAAACGCTATGGAATTGATGGAAACCGTCTGGCCTGCAGCTCTCGCTCGAGTTGAAGAAGAAGTTAAAGAAATGCAAGCCATCGCTGATGCAGAAGGTACCAATATCACTATCGAACCCTGGGATTACAGATACTATGCAGAAAAGGTGAGAAAAGCCAAATATGACCTCGACTCAGACGAAGTAAAACAATATCTCGAACTCAACAACCTTACCGATGCTATTTTTTATGTAGCCGGTGAACTGTTTAACTATGAATTTACACACATTACAGATGGAAGTGTTCCTGTTTTTCATGAAGATGTAAAAGTATGGGAAGTTACTTATAAAGACTCCGGAGACCATGTTGGCTTGTTTTATTTAGACCCTTTTGCACGTCAGGGAAAACGCTCCGGTGCTTGGGCTACTCAATACAGAAGCCATGCCAACTATGATGGCAAACGCAATGTGTTGTCATCAAACAATTCAAATTTTGTTAAAGCCGCTCCCGGCGAGTCTGTTTTGATCTCCTGGGATGATGCAGAGACCTTTTTCCACGAATTTGGGCACGCATTGCACTTCCTGTCTTCTGAAGTGAAATACCCCACTTTAAATGGTGGCGTAAGAGATTATACTGAGTTTCAATCGCAATTACTTGAGCGTTGGTTATATACAGACGAAGTGATTAATCGCTTTTTAAAGCACCACAAGACCGGTGAAGTGATACCGGCGGCATTGGTTGAGAAAGTGAAAAATGCATCTACCTTCAATCAGGGATTTGCTACTACAGAATTTTTGGGTTCTGCCTTGATGGATATGAAATACCACACTGTTAATCCTGATGGCATTAATCCGCGTGAGTTTGAAAAAGAAACGCTCGATGCTTTGGGAATGCCTAAAGAAATAGTGATGCGTCACCGCACGCCTCATTTTGGTCATGTATTTTCCGGCGAAGGTTATGCGACAGCATACTATGGGTATATGTGGGCAGATGTTTTAACCAGCGATGCTGCTGAAGCATTTGAACAAGCACCCGGCGGTTTCTATGATGAAGAAATGGCAGACAAGTTGGTGAAATACCTTTTTGCTCCTCGCAATGCGATGGATCCGGCAGAGGCCTACCGATTGTTTAGAGGCAGAGATGCAATGATTGATGCTTTGATGAGAGATCGTGGATTTCCGGTTCCTGAAAAGTAAATTTTATTTTATAAAAATCAAGGAGGCTGTTTAGTATTCAACCTCCCTGATTTGCTATAAAAAATCTATCAAAAAACCCGAGTAAATAAAAAACTAAGATATGGAATGGTTTTCGACAGACAATGATTTGCTATGGTATTTGGGTATCATTATCTCTTTCTTTGTTTTTTTTTATTTGGAACAACAAACGTTTAAAACGGAATAGAAATGAACGTAAAAACCGTAATTTCAGAAAACGCTATATGGAACGAAAAAATGAATTAAAGAAATAGAGAAAGTTATAGGACTTCTCAACTACATTTATTAATGCAATCAAAATGCTTGGATTAAAATTACCTACAGACCCTCGTTGGGTTCGCATAGTCGAAAAAAACATAGAAGAAATTCTTACAGATCACGCTTATTGTGAGCAAAAAGCAGCTTCTACTGCCATCTCGCTAATAGTGAGCTTCCCGGAATATCCTGAACTTGTGGAAGAAATGGTAGCACTCGTGAAAGAAGAAATAAGTCATTTTAAAATGGTTCATGACAGAATTTTAGAACGAGGTTGGGTAATGGGAAGAGACCGTAAAGACGACTATGTCATCGCATTGCACAAATTTTTTCCAAAAGGAGGAAGCAGAACCACACAACTTGTTCACAGGTTGTTGTATGCCGCTTTGATTGAAGCCCGGAGCTGTGAACGATTTAGATTGTTGTCTGAAGAAATAAATGATGAAGAACTCCGTCAATTTTACCGGAAGTTGATGGTCTCTGAAGCCAATCACTATACGATGTTCTTGGGCTTTGCCAGAGAATATGGGGATTTAGAAGAAGTGAATCAAAAGTGGCAGGATTTACTTGATTATGAAGCAGAGATAATGAAAGAATTAGGCAAAAGGGAACATATTCACGGGTAAATTTAAGTTTTTAGGAAGAACTGATTTCTATATCTTTTGCCAGTTCCTCTTTATACAAGCTTTTTATAATACCATCAGACAAACCAATTTTTGGCACTAATATTTTCCTTGCTTTACTCCATTTCATAGCTGATAGATAGATGCGTGTTGCGTGAATAATTACATCTGCCCGGTCTGGATTCATATCCATTTCAACTACACGCTCTTCATAAGAATAGTTTTGTATCAATTCATAATAGTTTGCCAGATATATATAAGAAAGTGATTTACCAAGTGGTTTTCCGCTTTGCTTGAAAATACTGTTTATGTTTCCTCCGGAACCAATTAGGGAAATCTTGGAATAGTGTTTTGTTTCTTTTTTGATCCACTCAGCTACTTCTTCCCAAATTGTATCTGATACCATATTGTTTAATAGCCTTACAGTTCCCAGATTAAACGACTTTGAGGTGATTGTCTTTCCATTAGAAAAAATAGTAAACTCAGTGCTACCTCCACCCACATCTACATAGAGAAAGGTTTTATCGACCATAATCAAATCTTTAATATCTGTTGAAGCAATAATGGCTGCTTCATCATTTCCATCAATCACTTGAATACTGATTGCTGTTTTTTTATAGATTTTACTGACTATTTCTTTCCCATTTTCAGCCTCTCGCATCGCTGAAGTTGCACAGGCTCGATATTTAGCAACTTTATGAGATTTCATCAACAATTTGAAGGCATTCATTGTGTCAATAAGACGCAGCATATTTTCCTCTGTGATGTTTTTGTGTTGAAAAACATCTTCGCCAAGTCTGATTGGAACACGCACCAATGAAGTTTTCTTAAATATAGTTTGCTGTCCGTCTCTTTCAATGATTGTTGCAATGAGTAGCCTCACAGCATTTGAACCAATGTCGATAGCACCATATTTTTGAATCTTCATTTTAATTGTTTTTACTTTTAGTTAATCTCTAACTTGTTTAGATAATAATTATAGGTTTCAATTTGAGACCGCACTTTTGGATTGTTATCAATTTTATAGGCGTTGTCTTGTTTCGCCAAAATAACTCTCGCTTTTACATTGTCGCTCCAGCAAATATCAAAAGTTTCCTGTAACTCTTTCTGAATGTCCTTATCGTAAATGGGACAGGCAATTTCGACTCGAGTGTCCAAATTACGAGACATAAAATCTGCAGAGGAAATATAATATTTTGGTAAGCCCCCATTTTCAAAAATATACATTCTTGGGTGTTCTAAAAATTTATCAACAACACTTATTACTTCAATGTTCTCACTCAAACCTTTAATCCCGGGAATTAGACAGCAAATTCCTCGCACAATCATTTTAATTTTAACTCCGGCTTGGCTTGCTTCATAAAATTTGTCAATCATTGCTGTATCTGAAAGACTGTTTAATTTTAATTGAATTCCGCAAGGTTTACCCTTTTTGCTATTCTCAATTTCAGTATTGATCAGAGCGTAAATTGCATTGCGGGTGTAATGAGGAGACACAAGCAAATGACGGTATTTTTTTACTTTGTAGTTGATTTGAAAAAAATCAAATACTTTATTGACTTCTTTGAGTATCTTTTGATTGGCTGTAAAAAGTGTATAGTCTGTATATAATTTTGCGGTGGATTCATTGAAATTTCCGGTGCTAATAAATCCATACCGCATCACTTTTCCGTTTTCTAACCGTTCAATAACACAGGCCTTGCAATGCACTTTGAGACCGGGAACACCAAAGATAACTTTGACACCTTCATCTTGCATTTGTTCGGCATAACTTATGTTTGCTTCTTCATCAAATCGCGCCTGAAGTTCTATTTGAACCGTTACGTCTTTTCCGTTTTTCTTAGCGTTTATGATTGAACTGGCAATGTTTGAGATTTTTGCAAGCCTGTAGATCGTAATTTTGATGCTTTTAACTTTGGGGTCTATGGCGGCTTCCCGTAAAAATTTAATCAAATAAGCAAATGATTGATAGGGTGCATAAAGTAAATAGTCTTTTTTCGCAATTTTTTCAAGTACACTCCCCTGTAAAACTAAACCGGGTACCGGAAGAGGTTGATTTTTCTCATAAAATAAGTCTTTCAAGCCCACATCAGGAAAATTCATATAATCCCTACGGTTGTGATAGCGACCTCCGGGTATAAGGCTGTCTGTGTTATGAATACCCATTTTTTTGAGAAGGTAATCAAGTGTTTCGGTATCGATTTCTTTATCATAAACAAACCTAACTGGGTCTCCAATGCGACGATCTTTAACACTTTCTGAAAGCTTCTCAAGAAAACTTTTACTCAAATCGCTATCAATATCCAGCTCTGCATCGCGGGTGATTTTAATCATATTTGCCTGCAGGCTTTCATAATTGAAAATATTAAAAATAAAATGCAAACAGTGTCTTATTAAATCATCCAAAAGAATGATATAATGATTGCCATCCTTTCTGGGGAGTTCAATAAAGCGGTCTATGGATTTTGGTAATTCAATAAGTGAGTAAACTTTGTCTGTTGAGAACACTTTATCTTCAGGCTTCATAGACATTTTAACAACAAGGTATGCAGCGCTGTCTTTCAACAACGGAAACTCATCAACTTCATTAAGAACAATCGTCATCAAAGCCGGCCTTACCTTTTGAACAAAAAAATCTTTGATAAACTCACTCTGATCGGGTGTAATCTCTGTTTCATCAATTACAAAAACTCCTTCTTCTCGTAAAGTGGTTTGAATTTCCTGAAGAATTTTAAGGCTTTCGGTTTGCTGGGCGATTACTATGTTTGTGATTTGTTCTAAAAGGTCTTTGGCTTTGATACCGCCAAGCTCGCTTTTTCCGGTTTTACCGGCGAGGTCAATGCGTTTGATAGTGGCATACCTTACTTTGAAAAATTCGTCGAGATTGTTTGAGAAAATTCCCAAAAACCGCAAGCGTTCTATCAAAGGAACTGAAGGATCTTCTGCCTCTTGCAATACCCTGGCGTTGAATTGTAACCAACTTAATTCTCTGTTTATATATGGATTTTGACCTTTTATCATTATCGTAAATGTTTAGGGAATACCATAGCTTGGGTTTTTCCTTTTGCTAAATTATTCCAATTGTCTGTGTCAAAATCAATTTGCACAAACCCGCAGGTAGGTAAGTTATCGATAAACTTACTTCCCAATTTATTAACCAGTTGGGTGAGTCCATAATTATGTCCAAAAACCATTAATATATCTATATCACCAGAGGTTTTCTCAATAGCGCGCAAAACACGTTCTCCTGAAAAATCATACATACTATTTTCAATTTTAAAAGACTCGTCCGGAATTTGAAAGGCCTTTTTAAACTGCAATGCCGTGGTGAGTGCCCGGTTTGCATCACTGGTTTTTATTAAGTCTGGCTTTTTAAAATTGGTTGCTACATAGTTTGAAACCAAAACAATATCAAGTTTTCCCTTAGTATTTAAAGGTCGCTGATGATCTTCTACATTTTCTTCCCAGGAAGATTTGGCGTGTCGTGTGATGTATAATGTCTTCATCTTTTTGAGCTTTCGCGAAAGCGAATATTTAAACTTTAATTTCTATGGTGCTAATCGTTCAATTTTCCAATCAAAATCTTTGGTAAGCGTATATCTTATCCTATCATGTAACCTGTTAGGTCTACCTTGCCAAAATTCCAAGGATATGGGCCGAACTAAAAACCCGCCCCAGTTTTTGGGTCGGGGTACTTCGGTGTTTTCATATTTTTTTTCGAGTGCTGATAATTTGCTTTCCAAAGTTTCGCGCGAAGAAACCACTTCGCTTTGATCTGAAACGACGGCACCCAACTGACTCCCTTTGGGACGCGACAGGAAATAATTTTCAGAATCTGTTTCAGAGGTTTTTTCGGCAATGCCTTTAATAATAACCTGCCGCTCCAAAGATGGCCAGTAAAACGAAAGACAAATTTTGGGGTGAGCTAAAATAGATTTTCCCTTTTCACTGTCATAATTGGTGTAAAACACAAATCCCTCTTCATTATACTTTTTTAGCAACACCATTCTGTTTTTTGGAAATCCGTCAAGTCCTAAAGAAGCAACAGCCATAGCGTTGGGCTCATCTGCTCCGCCGTGCTCAACCGCCTCATAAAACCACGTCCTGAATTGCTGCAAAGGGTTTGCGTCAACGTTTGATTCAAGAAGTTCTTTCTTTTTATAAGTTTTTCGGTAGTGGCTTAAATCGTTTTGCATACTGCGAATTTGGATTGCAATTTACGTGTTTTTAAAAGAAATTAAAACAAGGTGGTGTGAAGAATCACTTAAATTTCGAAGACTTTAAAATCTTCTGCGAGTTGGGTGTTTTCAAAAATGGGTTGTGCTTCGTCCAGATAGCGGTCTAAACGGTCATAGCGTGTGGAAAAATGCCCCAGTATCAATTGACCCACTTTGGCATCACGGGCGATAGTAGCGGCTTCCTGAGCGGTAGTGTGTTTGGTTTTTTCACAAAGGTGTTTGTGTTCTTCTAAAAAAGTGGCTTCGTGATACAATGCAGTTACTCCCTGTATTTGCGGAATGATTTCAGGACAATAAGCAGTATCGCTGCAAAAAGCATAACTTTTTGGCGGGTCCGGCGGGAAGGTGACACTTTCATTGGAAATCAGTTTTCCTTTTAAGTTGACCACATCTGCGCCACTCTTTAGTTTCCTGAAATAGCTATTGTCAATTTTAGCGGCAACAGCGGCTTCAATATTGAGTTTTCGTTCACCAAGTTTTTCTTTGAACAAAAAACCATTCGTATATACCCTGTGGTCCAGCGGAATGGTATGGACTTCCACTTTTTCATCTTCAAAAAGTAGTTGGGGTGACTTTGAATCGAGTTCGTGAAAAATCAGGTTATAATTGGTCCAGGCTTTGCCCAGTTTGAGCTGGATGGTGATAATTTCCTTGATGCCTTTTGGCCCGTAAACGTGTAAATCTGCTTCACGTCCCAACAGGGTGAAAGTGGAAATTAAACCTATAAGCCCAAAAAAATGATCGCCATGCAAGTGGGAAATAAATATGTGCTTGACCCTTGCAAACTTCACCTTGGATTTCCTAAGCGCTACCTGTGTGCCCTCACCACAGTCAATCAAAAACAAATGACCCCTCACCTCCAGCAACTGAGCCGTGGGATTATGGAATGTTCTTGGGGTGGCAGCATGGCAGCCTAGGATGGTTAGAGTCATTTTTAAAGTTAGAAATTAGAAGTACAAAGTTAGAAATTGTCAACATATAATTTTGATTAACAATTGACTATTATAAAATTAACAAACAACCTAAAACCCCAAATCCCGTTCAATTTCTTCCAGTTCAATAACATCCTCAGCTTCCTGCAGTGTGGGTACTACAATCAATTCTTCAGGAATTACATCGGGGTCGATGGCCTCATTGATAATGACAAATGACTTTTTTTTCGCCCTATGTTTGTTGGAGACAATGAGGAAATTAAGCAATTCGGGTAAGGTGAGTTTGTTGTATTTTAATAAATCAACTACCACATTGTCTTTAGCAAATTCTTTGGGGATGATGTACTCCAAAAAAGCACCAAAATCTTGAATATCATCCTTTTCGTCTTCAATGCAGTAAAATGTGTTGTGCTTACTAACTTTCATGATGTTTGATTTTTGAAGCCAATAAATAAATAATTGCCATCCTGATAGCTACCCCGTTTTCCACCTGATGCAATATGATGGATTGTTTTGAGTCGGCCACATCGCTGGTGATTTCCACTCCGCGGTTGATGGGTCCCGGGTGCATAATGACGATTTCTTTTTTAAGTGAGTCGAGCAGGGCTTTATTTACACCAAATTGTTGGGTGTATTCACGCACAGAAGGAAAATAACTGATTTCCATTCGCTCATTTTGGACACGAAGCATATTAGCCACATCACACCATTCAAGCGCTTTTCTTAAATCGCTCTCCACCTCTACTCCCAGTTTTTCTATGTATTTAGGGATAAGAGTTTTAGGGCCACATACTTTTACTTTCGCTCCAAGCAATTGCAGGGCAAAAATATTGGATAAAGCCACGCGTGAATGGAGGATATCACCCACGATGACAACCTTTTTTCCGGCAACATCGCCCAGTCGTTCCCTGATAGAATAACAGTCGAGTAGCGCTTGAGTGGGATGCTCGTGTGCACCGTCACCTGCGTTTATGATACTGGCATTAATATGTTTTGAAAGAAACACTCCTGCACCGGGATTGGGATGGCGCATTACGACCATATCCACTTTCATAGAGAGAATGTTATTAACAGTGTCAATGAGGGTCTCCCCTTTTTTCACAGAAGACGAAGCCGCAGAAAAGTTAACCACATCTGCCGAAAGTCGCTTTTCTGCCAATTCAAAGGATAGTCTCGTGCGTGTACTGTTTTCAAAAAACAAATTGGCAATGGTGATATCACGCAGCGAAGGGACTTTTTTAATGGAGCGATTGATGACCTCTTTAAAATGGTCTGCCGTTTCAAAAATAAGATGAATATCTGCCGGCGTAAGATATTTTATTCCTAATAAGTGTTTGACACTTAACTCACTCATTATTATTTATGTTTATAGTTTCTGGTTTCAAGTTTCTGGTTCCGAGTTATGTTTTTACTTCTAACTTTTAACTTCTAATTTCTAACTTACCAAATACACCGCGTCCTCTCCTTCATTCTCTTTCCAGCATACTTTCACTTTTTCTTCATTGATGGCATCCACTTGTCTTCCCCGGTAATCGGGTTGAATGGGTAAATGTCTGCTAAACCTTCTGTCAATCAATGTAAGCAATTCAACACCAGAAGGTCGCCCAAAAGACTGAATGGCCGTCAAGGCCGCTCTGATACTTCTTCCGGTGTAAAGTACATCGTCTATGAGCACCACTTTTTTATCTTCCACCAGGAAATCGATGTTGGTTTTATTGGCTTCCAGGGTTTTATCCCCTCTCCTGAAATCATCCCTAAAAAAGGTGATGTCCAGATAACCCAATTTAATTGATTTGATTTTATAGTCGGTTTCCAAAATGGATTTGAGACGGTTTGCCAGAAAAGCACCTCGCGGTTGTAATCCTATTAAAACAGTATCTTGAAAGGTATCGTGGTTTTCAATCAGGTGGCAGGCTAAGCGATGAAGTGCAATGTGAACTTCGGTTTCGTTAAGCAACACTTTTTGACTCATGAAGATGAATTGTTTCTCAAGAGCAAAAGTACATAAAAAATTCTCAAACTTACTTTCTGAAATTTGGTTTCTGTAAAACAAAAAAGGCTGTCTAGATTAGACAGCCTTTTTACTATGATTTAATGGAAGTTAAAATTATTTTTTACCGTCCATTTGATCTTTCAATGCTTGTAATTTATCATTAGCATCTCCTAAAGTTGGCTTTGCTTCTGCAGCAGTATCTGCTTGCTTCTTCACAGCTTCTTTAAGAATTTTTGCCTCTTCTTCTTTGAAAATTACAGTATGAGAAGCGACCACTCTCTTGAATTCTTTATTGAATTCAATAATTTGGAATTCTGCTTCTTCACCTTTTCCTAATTTGCTTCCGTCTTCTTTTTCAAGGTGACGAGCAGGAACAAATGCTACCACATCTTCGTTAAACTCAACTGTTGCACCTTTGTCAACAATTTCAGTTACTTTAGCAGTGTGCTTGGTTCCAAGTGCAAATTCTTTTTCATATTTATCCCAAGGGTTTGTCTCGGTTTGTTTGTGACCTAAGCTCAACTTACGTCCTTCAACATCCAATTCAAGAACAACCACTTCAAGGGTATCACCCACATTGGTGAACTCACTTGGGTGCTTGATTTTCTTAGTCCAGGATAAATCTGAAATATAGATTAAACCGTCAATTCCTTCTTCCAGTTCAACAAACACTCCAAAGTTTGTGAAGTTTTTCACCACACCTTTGTGTTTTGAACCAACAGGGAATTTGCTAGTAATATCTGTCCACGGATCTGGAGTCAACTGCTTGATACCAAGAGACATTTTGCGCTCTTCTCTGTCTAGTGTAAGAATTACAGCTTCAACCTCATCTCCAACATTCACAAAATCCTGTGCACTTCTTAAATGAGTTGACCAAGACATTTCACTTACGTGGATTAAACCTTCTACTCCATCTTCAACTTCGATAAAGGCACCATAATCTGCGATTACTACGACTTTACCTTTTACTTTATCACCTATCTTAAGGTCTGAGCTAAGTGCTTCCCACGGGTGTGCATTTAATTGCTTAAGACCCAATTGGATTCTTGTTTTATCTTCATCAAAATCAAGAATTACAACGTTTAACGTTTGGTCTAATTCTACAATTTCATTAGGATGATTGATTCTGCTCCAAGAAAGATCAGTGATGTGAACAAGTCCGTCAACACCTCCAAGGTCAACAAAGACACCATAAGAAGTAATGTTTTTCACAACACCTTCCAGTACTTGTCCTTTTTCTAATTGACCAATGATTTCTTTCTTCTGCTCTTCAATATCTGCCTCGATAAGTGCTTTGTGAGAAACAACAACGTTTTTGAATTCGTGGTTGATTTTAACCACTTTGAATTCCATTGTTTTTCCAACATAACCATCATAATCACGTATAGGCTTCACATCGATTTGAGATCCCGGCAAGAAGGCCTCGATACCAAATACATCGACAATCATACCACCTTTAGTTCTGCATTTCACATAACCGTTTACGATGCTTCCTTTATCATGAGCTTCATTCACACGATCCCAGGCTTTGATTGTTCTTGCTTTTCTGTGAGATAATACAAGTTGTCCTGTACTGTCTTCACGCACATCAATTAAAACCTCTACTTTGTCACCAACTTTAAGATCAGGGTTGTAGCGAAACTCATTAAGAGAAATCACACCCTCACTCTTTGCATTGATGTCAATAATAGCGTCGCGATCTGTCATATGTACAACAACACCTTCTACGACTTCGTCATCCAGTGTGTCAACAAAATTTTCTGCAACTAATTTTTCAAATTCATCCAGCTTCTTCTCATCAATTACTTCGATGCCCTCTTCATAATTGTGCCAGTTGAACTCTTGTAAAAATTTTTCAGGGTTTGCTTCTTTGGCAGACACCTCTTTTTTTGGTTCTTGAGTCGCTGTAGCAGCTTCTACTTGTACCTCTTCGTTTTTTGTTTCTTCAGCCATTGCTGATTAATTAATTTGTATCCTGTATTCCCTGAAAATTTAAGCAACTGAAACACAGAAGTGTTAGTAAATTTTATAATTTGTTCCCTTTTCAATTTTCATAAGCTGCAAAAAGGAGTGCAAAAGTAGTATTAAATTTTTAATTTTCAAAGATTTATTCCGCTTTCGCGGAAGCAAATAAACAATTCCTGTTTATCAAAAAATGTGTAGTTTCGTAAAATCTAAATAAAAAATCATTTCAAAATGACTAAAAATCTATTTTTAATTGCCTTTATCTTTTTTTCAACACTTTCCTTAAGCGCACAAAATTCAACCCTCAGTGTTGAAAAAATCATGCAGGACCCCAAATGGATGGGCACCTTTCCTTCAGAGATCAAATGGGATGATCACAGTGAGTTTATTTATTTTAACTACAACCGTGACAACGATCCCTCAGACTCACTTTATCGCATTGCTATTAACAAACCCAATGTGATTGAAAAAGTAAACTGGGAAAAAGAAAAGGAGTTAATTCCGTTTAACGGAAATTACAATAGTAATAAAACACAAAAGCTCTATACAAAAAACAACGTCTTAAAACTATATAACCTAAACTCTAAAAAAGAACAGGATTTACTAGAACTTCCGGGAAGAGTTTCCAACCCGGTTTTCCTGGCAAATGAGAATAACATTGCTTTTCAATATGAAAACAATGCGTTTATTTATAATACACAATCTGGTTCATTAAAAAAAATAACAAACATTCAAACCGGAGAAAAGAAAAAAGAAAAGGAAAAAGAGCTTTCTGCTAAAAACGCTTGGCTGAAAGATGATAACCTCAATCTTTTACAAGTCATTAAAGAGCGTGAAGATAAAAAGGAAAGCAGTAAAAAGCACAATGAAATGACAAAGGATAGAGATCCCTTTGAGTTTTATCTCGGTAAAAAATCGATGACCAATTTGCAGGTTTCTCCAAAAGAAAATTTTGTTACTTTTAATTTAGTAACTCGGGGAGACTCAGATGCTACTATTGTACCAGACTATATTGATGCTTCAGGCTACACCGTGGATTTAAACACACGATCCAAAGTGGGAGACAATCAAACACTGGTGGAACTAGCTGTTTACAACCTCAAAAAAGATACCGTTTATCTGGTTAAAACTGAAAACCTTCCCGGAATCAAAGACCTTCCCGATTATGTTAAATACTATCCTGAAAAAGAATGGGAAGAAAAAGAGCGAGATGTATATCTCTCAAGAGTTTATTTTTCTGACAACGGAAATCACGCCATCGTTAACGTGCGTTCCAAAGACAATAAAGATCGTTGGATTGCTAAATTAGACCTTGAAACCGGCGAACTTCAATCATTGGACAGACAACGGGACGACGCTTGGATAGCCGGCCCCGGCATTGGTTGGTCAATGGGTGGCGGTACCATGGGATGGTTGCCTGACAACAAACATTTCTATTTCCAATCTGAAGCAACGGGTTTTTCTCATTTATACATTGTTGATGTTACCAACGGAAGAACAAGAGCGTTGACCTCCGGTAATTTTGAAGTTTTTGACCCCTTCATTTCAAAAGATAAAAAGCATTGGTACCTCACCACTTCTGAAGTGGATCCCGGCGAACGTCATTTTTATAAAATGCCTTTAATAGGTGGAAAAATGGAAAAACTTACCAACCTAATCGGAAATAATGATGTCTCGCTATCGCCTGATGAAAAATATATGGCAATAAGATATTCATATAGCAATCAGCCGTGGGAATTGTATTATAAACCTACAATTGCAAACGTCAAAGAAACCCCTTTGACAAGTGGGCAAACGGAGGCTTTCAGTAATTACAACTGGCGAGATCCTCAAATGATCCATTTCACAGCAGCAGATGGTGTTAAAGTGCCTGCAAGACTTTACACTCCCTCAGCTGAAGCAAACAATGGAGCTGCCGTTATTTTTGTACATGGTGCAGGATATCTTCAAAATGTACACAAATGGTGGTCTTCCTATTTTAGAGAGTACATGTTTCATAATTTATTAACTGACCTTGGATATACCGTTCTTGATATAGATTATCGAGGGAGCGCCGGTTACGGTCGTGACTGGCGAACAGCTATTTATCGTCATATGGGGGGTAAAGATTTATCAGATCAGGTTGATGGAGCAAAATATCTTGTTGACGAAAAGGGTGTTGACCCGGAAAGAGTGGGTATTTATGGAGGCAGTTATGGTGGATTTATCACTTTAATGGCTTTGTTTAATGAAGCAGAGACCTTTAAAAGTGGTGCTGCCTTGCGTTCTGTGACAGATTGGGCTCATTACAACCACGGTTATACATCAAACATTTTAAACGAACCCATTAATGACCCCATTGCTTATCGACGCTCCTCACCTATTTATTTTGCTGAAGGACTGGAGGGTCATTTGCTAATCGCCCATGGGATGGTGGATATAAATGTACACTTTCAAGATGTGGTGCGGCTAGCACAACGATTAATCGAACTGGAAAAAGACAATTGGGAAATGGCGGTTTACCCTGCAGAAGATCATGGTTTTGTAGAACCCAGTAGCTGGATTGACGAGTATAAACGAATTTTGAAGTTGTTTAATAATACGCTACTTAAGTAAACTTTACTTTAAAGCCAAAAAAACAAAGGGACAAACTATTTAAGTTTGTCCCTTTTCCAATTAAGCGAAATTTTGTAGATGCATTAATTGTTTTGAGGAAACCCTTCTAATGGATTGTTATCCCAGAATACACGTTGTAATACGTTGGGTTTCTGAGTGATGTTTGCATTGTTATTTGCTGCGTTAGCAGGATATAAATGCGAACGAATAAACCCACCCGGGTTAGGCTCGATATGTGGTTGAATATCTCTTGGTGCTCCTGTTCTTCTATAGAAGTTATAAGCATCC
>JANSXN010000083.1 GCA_024742935.1 Flavobacteriaceae bacterium
AATGCTGCAACTCAATATTTAGCTAATAAAACAACAAGTCAACTTTATAATAGTTTTAGCCCTGTAATTTCAAATTCGCTTGACAAAGTTGGAGCAACGCAGGTTTGGAGTAATATCATTACACAGTATAATGCGATTCCACTTACAAATAATGTGAATCCGGACCTTACAGATTATGTTACTCAAGAGGCATTAAAAGGTGTTTTTACTATGATTGCTGTTGAAGAAAAGGAAATCAGAACTAACTTCTCATCAAGAACAACCGATTTGCTAAGAAAGGTGTTTGCACTTCAAGACCGCTAATGAAATTATAATTTTGAATGTAATTTCTTAAAATATGAAAAGGCCTTTAAGAGCCTTGAACCATACCAACTAAAATACTCCCCATCTACTAGGAGTATTTTTTTTGTTTTTAACGACCTCTTCCAGTTCTAAAATGTGTTTTTCACTAAATGGATATGGCTCTGATGAGAGCAAAATAAGGTCTGCTTTGTTTAATTTTTCAAGTGGTATCTCGGGATATCTTCCTTCTAGATTTAAAAATATATTTTTGAAATTATTCAGTTCTAAAAGTGTGTTTATAAAAGTATCATTTCCGGCGACCATATAGGGGTCTTTCCAAATAAGATAGGCTACTTTTAATGAGGGTTTATTGTTGATAAATTCAGCGAATAATTTTGATTCAACTTGAATTTGTTGAGTGATTTGAATGGCAGCATCTTGTTTTGCAAAAAGTTGACCCAAACTTAAAACCATTTTGCAACAGTCTTCAACAGTCTTAATATCACTTACCCAAACCGGAGCGATTTTTTCTAATTCCAAGACCATTTCTTGCGTGTTTTCCTCTTTATTGCATAAAATAATATCCGGTTTTAGGTTTTTGATTTTATCAAACCGAACTTGTTTTGTGCCGCCAACAATTGTTTTTTCTTTTCTAAGTTCTTCGGGATGTACACAAAATTTGGTGACACCAACAATTTGTTCATTGAGTCCTAAATCTACTAAAAGTTCTGTTTGTGAAGGGACAAGGGAAACGATGCGATGAGGTGTTCCTGGAAGGAAAATTTTTCGGTTTAGGGCGTCTGTAATTTCCATAAAAGTGAGATTTAGTATCGCTCTTTCAGGATTTGTTGCATTTCTTTTTTTAGTTTTTCTGCTTCCCGGGCTGCTCTTGTCGCAAAATCCTTTTCGCTTGAAGCGAAAATAATTCCACGGGATGAGTTAATCAGCAACCCCACATCCTTATTTAACCCGAATTGACAAACATCTTGAAGACTTCCACCCTGAGCGCCCACACCGGGAACAAGAAGGAAACTATCAGGAATGATTTTTCTGATTTCCGAAAAATATTCAGCTTTGGTAGCGCCCACAACATACATCAATCTTTCACTATTTTTCCAGTTTTTAGAAGTCTTTAATACGTGTTTGTAGAGTTGGATTGATTCGATTTTTTGAGTTTGAAAATCAAAAGCACCTTCATTGGAGGTGAGCGCCAGCAAAATAGCAAATTTATCTTCGAAATTTAAAAACGGTTCCACAGAATCTTTTCCCATATATGGAGCTACGGTAACCGCATCAAATTGCAGGTCTTCAAAAAAAGCTTTGGCATACATGGTTGAAGTGTTGCCAATATCACCCCGCTTGGCGTCTGCTATCGTGAAAAGCTCCGGATAGTTATTGTTGAGATAGTGTATGGTTTTTTCAAGTGATATCCAGCCTTTAATTCCGTAAGCTTCGTAAAAGGCCGTATTGGGTTTGTAAGCAACAGCCAAATGGTGTGTGGCATCAATAATGGCTTTGTTGAATTCAAAAATGGGGTCATCTGTATCCAGAAGGTGTTTCGGGATTTTTTGTATGTCAACATCCAGTCCAATACAAAGAAAGGATTGCTTTTTTATGATCTGTGCTATTAGATTTTCCCTTGTCAAATATTAATCAATTAAGTCTTATGTCTCAAATCTTACGTCAAAAGTCTATTAAAAAACATCGCTATTCACTTTTAATTTCTCTGTATTGTCAACCAGTTGCAATTCATCAATTATGCGTTGAATGTCACCATTAATAATATTACCCAAATCATATAAAGTAAGGCCAATGCGGTGATCTGTCACTCTTCCTTGCGGATAGTTATAGGTTCTAATTTTTGCGCTTCTGTCACCACTGCTCACTTGTGAGTTACGTTTTGCTGCGTCTTCTTCCTGGCGTTTGGCAAGCTCAATATCATACAGCCTTGATCGTAAAACTTTAAAGGCTTTATCTTTGTTCTTGTGTTGGGATTTTTCATCTTGACATTGTGCCACAATTCCTGTGGGAACGTGTGTTAAACGCACAGCAGAATAGGTCGTGTTTACTGATTGACCACCCGGTCCTGACGAACAGAAAAAGTCAATGCGCACGTCTTTTGGGTCAATTTGAACATCAAATTCTTCGGCTTCGGGAAGTACCATTACTGTAGCGGCACTGGTATGAACACGTCCTTGGGTTTCCGTTTGCGGAACACGTTGCACACGGTGAACACCGGCTTCAAACTTAAGAGTGCCATACACATCTTCTCCATTTACTTCAAACTGAATTTCTTTGTAACCGCCGTTAGTGCCCTCACTAAAATCCATCACGTGCGTATTCCAGCCTTTGCTTTCACAGTATTTAGTGTACATTCTAAATAAATCACCGGCAAAAATACTGGCTTCATCACCACCGGTTCCTGCACGGATTTCCATCACGACGTTTTTAGCATCTTCAGGATCTTTTGGGATGAGTAAAAATTTGATTTCTTCTTCGAGTTTTGGCAAACGGTCTTTGGCAGATTCCATTTCCATTTTTGCCATATCAACCATTTCGGCATCACTGCCGTCATTGATAATTTCCTCTGCTTCACTGATGCTGTTTGAAAGCGTTATATATTCTTCCCGCTTATCCATCAACTTGCGTAAATCTTTGTATTCTTTATTAAGTTGGACATAGCGCTTTTGATCTGATATGATATCAGGTTGAATAATCAAATCACTTACCTCATCAAAGCGTTGTTTTACAATTTGCAATTTTTCTAACATAGTCTCCCTCAGTTTTGAGTGTTGCAAATTTAGTGATTAATTGGAAGATAATTTTATGGAATGAAAATTAGTTCATAATCAATACTCAAAAACCCCAAACTCACTGTTAATAGTAAGTTTCTTTGTGTTTGACAGTTCTACCCTACCCACAATTTGGGCATCGATATTAAAACTTTGAGAAATAGAAATTAAATCCTTTGCTATGGAAGGGGAGCAATAAATTTCCATTCGATGCCCCATGTTGAAGACTTGATACATTTCTTTCCAGTCGGTTTTGGATTCTTGCTGTATCATTTTAAATAAAGGCGGCACTTCAAAAAGATTGTCTTTTACAATGTGATGTTCATCTATAAAATGGAGTATTTTGGTTTGTGCTCCACCGCTGCAATGTACCATTCCATGGATTTCTTTTGAATTGTACTTTGACAGGATTTCTTTTATGACAGGTGCATAAGTTCTTGTAGGCGACAAAACCAGTTTTCCGGCATCTATGGGACTGTATTCAACGCTGTCTGTTAATTTCTTTGATCCTGAATAAACCAACTCTTTGGGCACTGCGGCGTCAAAACTCTCAGGGTATTTTTCTGAAAGATATTTAGAAAAGACATCGTGTCTTGCAGAGGTGAGGCCATTGCTACCCATCCCACCATTGTATTCTTTTTCATAAGTAGCTTGTCCAAAAGAAGCCAGACCAACAATCACATCACCCGGTTGAATGTTTGCGTTGTCAATTACATCGCTGCGTTTCATTCTTGCAGTAACAGTGGAGTCAACGATAATAGTTCTCACCAAATCACCAACATCTGCCGTTTCACCTCCTGTGGAATGTATCGTAACGCCAAATGATTTCAAATCTTTTATGAGTTCTTCTGTTCCATTGATGATGGCTGAGATGACTTCACCGGGAATCAGATTTTTGTTTCGGCCTATGGTTGAGGAGAGTAAAATTGTATCTGTTGCTCCCACACATAGCAGATCGTCAATGTTCATGATGAGTGCATCCTGAGCAATTCCTTTCCAAACAGAAAGGTCTCCGGTTTCTTTCCAATACATATAAGCAAGAGACGATTTTGTGCCTGCACCGTCTGCGTGCATAATAAGGCAATAATCTTCATCATTTGTTAAATGGTCTGGAATGATTTTACAGAATGCTTTGGGGAATAGACCTTTGTCAATGTTTTTTATGGCATTGTGAACATCTTCCTTATCTGCAGAAACTCCTCTTTGACTGTAGCGCTTGCTGTTATTTCGACTCATTTTCTTGTTTAAAGTGCAAATATACATAGAATAAAGCTGCCTGTAAACTTCTAAAAAATAAAAAACGACACCTTAAGTAGTGTCGTTTGTGTTTATTTTTTTGGGTTGTTTATTATTAACAATCCGGCATAAAGCCATTTGAAAATAGTAGTTCTCTTGTATTAGTATCGTTTAATGTTATTTTCCAAATATTTTTTTGAGAAATACCATCGTTTGAAGTATTTACAAAGATAATTTCAGCTTCATTGGGTGAAAAACGCACATCCAAATCATTAGTCCCTCCGGGTTTCTCCTCAGAGATATCGGTAGTTGTATCCCCAGGAATATTATAGATAAAAGCCCTGGAGTTCAATCTTCTGTATGTTGCATTTTGGTTTGCAGACACATCATAGGTATATAATACATTCTGACCGTCAAAAGAAAGGTTCAATCCGCTTGCAGCTCCTTGTACTCCAGTTAAAGCAGTTGCTATAAGGCTCCCACTAAAATCTATAACAAAAATATTGATATTATACCCGTTTTGATTGTTTGTTTTAAGGGCGATTCTATTTACATTCTCATTAACATCAACTTCAGAAATAAATGAACCGTCCGGTGTTTGATAAACTAATTGAAGGCCTTGTCCATTTGAATTGATGCTGTAGAGTTTATCAAAATTTGGGAAATAAATCTTGTCACTATTTTCCGGCCAAGAAATGTTGATTTCGTTCAAATTGAAACCTGCAGGTTTTAGGGATGAAGTTACTTTAAATTTCCCTGAACCATCTCTATTCATAGTATAAATATCAACTTGGGCTCCATTTGTCTGTAGATAAGCAATTTTATTTGCTGCTACATTGCGTCTGGCCCTAAAGCTATTCTCAGCCTGGGAGGTCAATTGAAATTCAACTCCATCTTGATCGGCAGAAAAAATCACGTTGTTTCCATCGGTTTGTCGTGTGAATAAAAACCGGTTATCAATAGGAGCAGGAATAACTTCAAAGCTACTAACAGAACTAAAGACAGGGCTGTTGATACCATCGCTTGCACTTACCTGCCAAAAATATTTGGCTCCTAATAATAAAGGTGAATAGGTAAAAACCGGTTCAGTAATGTCTTCAAAAATGAGTACATCATTGTTTAGGTCATTTCTAAGCTCTAATGTAAAAGTTAATTCATCTTCATCGGGATCTGTTGTTACCCAAACAAAGTTGGCTTCAATACTTTCAAGTATTTGACCTTCACCGGGTGAGAGTAAATCTGGTATTTCAGGAGGCCTGTTGCTTGCTGTGGATTCTTCAAGTTCAAAAACTACATTATTAGTTTGACCTGAAACAACTCTTGATGCTTTGAAAGCCGTAATAAAACCATCTAATTGAGCTTGAACAGAGTACTCACCTTCGGTTACCTCATTGAGAATAAAATCTCCATTTTCGTCAGTAAATACAGTATTAGAAACAGGAGTTGTTTCTATTTTTACATTGGGGAGAGGTGCGTTAGTTCCTTTGGCTACAACTTTTCCTGTAATAGTTCCCGAACCAGAATCATCAATGCCTTCCTCGCTGCAACTTACTGTAATTAATAGTGCAAAAATCCAGCAATATTTTATAAGTTTACTATTCATTTTAACTAGGGTGTTTCTGTTGTTTGATCATTATTTCTTCCAAGATTGAAATAATATTTTACTCCTATTCCAAAATTATAATAAAAATCGTCTCTTTTTCCACTTACTACTTTATCGAGTCCATCAGTAAAGGATATATGTTGCTCTGCAAAACCTCTTATCCCCACTCGTTCAGATATAAAATACTCAAGAGCTATACCATACTGAGTCTTGAAAAATAAGTCTCCAAATTGTAAGTTATCCTGAGGTTTCACCAAATCATTTATGATTCCAAATCCTCCATAAATATATGGCGAGAAATCATCATCTGGCAATATCTTAAATTCGAGGTTGACATCTCCACTTATCATCCTGTTAGTATAAGATTTACCAGTTCTAAATTGAAAGGCATTGGCATTGAGGTTTAGACTAAAATTGCGAGAGAGTTTTCGGGTATATTCAATTCGTGCCAAATAACCTAAGCGTTTTTTAGAATAATCACCATCAAGAACATTGGCTCCACCATAAACTCCAATAGAGTTATCATAATCTCTGGCTACTTGTTCTCTGTGATATAGCAACATTGACTCCTCTTGAGCTTTTTCTTCCAAATAATCATTCACAAGTTTATCGTTTGTTTCTTTTCCTTCTTTTGATGACCATAAGTTATCTTTTATACCTTCGATAATTAAAGCTTCAACAGATTTTTCAATTGCGTCTTGCATAGCAAGTTGAACCGGTTCATTTACTGTAAATCCAGTTTCTACTTCCAGAAGTCTTTGAAAATTAACAAATTTAAAAAGGTTTGCGCTTACAGCTTGTGAGAGTATTGTTTTAGAGACATAAACTGTTTTTAATATTTTTCCACTTGAAGTTGACACAGCTCTTAAATAAACAGTAATGCGATCTTCCCGATATTGAGTTGAACCACCTACTCCAAAGTATCTAGCACCTGCACCTCCTGTTATAATATTGGAATCATAAGAAATGATACCCCCTTCAAGCAAAACTCCCGCAAATAATAATGGCGGTAAATTGGGCTCATTTGAGTTATTTTTGCGAAATTCATCTCTGGTGGCTCTTATGATGTTACGTTCGTTTAATAAATTTCCAAGGTTTTCTCTTTCAATGGGTGTGAACCATTTTGAGTCTTCCAGTGCTTTAATTAAAATGGTAGTAGCACCTTGAGAAACAGCTGTACTAAAAGTGCTCCCCGCTTCAATATTTTTATACTGCCCTGTCTGATCCTTAAAATTATAAACACCCACCACCACAGGCTCTGCCGGAAGCGGCAGGTTTTCAAGTGTTCTAGATTTAGGAGTAAGCTCACCAAAACGTGCGTCTTGTTTTATAACTGGTTGATTAAAATAAGCTCCACAACTCGTTAAAAATAAGCTCAAGCTAAATAAAATTAAGTAGTAACTTTTTTTCATTAAAAAAAATTAATTAGGAATAACGATTTGTGTTTGTTCTCCTGTATTTGTATCTAAAATATTAATCACTAAGCCCTCTAAGGTTTCAAATATTTCTAATGCTAAACTTCCAAAAGTAAAGGTACCTTCTTCTAAACCTGCACCAAACTGATCATCAAAAAGACCTCTGGATAACTGGTTGAGTAACTGTCTGTTCAGATTATCAGCAAATTGACCTAAAGTTGATCTGTCATCTCTGTCTGCCGATGGGTCTTTAAAAGAGTTTTGTGCATTGGCAGAACTTAATAACCATTGGTAATTAAAAGTGTCGCCGCCAAAGGCAGGATTTATGGGTTTATAAGTTAATTGTTGACTAAAGCCATAAAAAGAAAATAGCAGAAATAGGATTGTAAATGTTGCTTTCATTTTAAGGGTTTTAAATAAAACTAATATCTATAAATATTAATAGCGTTTAATACTATTTGCCTCTCTTTTTAGGCGCTCAAAATGTTGAGCTACTCTGCGAATGGAAGCATCAGACATTGTTTTTAAAAATTCTCTTTGTGGTCTCAGAAAAAACTCTACCACTTTGTCATCTCCTACAAATATCTCAATTTTTGTGTTATTTCCAAGTGCGATAACTTCTTTAATGGCAACTATTTTCTCTCCATTGATATTATTTAAATTATAATCTGAAAAAAACATGGTGTAAAAATCCCTCCCGGGTTTTGTTTTTGTATCTTCAGTTACAATTCCTCTGAGCGTTAATCCATCTTGAGAAGCTGTATCCAAATCATCTGAGTAAACAGTTTGTTCTACTTTTTTTTGAAGTTGCTGTTTTATTTCTTCATCAGATATGTTATCGTTTATTACAATACGGTCTTGACCAATTATTTTTTCCTCTAAATTATAAATTAATAAAAGAAGTATAATACGGTCTTCATTATTAGTGTTAATTGTGGTAGAAGATAAATTTTGCTGTTCTGCAGGTTTTAATACGATTCTTCCACTTTGATCATTTTTTGATGTATTTGAATTTTCAGGATTTGTTTTAATTACTGAAAGTACATATCGAACACTTTGATCAATTTCTGTCTTATTGTATGCTGTTCCGGTAATTTGTAGCATTCCATTTCTCTCTTCAATATTAATCTTTGCTTCGACTTCAGTATTGTAAATTTGAGAGATTGTCTGTAGTGGCAATAAGATTGAAACCAAAAAAAGTAGGTGTTTTTTTTGAAAAGGGTGCATGATTGTGTTTTTTTTTAATTAAAGTTCCTTACAATGAGGGAGCGATCACTACCTTGCATATTGATTTTTATGTTTTCTGAGAGCGAATTGCTTCCAAAAATGGTAATATCCTGATTGATTCCATTTTGAAGTACCTCCATATTTTGAATGGAAGCAGGATTGTTTGAAAAGTTAAAAAGCCGGTTATTTTCACCGTTTTGTGTAATGTTTTGGGTAATATCAAATGCAGTAAGATCAAGTATTGTCAAATTACTGAAGCCATTTTGCAAAAGGTTTACAAAACTATTTGCTGCATTTACTTTTACTTGTGCATCATTGTTGGAACCAATTTGATTGATAAACACAGAACTACCGTTTGCAGCTTGATTACCTCTTGTAGTTTGTTGATTTTGGGAAGAAATAAATGAAAACGCAGAAGCTTTTGATTGAAAACTTTCAATTTCAGCTTGTTGGGAATCTGAAAAAGTTTGAGCATCTACAGTCAATAGCAAAAAAAATAAAGCCAGAATAGTGAGTGTTGATTTTAAAGTTTTCATTTTAAAGTTTATTAAATATTTAAAATATATAAATGTACTGAATTAAATTAATTAACTCAAAACATCTTTTAAAAAATAGGTATAAGAGCAGATTTTACCTGCCCTTATACCGTTTTTGATTATCCTAAAGCTATTAACCTCATAGGAAATCTATTTTTATTGTTAGTTACTTTGAGTAACTACTGAACTATTTCCATTTCCTACCTGGTTAACTAAACTATTGTGGTTATTACCGGTTTGAAGAACATTGCTAGTATTAGAGTTACCTGTTTGGTTTACTTCACTCGTGTGCAAGAATCCAGTTTGGATCACACCACTAATGTTAAAGTCACCAGATTGGTTCACATCACTAAAGTTATCATCACCAAACTGCTTAACATCACTAAAGTTACCTATACCAAATTGGTCAACCTCAGAATAGTTGTTATCACCAGACTGTAAAACACTACTATTGTTAAGGGTACCTACTTGTAGTACATAACTTTCATTGTCATCACCAACTTGTGCAACACCTGAACTGTTGTTGTTTCCAATCTGCTCAACAATAGACAAGTTGTCATCTCCAATTTGATTTACCAATGAGTTGTTTGCATTTCCATCTTGAAAAACATCACTAAAATTAGCGTCTCCTGTTTGGTTTACAGCACTTCCATTAAAGTTTCCATCTTGAATAACTAAACTAAAGTTATCATCTCCTGTTTGATTAACAATACTATTATTGTTGTTACCATATTGTCCGGTTCCTGCAATATTATTGTCACCATCTTGATTGATTGATGAAGTATTGTCATCTCCAAATTGTTCTGTTACAGCAAGGTTATCATTACCTAATTGATCGACATCAGAATCGTTGTTGTTACCTATTTGTTCAGTAGATGCAACATTATTATTACCTGTTTGATCAACCTCAGAATCATTGTCATTACCATCTTGAATAACTATACTAAAGTTATCGTCACCAATTTGAACAACATCAGAATCATTATTATCTCCTAGTTGTCCAACACCTGAATAGTTATCATTTCCAAGTTGATTAACATTTGATGTATTATCGTCTCCTGTTTGATAAACTTCAGAGAAGTTTGAGTCGCCATCTTGTAAAACAAAAGAAGAATTTCCATCACCTGTTTGTTGAACAATAGAGGTATGATTA
>JANSXN010000078.1 GCA_024742935.1 Flavobacteriaceae bacterium
AGACAATACAGCCACAGCAACGGTAAATGGTGCTCCCACAAATGGGACTTGGCAACTCACTTCTAGCAGCACTCCAGACTTGGATTTGTACTTTGGAGAATCTGACCCCTTAGATGAGTTGGATGACGACTGGGATATTATTGAGGCAACAAACGAAATCATTAGATTAAAAGACGTGAGTGGAGGAGATGGAAGCACAGACTTACTAACTTTTACCCGCACGCCAACCACAGGAGGTGGAGGTGGAAGTAATTCTGCCAACTTTATAGAAAATTTAATAACAGACGTTTGGTATGTGAACCTTCTTGAGGACGATGGCGTGAATGAAACTTGTAATTATGCGGCTTATCAATTTACCTTTGATTCCAATCAAAATGTTGTTGCTACAAGCAGTACAAACACCGTAAATGGAGTTTGGGTAGTGACAAGCAGCAGCAGTGGACTCGATCTAGATCTTCAATTTGAAATCACGGGAGATGACGACCCTTTTGATGATTTAAATGACGACTGGGATGTCACTTCATTTTCAAATGCGCTTATTGAATTAATGGATATAAGTGGAGGAGATGGAAGTACAGATCTCTTGAACTTTGGCAGAAATCCTTATACTGATTGTTCAGGTGCCAATCCTCAAGATTTAATCACAATAATGCAAAATGGTCCATGGTTTGTAGCTTCTTACCTTGATGATGGAAATAACCAGACATCAGATTACACCGGTTATGAAGTCACGTTTAACAATGATGGAACAGCTGTTGCAACAAATGGCACAACCACCTTTAACGGAACTTGGAATGTCGTAAACAGCAGTAACGGTCTGGATGTGATACTCGATTTTGGTGACAGCTCACCCTTTGACGAATTTAGTGACGACTGGGATGTTTCTGATTTTTCCGAAACACTTATTGAACTCGTTGACGAAAGTGGGGATGGCACGATAGACAATCTTGTTTTTCAAAAACTATAATTAGCCTGAATTATGCTAAGATGTCCTCATTGAGGAATATTAAATGCCAATTGCTCTAAGCAATTGGCATTTTTTATTAAGGCACTTTTGTTGCCTGCCAGTTGACTGCTTTCCAGTTGCCATCGCGTTTAATAAAAGTACCACTATTGAGAAAATATTGCACTTCAACACCTGTAATCCCCTTCATTTTAAATGCCACAACAGCCATATCGTCATAGATGTTGATTTTAATGTTTTCTGCTGTATAGATTGTTTTTGGAGCATTTGAAACCTCTGTTTGAGTTTCAAAACCAGCCATAATTTCGGCTTTGCCAAAACGAGTGCCGTTTGAACTGGTATAGATGAGTTCTTCTGCCCAAAAATTATCGTGGGTATCACGGTCGTTGTTGGATGCTCCATCCAGAAAGGTGTGGAGCATTTGGGTTAATGTCTCTATTTCGTTTGATTGTTGGGCTTGTATGTTTTGTAACAAACTGCTTGATAAAAGAATAATTAGGACTAGTGATTTATGCATACGAAATGATTTTATGAATTTGATATAAATGATTAAAAATTAAATGTTAGAAATAAGTATATAATACAATAACACAATTAATAACACGACTAGTCCAGCAGCAAGGAATCGCAACGACTTTTGTACATATTTAAATTTTACATCTGCTATTTTAGATACGATAAATATTTGATGTCCCAATTGATGAAACAGTCTGTCTTCATCTTTACTAATTTCAAAAAAAGTTTTAGAATACGCATCTGAAGTCTGAGAAAAACAAATGAATGAACAAAAAAATATAAAAAGAAAAAAGATACTAGTTTTCATAAGCCTTTTTAAAATACATTAAAAATGACTTGAGGCAGTATAAATGTATGAAAAAAAAAGGTGTGTTAACTTTTAATGAATTTAAAAGTCAATTTTATTGTTTTTGATTGAATTAATTAAAACTTCCTGAAATAAATTTTCGGTTGGGGTGATTAAGAGAAAAACTATTTATTCTTATTAATCTCATCCAGCAACTTGCGGTTGAGTTGTTGCTCGCGTTCAAGGGCGCGTTGGCGGTGTAGTTCAAATTCCTTTTCGAGTTCTTCGAGTTTTGTTTTTGTATCACGAGTAACTTCATTGCTATTTCTAAACTTATAAATAAAGAAGAAAAGGATTAATACCAGAAGAATTATAACGGTCCAAACAATACTATTGTAAGCTACTTTTGAGGTTTGAATACCTAAAAAAGAAATTTCATTTTCTCTTTGTTCGGTATTTTGAAGTTTTTCATTGGTTTCCTTTAAGTTCGTTTGAATGAGACCCAATTCGATTTGTTGAGACTCCAATTCGTCCTGCATCTGGACTAAGGCAGTTTTATATACCTCAATACTGTCAAGTGTACTTTTCTTAAGACTGTTTAAATCAGCCCTCTTAACAACTTTGAATTCCTGATAATTATTTGAACGGCTATACACTTCATCAAACTGGTTTTCAAGAGTGTTTTCAGTTTGAGTAAAACCAAAAGTTGAAACGAAAAGTAAAATAAAAATGGAGAATGTATTTTTTTGAAACATCTTAAAATTTAATTTTAAAAATAGTGTTCCCTATACAACAAAAATGTTGTGGAATAATTGTGTAAAAAGTGAATTTATTAATATTAAACAGCCACTTTTTGTTTCACATAGGAACATTGAAGTGCTCCTGATGGACATTTTTTAATTTGTGCAACTATTTTTTTGGTTTCAGCACCATCTAAGTCAATCCAGGGAATAATGTCTGTGCGAAAAACATCAGACAATCCTTGGGCACATTTTTCAGCGTGAATGCAAATTTTTGGGTCGTAAGTGACATTGATTTCACCATTGGTGAATTCATTTTCGTAGGTTTCCATAGCGGTTCATAATTTGGGGTTATGGACTCAGTTTAAATATCTTAGGGCCTAACAAATAAATAAGAAAATATTTATAAAATCGACATACAGTCAATATTTTCGATGAAATGCATAAAATTCTATGAAATCTACGAAAGTTTCTAGCTTACAGCTTTTTTATAAACACTCAAAGCGCGTTCTCTTGCCTCTTTGTGGTTCAACATTTCATCAGGATATGTATTGCTGCCAAATTCAGGAACCCATTTTTTAATATAGGTTTTTTCCTTGTCAAACTTTTCAATTTGTGTGGTAGGGTTAAAAATTCTAAAATATGGTGCCGCATCCACACCGCAACCAGCAACCCATTGCCAGTTGCCTACATTTGAGGACATTTCATAATCGAGTAGCTTTTCAGCAAAATAAGTTTCTCCCCAACGCCAGTCAATCAATAAATGTTTGCACAAAAAACTTCCCACAAGCATACGCACACGGTTGTGCATCCATCCGGTTTCATTCAATTGACGCATTCCGGCATCGACAAGAGGAAAGCCGGTGGTACCGGTTTTCCATTTTTCAAAGTCTCCCTCGTTGTTGCGCCATTCTATGCGATCATATTTTTTCTTGAAAGCCCGGGTTTGCGTTTCAGGAAAGTGCCAGAGTATTTGCATAAAAAATTCCCTCCAGATGAGTTCGTTCAAAAAAGTTTCGTTCGTTTCGGCGACAGCCTTTTCAACAACCTGCCTAATACCCACCGTACCAAATCTTAAATGCGGACTCAGCCTTGAGGTCTCATCCTTTGCAGGGAAATTTCGGGTTTTTTCATAGTGCTGAATAATCGATTTACTCAAGTCAAAGTCAGGCACTTTTATTTTTGACTGTACAAAACCGATATCACTCAATGATACATTAGGAAGTCTGGAATGCTTAATACAGTTCTTTAAGATGGGTTTGGTTTCATACACTTTGAAGGAATGCTCTTTAAATCGCGCTTTCCATTTTCGCATAAATGGTGTGTAAACCAAATAGGGTTTCCCGTCATCTTTCACCACTTCGTCCTTTTCAAAAATTACCTGGTCTTTAAAGGTGTAAAAACCAATATTTTTTTTCGAAAGAAAATCTGCCACTTCTTTGTCCCGTTTTATTGCATAAGGTTCATAATCGTGGTTTGTGATTACATTTTGAATGTCAAAGTCTTTCAGGATATTTATGAAAACATCCAAAGGTTTTCCGTGATACATCGCAATACTGCTTTCAGAATGTTCCTGAAGTATTTTCCGCATCACCTGAAGGGAATCGTGAATAAATGTCACACGGGCATCGTCTTTGGGAAGTTGTTCTAAAATTTCAGTATCAAAAATGAAAATGGGCAAAACCGGAAATTTTCCTTTAAGGGATTTGTAAAATCCCACATTGTCATCCAGACGCAAATCCCTTCTGAACCAAAATATGTTTACTTTTTTATCACTCATTCTAAACTTTTAAGGTGGACATCCCTCCATCCACACCAAAAACCTGACCGGTAATCCAGCTGCTTTCATCGCTTAGAAGAAAACGGGCCATAGCTGCAATATCTTTGGTTTCTCCCACGCGTTTTAATGGATGCCTTTCTGAAGCAGTTTCTTTTCTGCGGTCATCCCCTAATAGTCGCTCTGCCAAAGGGGTGTCTGTCAATGAAGGCGCAATCACATTGCATCTTATTTTTGGAGCATATTCTGCCGCAAAAGCTTTGGCGAAACCTTCAATGGCTCCTTTAGAAGCACTCACGCTGGTGTGGAAAGGCATGCCCATTTTGACGGCCACCGTACTGAAAAGCACTATGCTTGCATCTTCAGACTTTAAAAGTTTGGGCAGCACTCCTTTCAGAACTTTAATCATGGCTATAAAGTTAAGTTGAAAATCTTCTTCAAAGGTTTCTTCTCTAAGATTTTTAAAAGGACGGAGGTTGATGCTTCCTGGACAATAGACAAATCCGTCAATTATTTCGGGTAAATCGAGTTCAGACAGATCATCTTTTGTTGTGTCAAAACTTAGGTGTTTGATATTTTCAGAATCAAATCCTTCCTGAGTTCTGGAGGCAACAATCACTTGATTGGTTATTGCTAAATTTTCTGCAAGGGCTTTTCCTATACCGTAGGAACCACCAATTAAAAGTATGTTTTTGCTCATTTTACAAAGGTTTATATTCACCGAAAAGTTGGATGAGTTTTGTTCTTCGGAATTCAAAAATTTCGTTTAGTTTGGGTTTTACCAAAATGGGATGCGCCATTTGGCCTAAAATTCCCATAGGTAGTTTATAATCCACTATATCTTCCATTTCCACGCCACCGGGAATTTCTTTGATAAAATGTTTGTGGTGCCAAAGCGCATAGGGACCAAAACGTTGTTCGTCCACAAAATATTCTTTGTCTTTAACGTGTGTTATTTCAGTAACCCATTTGGTTTTGATTCCCAGAACCGGTGTAACGATGTACTGAATAACTTGCCCGGGATACATAGGCCTGTCTGCACCCGAAAGGATGTTGAACCCCATATACTCTGGAGTGATGGTCTTTAAATTTCCGGGGCTGGAAAGAAAGTCCCAGGCTTTATCAATAGATATAGGGAGGTTCTGTTTTGTATGAAGTGTATAAATTTTCATTTAAATATTTATTTAGACAAAAATACCGTTAATAATGTTTATAAAATATAAAAATAAGTTAAACAAAAATATTTCTATTTAAGTTTTTGTTAACACCTGCTACATTCCTAATTGATTAACTTAGTGGCTTCTAATTAAAAATTTAAAACCAATCAGCAATGAAAAAATTAACACTTTTATTTTCACTTTTATTTCTAGGAGCTTTCAGTTATGCTCAAATCAGTGCTCCGGTGGCAAGTCCGCCATCAAAAATTGAACAACAAGTGGGACTCACAGATGTCACCATTGAATATTCAAGACCCAGTATGAAAGGTCGCACCATTTTTGGAGATTTAGTACCTTATGACAAATTGTGGCGCACCGGTGCCAATGCCCGAACCAAAATATCATTTAGTGAGGACATCACTATTCATGACAAAGAACTTAAAAAGGGTACCTATGCTTTGTTAACCATTCCGGGCCAAAAGGAGTGGGAGATAATTTTATATACAGAGTATCAGGCAAACGGGGCTCCCCGTGAACTGGATGAAAGCAAAGTTGCTGCGCGTTTTAAAGTAACACCTCTTGTAACTTCTATGGCAAGAGAGTCATTTACAATAGAACTTGCCAACATTTCAAATAATGGAGCTACTTTATTTTTGCTTTGGGAAAAAACCCGAGTGCCCATTAACTTTACAGTACCCACAGATAAGGCTGTTATGGCTAGCATAGACAAAGCTATGAGCGGACCTTCAGCTGCAGACTACTATACAGCGGCTATGTATTATTATGATGAAGGAAAAGATATCGCTAAAGCGAAAGAATGGATGGATAAAGCAATGGCCGGGAATGACAATCCGCCGTTTTGGCAATTGAGAAACAAATCACTGATTTATGCTAGAGCAGGTGACAAGCAGGGTGCAATAGCAGCTGCTCGTCAATCACTTGCAGCAGCTCAAAAAGCCGGAAATGCAGATTACGTTAAAATGAATCAGGACTCTCTAAAAGAGTGGGGAGCAAATTAGTCAAGCCCTCTTTTTTAAAATTTTAGGATGTCTGAAAAATTCAAACTTTAAAGGCCGCATATTGACAGTTGAATATTATGCTCGTCAATTATTCTCATTTAAGCGGTTAGTCTTAAAGTAATTTTTTTCAGGCATTCTTTTTTTTTGCTTATATTGTCATACCCCAAAAAACTCCCCAATGATTAAAAGAATAGTTTTTCTCTTCTTAGTACCTTTTTTTTGTTTTGCTCAAATTCCTGAATATTACAGCGATGTTGATTTTTCACAAACAGGTAACAGCCTTAAATATCAAATTTCCGATTTAATTTCTGATACCCATGTTATAAATTTGATCTATACCCCTGAAGTATGGCAGGTTTTAAAAGTCTCTGATTTGGATCCGGTAAACAATAACAATATACTTTTAATTTATGGTCATAACGATACTGATGGACAAAGTCAAACTGACCGAAGTCGTGATAAGGATTTGTCCTGTCACAACTCCAGCTGTATCGGTTTATGGAACAGGGAACATGTTTTTCCCAGATCACTTGGCACACCAAATTTGGGTTTTCAAAATGCAGGAGCCGATGCTCACAGCTTAAGGCCTGCTGACAGCCAGATGAATAGTGCAAGAAGTAACAGACCATTTGAAGAAGGTTCTGGAGCGTCTTCCTACATTACTCAAAGCGGCAATTTTTTTCCCGGAGAGGAATGGAGAGGTGATGTGGCCAGAATGATGATGTATATGTATGTGAGATACCCTGCCCAATGTGCTGCTACCTCTGTGGGAGTTGGTTCAACATCTTATTCGACTTTTGGCGATATGCCAGATATTTTTTTAGAATGGAATGTCCAAGATCCCGTTTCTGAATTTGAAATCCAACGCAATGACTATGTAAGCTCCATTCAAGGAAACCGAAACCCTTTTATTGATAATCCGTTTTTAGCTACCCAAATATGGAATGGCCCTGCGGCTGAAGACCGCTGGGAAGTTTTAAACACAGTTGTGGTGACAGCAAGTTCGATGTTTGTCTTTCCTACAATAACAGATAACTATATTGATATCTACAATCCAAACGAAAAATATTTATTTGTTTCAATTTACAATGCAGCAGGCTATTTACTTGAAAAAAGGCCGTTCAAAAATCAAAAAATATCACTTGGTGAATATGCATCAGGTGTTTATTTTATTGGAGTGGAACATCAAAGTAACAGAGAAACGTTTAAGGTGATTAAACGTTAATAAAACAACTTCAATTTCAGATATTTTAAACTCGATGCCCGAAGTTTTAAATAGAAGAGTTCTTTTTTAATAGTGAGACTTCTGGTTGATGCCATTTATAGAATCAATTCAGTAGCGGTTTGGTTTCAAAACCAATTCTCTACCTTTGCAAAAATCCAAAACCCATGAATGAAGCCATAAGAAATTTAGAACCCAATGCCCTTTGGAACAAGTTTGCCGATTTAAACGCCGTGCCGCGTGCCTCCAAAAAAGAAGAACGTGTCATTGCCTTTGTAAAACATTTTGGCGAAAGCCTGGGTCTTGAAACCCATATCGATAAGGTGGGCAATGTCATTATCAAAAAACAGGCAAGCTCCGGAATGGAAGACAGAAAACCCATCGTGATGCAGTCGCACCTCGATATGGTGCATCAAAAAAACAACGATACCCAATTTGATTTTGATACCCAGGGAATAGAAATGTACATCGATGGCGATTGGGTGCGGGCAAAAGGCACTACATTGGGAGCTGACAACGGTCTGGGAGTCGCGACCATTATGGCGATTTTGGAGAGTGATACGATCAAACATCCCGCCCTTGAAGCACTCTTTACCATCGATGAAGAAACCGGAATGACCGGTGCGATGGGACTGGAAGGAGGTTTGCTCAACGGCGAAATCTTACTCAACCTAGACACCGAAGAAGATGACGAGATTGGCATCGGTTGTGCCGGTGGGATTGATGTGACAGCAAAAAGAAATTATATTTTAAAAACACCAAAAGAAAACAGTACTGCATACATCATTACTGTGCAAGGCCTCCAAGGTGGACACAGTGGAATGGACATCCATAAGGGTTTGGGTAATGCCAACAAATTAATGAATCGGTTGTTGTTTAAGGCCACCGAAGAATTTGATGCTCAAATAGCCTCCATTGATGGTGGAAGTCTCCGCAATGCCATCCCACGTGAAAGCAATGCGGTAATTGTTGTTTCAAACACACATCAAGAAGCGTTTTTAGCTGAAATGCAACTTTTAACACAAGACATCAAAGCCGAATTTAAATCCCTGGAACCGTCTCTGAAAATTGAAATAACTACCTCAAAACTACCGAAAAAAGTCATGGATGCAGATGCGCAGGAGCTTTTGGTAAAATCGGTTTATGCGGCGCATAATGGGGTTTTTAGAATGAGTCCGGCAATTGCTGATTTGGTGGAAACTTCAAACAATGTAGCGCGCATTTTAGTAAAGGATGGGAACATCCATATTGGATGTTTGACCCGTTCGTCTGTTGAAAGTTCTAAAATGGATTTGGCAAACAGCCTGCGTTCCACTTTTGAATTGATGGGCTGTGAAGTCAAATTGTCCGGTGATTATCCCGGTTGGGAACCCAATCCGGATAGTACTATTTTAAACGTGCTTGACGAAATCTACACAAGAATGTATGGCGCACAAGCAAACATAGCCGCCTGCCACGCGGGGCTTGAATGCGGCATCCTGGGGCAAAACTACCCGGATATGGATATGATCTCCTTTGGGCCCACCATCAAAGGCGCCCACTCACCTGATGAACGAGCGAGCATTTCTTCAGCACAGAAATACTGGAAATTTGTATTGGAAATTTTGGAGAATATACCTAAAAAGTAAATTCCAAATCCCAAATCACCAAATTCCAAACGGTCACCCTGAGCTTGTCGAAGGGTGACATCCTGTCATAAACCTTCCGCTGGCACAATCATTGTCTATTTGATAGTGAAAAATTGAATAAACAATAAAATTAAACAATAGTTATGAGTAAAATAATTGGAATTGACTTAGGAACAACAAACTCTTGCGTTGCCGTGATGGAAGGTAGTGAGCCAACGGTTATTCCTAATGCCGAAGGAAAAAGAACTACACCCTCTGTAATCGCTTTTGTGGAAGGTGGAGAAATTAAGGTGGGAGACCCTGCAAAGCGTCAGGCGGTAACAAATCCCACAAAGACCATCGCCTCCATCAAGCGTTTTATGGGTAATAAATATTCTGAATCTGTTAAAGAAGCAGAAAATGCTGCTTATAAAGTAGTAAAAGGAGATAATGATACTGCCCGGGTTGATATTGACGGTAGAATGTACACCCCTCAGGAACTTTCAGCAATGGTACTTCAGAAAATGAAAAAAACTGCTGAAGACTATTTGGGACAATCTGTTTCAAGAGCTGTGATTACAGTACCGGCTTATTTCAATGATGCGCAACGTCAAGCAACTAAAGAAGCCGGTGAAATTGCTGGACTTAAAGTAGAGCGCATTATTAACGAGCCCACTGCGGCAGCTTTGGCGTATGGTTTGGATAAAAAAGGAACCGACCAAAAAATAGTCGTTTTTGACTTTGGTGGAGGAACTCATGATGTTTCTATACTTGAATTGGGTGACGGTGTTTTTGAAGTACTTTCAACAGATGGTGACACGCACTTGGGTGGTGATGATGTCGATCAAAAAATCATCAACTGGTTGGCTGATGAGTTTAAATCTGAAGAAGATATGGATCTTAGAAAAGACCCAATGGCACTTCAGCGCTTGAAAGAAGCTGCCGAAAAAGCAAAAATTGAATTGTCTTCTTCTACTCAAACCGAAATCAATTTGCCGTATGTGACAGCAACAGCAAGCGGACCAAAACACTTGGTGCGCACGTTAAGCAGATCAAAATTTGAGCAATTGATTGCAGATCTTGTAAAAAGAACAATCGCTCCTTGTGAAAAAGCGCTAAAAGCCGCCGGATTATCAAAAAGCGATATTGATGAAATTATATTAGTAGGTGGGTCAACCCGTATTCCTGCAGTTCAGGAAGCCGTAGAAAAATTCTTTAACAAAGCACCAAGCAAAGGAGTGAATCCTGATGAGGTGGTCGCTGTTGGAGCTGCTATTCAAGGAGGTGTATTGACCGGAGATGTGAAAGATGTTTTACTTCTTGATGTAACCCCTCTTTCACTTGGTATTGAAACTATGGGTGGTGTCTTGACAAAACTCATTGAAGCAAACACGACTATTCCAACTAAAAAGTCGCAAGTTTTTTCAACCGCCGCAGACAATCAACCCAGTGTAGAGATTCACGTATTACAGGGAGAGCGCCCAATGGCAGCAGATAACAAGACCATCGGTCGTTTTCACCTTGACGGAATTCCACCTGCAAGAAGAGGAACTCCTCAAATCGAGGTGACCTTTGATATCGATGCCAATGGTATAATCAAAGTAAGCGCAACAGACAAGGCAACAAACAAATCTCAGGACATCCGAATTGAAGCTTCTTCCGGTTTAACTGAAGAAGAAATCAAAAAGATGAAAGCAGATGCTGAAGCCAATGCAGATGCCGATAAAGCTGCAAAAGAAAAAGCAGACAAACTCAACGAGGCAGACGCGATGATTTTCCAAACTGAAAGTCAGTTGAAAGAGTTTGGCGATAAATTATCTGACGATAAGAAAAAGCCTATTGAAGATGCACTGGCAGAATTAAAAACGGCCTTTGATGCTAAAGACATCGCTTTAATTCAGCCTGCTTTAGACAAGATCAATGAAGCCTGGAAAACAGCTTCTGAGGAAATGTACAA
>JANSXN010000012.1 GCA_024742935.1 Flavobacteriaceae bacterium
CCTTGAACAAAGGTGTTGCACGCAATCTTGCAAGGAGCTTCTGCACTTGGGTCCAGCACTTTTGTGGCAATGTCATACTTTCGGGTTTCATAAAGTAGCATCTTACCGAGTTGACCTCCGCCAAGGATGCCTAAAGTAAAATCTGAAGAGAAGTAGTGCATGTAAATTTCGGTTTTGGCAAAGATAAGTAAAAGGAATTTTAAATGATGTCTTCTGTTACATTCCAAAGTAGTTAAATGAGTTAGATATTCTTTCGCTAAAGCGGAAAAAAATTATTTTTTAACAGCTGTATTTTGAATCGAAAAATTTCATTCCTTTGATTTATTCTAACCAATAGATTATATGATTTTTCCAAAAACGGAATTGCGTTTTATCAGCAAACAAATTGGCTACGGTGTGGTAGCCACAGAATTTATTCCAAAGGGCACAATTACCTGGGCTTTAGATGCTTTGGACAGGGAATTTACCCCAGCAGAAGTTTCTCAAATGGATGTCAAATACCAAAAAATACTCGACTTTTATACCTATAGGAATAACCGTGGAAATTTTGTGTTCTGCTGGGATTTTGGACGCTATGTCAATCATAGTTTCAACGCCAATTGCATCAGTACGGCTTATGATTTTGAAGTGGCGATTCGGGATATTCATCCCGGTGAGCAATTAACCGATGATTATGGCTATTTGAATATAACTGAACCCTTTGAAGCAGAAGACGAAGGCACCGAACGAAAAATTGTGTATCCTGACGATTTGCTGCGCTACCACAAAGAATGGGATGATAAAGTGAAAGCGGTATTCCCTTTGATTACCGGTTTAAATCAGCCTTTACGTCCCTATATTTCTGAAGAGGTATGGAAAAAGATAGAAAAAATTACCGCAGGAAAAGAGGAGATGCTTTCAATTTTAAGTTGCTATTTTGAAGAAAATAATCTGGTTTTAAACAAACCTGTTTAATTAAAAAAACAGTTCTTACTGAATTTTTTTGTTCAAAAACCATTGCTTTAGGCTAGGGTAAGCAATTTCATCAAAGTGCGTGATCACTTTGTCTGCAAGGTCATAATTTTGATCTTTAGAGTGAATACTGTCATAACCCACACAAGTTAATCTAGCAGCTTTTGCTGCTAGAATACCATTTGTAGAGTCTTCTATAACCACACAGTTTTCTTTATCCTTTTCTGCGGCTTGGGCTGCTTTTAGAAAAATTTCAGGATGTGGTTTTGAAGCTTTTAAATCGGCCCCGCTTAGTTTTGCTTTGAAATAAGGATTTAAATTAAAACGATCAAAAACAGCATTGATGGTCCCCATAGAGGCAGAAGAGGCCAGCACTAGCGTGAGTCCGTTTTCGTGATATTCCTCAATGCGTTCCCTCACACCTGAAATCAGGGAAAGGTCAGGGTCCTTTTTAAAAAGTTCATGAAACTTATGTCGTTTCTGTAAAACAAGCTCTTCAGGGTTTGCATTAATTTGAAAATGTTCACACAAATACCTGCAAATTTTCAAAGTAGATTGCCCGGTAAAACCATGGTACATAGCATCACTTACCTCAATGTTTCTTTCATAGAACATTTGAAAATAGGCTTTTTTGTGCAGTGGCTCGGTATCCACAATCACACCATCCATATCAAACAAGACTGCTTTTAATGCCATGAAAATTGTTTTTGCAAAAGTAAGAAATGCTATTTTAGCCAAAAGCCTTTTCAGGAAAAAGCTTTCCTATAAATTTCTTAATTTCCTAGCATCTTTCGGTCAATTTTGTTATAATAGCTTTTTTAGAAATAAATTATGTTTGAGAGTCAAGAAATAGAAGAACTAATCTCCTTTCGAAAGGAATTGCACACCCACCCCGAACTCTCGGGTGAAGAAAAAGAGACGGCAAAAAAAGTGATTGTTTTTTTGGAAAAATGTAAGCCAACAAAAATCATTACCTCTGTGGGGGGCTATGGTGTGATTGCCGTTTTTGACAGTGGAAAAGAAGGAGTCAATTTAATGATAAGAGCAGATATGGATGCACTTCCCATTGAAGAGGTGAATGATTTTGAGTACCGTTCTAAAACCAAAGGAGTCTCTCATAAGTGTGGACACGATGGTCACACGACCATCTTATTGGGTTTGGCAAAACATTTATCTAAAAATCAGCCAAAAAAGGGAAAAGCCATCTTGCTTTTTCAACCCGCAGAGGAAATAGGTGCAGGTGCAGCTGCTGTTTTAGATGATGAAAAATTTACTTCGCTAAAGCCCGATTGGGTTTTTGGATTGCACAATCTTCCCGGACACCCAATGCATGAAGTTGTAGTTAGAAAAGACTCCTTTACGGCTTCGGTGACCAGTATTGTGATTGAATTTTTGGGAAAGACTACGCACGCTGCCGAACCGGAGCATGGTGTGAATCCCGCGATGGCGGTTTCAGAATTGATTATGGAGGCATCGATGTGGTCAAACAACCTGCCAGATCGTGAGGATTTTGCTGTTGTGACTCCCATCCATATCGACTTAGGAGATAAAGCTTATGGCACTTCAGCCGGTGAAGCCATTGTTGGGTTTACCATTCGCAGCTGGTCTGAGAGTGAAATGGAGAAATTACAGAAAAAAATCGAAACTTATATTTTGGCATTAGGCAAAAAACACCGGTTAAAGGTTGATTTTAAATATATTCAGGAATTCAAAGCCAATGAAAATAATGCAGATGCTGTGGAAAGTATTGTATTTGCTTCAGAAAATTTAAACTTGAAAGTATCTGAACAAAAAACCCCTTTTAAATGGGGAGAGGATTTCGGACTTTTTACACAACAATACAAAGGAGCTTTCTTTGGAATTGGTGCCGGTGAGGAGTGTCCTGCATTACACAATCCCGATTATGATTTTCCTGATGAACTAATTCCCACAGGCTCTAAACTATTTTATGAACTTTGTAAAAAATACGTAGCATGTCCATAGATTTTCACAGTTGTAAAATTGAAATTAGTAAGGCTGCTTTCAAGCATAACATTGAATTTTTAAGAAATACATTGAATGACGGAGTGAAGATTTCATCAGTAGTGAAGGGAAACGCTTATGGTCATTCCATAAATTTATTTGTCCCTTTAGCTGAAGAAAATGGTATTGATCATTTTTCTGTTTTTAGTGCAGATGAAGCCTATAAAGTTCAAAAAGCAAGTACCCAAAACAGCCAAATCATGATTATGGGTTCTGTAGAAAATGAACAGCTTGAATGGGCAATTGAACATGATATATCTTGTTATGTATTTGATTTACAGCGTTTAAAACAAGCTGTTTCTTTCGCTAAAAAAACCAATAAAAAAGCTAAAATTCACATTGAAGTTGAAACCGGAATGCATCGCACCGGGTTTGATGTAAACGAATGGCAGGGAGTCGCTGAGATTATAAAAGCAAATCATAACATTTTAATTTTTGAAGGATTATGTACACATTATGCTGGAGCTGAGGAAATTGCCAATTATTACCGCATCAAGCAACAACAACAAAACTTTAGAAGGGCAAAAAGATATTTTAAAGATTTTGGTCTTGAACCACAATTGATACATACGGCTTGTTCAGCAGCAACCTTGCGTTATCCACAAACTCAGGATGATATGGTGCGATTGGGAATTGTGCAATATGGTTTTTTCCCCACTAAGGAAGTATTAATTCATTTTCTTGAAAAAACAAAAATGAAAGAGGATCCATTGAGAAGACTTTTAAGTTGGAAGAGTAAGGTTATGGATGTTAAACAAGTGAAAATAGGTGATTTTATTGGATATGGCACTTCGTTTATGGCTGGAACAGACATGAAAATCGCTACAATTCCCGTGGGGTATAGTCACGGCTTTAGCAGGTCTTTAAGCAACCAAGGAAGGGTTTTAATCAACGGGCAGCGTGTTCCTGTTATTGGTGTTGTGAATATGAATATGATAACGGTTGATGTGACACATCTAGACACTGTTGAAAAAGGTAATGAGGTAGTTTTAATAGGTAATCAAGGTGATTTGGAAATAGGCGTTAGTTCGTTTAGTGAATACAGTAATCAAATTAATTATGAAATGTTAACCAGATTGCGGGCTGATATACCAAGAATTTTGGTGGATTGAACACAAGTAAACCGAAAATTATAAATATAATAAACAGCGATTGAATACCTTATATTTCGTAAATTTGCACTTTTAATTTTCAATTACCTATTTTGATTCAGCTTCACGACAAAACATTTGTTCCCTTTATTGGTCAACAAAAAATTGCATTAGCGATTGAAAAGCTTGCAATGAAAATTTCTGAAGATGTAAAGGGTGAAGTTCCCATTTTTATTGGGGTGCTCAACGGCGCATTTATGGTGGTGAGTGATTTGATGAGGGTATATCCCGGAAATTGTGAAGTGAGTTTTGTAAAAATGGCTTCTTATGAAGGAACCAGTAGTTCAGGTACTGTAAGTAAACTCATCGGGGTTAACGAAAATCTGGAAGGGCGTACTGTGATTATTGTTGAAGATATTGTTGACACAGGAAACACATTAGAAGTTTTACACACATTATTTTCAGAACAAAAAATCAAGGTGTTAAAAACAGCAACACTATTTTTCAAGCCTGAAGCTTATAAAAAGGATTTAAAAATCGATTACGTGGGAATTGAAATTCCCAATAAATTTATTGTAGGATATGGACTTGACTATGACGGTCTGGGACGCAATCTTCCAAAAGTATATCAATTAAAAACACAACAGATGACAAACATTATTTTATTTGGTCCTCCGGGAGCCGGAAAAGGAACACAAGCAGAAGTTTTAAAAGACACATACAACTTAGTACATATCTCGACAGGAGACGTTTTTCGTTACAACATTAAAAATGAAACTGAATTGGGATTGTCTGCAAAGTCCTATATGGACAAAGGCCAGCTCGTTCCAGATGAAGTAACAATCAATATGTTGAAAGCAGAGGTTGAAAAAAACGAAGGTGCCAATGGTTTTATTTTTGATGGTTTTCCAAGAACTGAAGCACAGGCAAAAGCATTGGACAAACTTTTAGAATCCAAAAATACACAGGTGAACGGTATGGTGGCTCTTGAAGTTGACGATGAAGTACTTGTAAAACGATTGCTCGAAAGAGGAAAAACAAGCGGAAGACCCGATGATGCTGATGAATCAATCATAAGAAACAGAATAAAGGTTTATTATGACGAGACGGCAATTTTAAAAAACTATTATCAAAAACAAGATAAATATTTTGGTGTGGACGGAGTGGGTTCCATCGAGGAAATCACAGAACGATTAAATAATGTAATAGACGGTTTGTAATAATAACTCCACAAACCTTAAACTTGAAACTTTAAACCTGAAACCCAAATCATGACTGAGGGCAATTTTGTAGATTATGTAAAAATGCACGTTTCTTCCGGAAAGGGAGGGCAAGGTTCTGCACATTTGCATCGTGAAAAGTTTATTGAAAAAGGAGGGCCTGACGGTGGTGACGGTGGTCGTGGTGGTCATGTTATTATTAGAGGAAAGGACAATCTGTGGACACTACTACATTTAAAATATCAAAGACACGCTAAAGCAGGTCACGGTGAACATGGCTCCAGCGGAAGAAGCACAGGAGCAGATGGTGAAGATATCTATATTGATGTGCCACTTGGAACGGTCGTTAGGGATACTGAAACTCAAGAAATCATTTTTGAAATCACAGAAAATGGAGAAGAGAAAATCCTTCTTGAAGGGGGAATGGGAGGACGAGGCAACTGGCATTTTAAAAGTAGTACCAATCAAACACCTCGGTATGCACAACCCGGAATCCCTGCTCAGGAAAGAGATGTTACTTTAGAATTAAAAATACTGGCAGATGTGGGCCTTGTGGGATTTCCAAATGCCGGTAAATCAACGTTACTTTCTGTATTGACGGCAGCAAAACCAAAAATTGCCGATTATGAATTCACCACTTTAAAGCCCAATCTGGGAATCGTAAAGTACCGTGATTTCCAAACATTTGTAATGGCAGATATTCCGGGGATTATTGAAGGAGCGGCAGAAGGGCGCGGACTTGGGCACCGTTTTTTACGTCATATTGAGAGGAATTCGACTTTGCTGTTTCTCATTCCGGCCGATGCTAAAGACCTTCGGGAAGAGTATGACATCCTTCTTAACGAATTGAAAAAATACAATCCTGAACTTCTAGACAAAGAACGCTTAGTTGCGATTTCAAAAAGTGACATGCTTGATGAAGAGCTCAAAGGCGAAATGAAAAAAGAACTCGACAAGCAATTTAAGGGGATTCCATATCTTTTTATTTCTTCAGTAGCACAACAAGGTCTTCAGGAATTGAAAGATACCCTATGGAAAATGCTTAATGTAGAAGCATAAACGCCCTTTAAAGCTTTATATAACCACAATTCTATTTCTAAAATAAATAAAGCAAAGGATAACGCATCGATTAGTAGTTTAAGAAATTTAATCTGATAACCTAAAAAAGTCCCCCTCTTTGGGAGGGGGATTTAGGGGGAGGATAAACTTTAATACTTCTTTAAATATTTGGCTGCAAAGCTTTTGTATATTTACCACGAATACTATTTATCAAACAAATGAAGTATCTACTTTCTATCTGTATTCTGGTTTTGCTATACTCCTGTGGGGCAACAGTGGGAATTGATTATGATACCGAAAAAGATTTTTCAAATTACAACACATTTAACTTCTTCAGCCCATTGTCTTCAGGACTGAATGAACTGGACGAAAAACGTATTGTAAAAATCACAGACAGTCTTCTAGTTTCAAAAGGAATGATCAGGTCTGAAAATCCTCAAATATTGATTAACTTTTACAGTAATGAATACCTTTCAAACTCCAGAAACACTATTGGCGTAGGTTTTGGAAATGTTGGCAGAAACACTTCTGTGGGAATTTCGGGAGGAATCCCCATTGGCGGTAAAGAAGTAAATCAACAACTTACCATCGATTTTATTGATGCTAATTTAGATGCTTTAGTTTGGCAAGCCCAAACAGAAGGCAGCTTTAAAGAAAAAGCCACACCAAAACAAAAGGAAAAGTATTACTCTCAAATCTTAACCAAAGTTTTTAATAAATATCCCCCTAAAAAGAAATAATTTTAGATTTAAAAACACCATTTATATGCCTAAGTTGCTTCTTTTATTATGTGTCCCCTTAATATTAACAGCTCAAGAAACTAATTTTGAAAAAGCTGTTGCACTCTATGAAGCAAAACAATACCAAGTCGCAAAACCCCTTTTTGAATCATACCTAAATGAGAGCCCAAATGACCTTAAAACAGTTGAATATTTGGGCGATATAGCTGCATTTGCATTGGACTGGGATAAATCTATTGATTATTATAAAATACTGGTAAAAAAATATCCTGACAACGCAAGTTTCAACTTTAAATTAGGTGGCGCTTTAGGAAGGAAGGCACAGAGCACAAATCGTTTTAGAGCTGCGATGCTTATAGGGGATATAAAAAAACACCTTGAAAAAGCTGCTGAGCTAGACCCAAATCACAAAGAAGTGCGCTGGGCATTGGTAGATTTATATAGTTTATTGCCAAGCTTTATTGGGGGGAGTGAAACCACAGCAAGCAAATATGCAAATCAATTATTGGGAATCTCTGAACTGGAAGGGAACATTGCTCTGGCCAACATAGCTGAACACTTCAAAAAACCCCAGCTTGCTGAAAAACACTTTAAAATAGCATTAAAAATATATGGGAGTGGTTTAAAAATACACCCACATAATAGTATCAATTATCATCTAGGAAAAATATCAGGAGAATATAATATTCAACTTCAAAACGGCCTTAAGTACCTTGATGCGTATATAAAAAACCACACCATTAGAGATGGTATCGAACTAAAATGGGCTTATTTTAGAAAAGCACAAATTTACAGACACCTGGGTGATAAAAATCAAGCGCAAAATTGGATTGCCAAAGCGCTTGCATCCAATGAAGATTTTAAAGAAGCTCATTTGGAAAAAGAACAAATTAGCAGACTTTAATATTTAAAAATTTTATTCTAAAACAGTATATTTAGCCTCTAAATAAATTTAACTTAAAACCCAATACATCAAAAAACAATTTTTATGAAAAAAGTACTTATTCTATTACTACTTGTCCTGTTTATCGTTCCCGTAAAGGCAAATGAAGGCATGTGGTTTTTAATGCACATTGAGCGACTCAATTATGTAGATATGCAAAAAATGGGTCTGCAACTCACCCCTGAAGAAATTTACAGCGTCAACAACAACAGTTTGAAAGATGCAATTGTACAATTTGGAGGTGGCTGTACCGCTGAGATTATCTCAAAAAATGGCCTCGTTTTAACAAACCATCACTGTGGATATGGACAAATTGCTGAACTCTCATCAGAAGAAAACGACTATTTAACAAACGGTTTCTGGGCAAAAAACTATGGAGAAGAACTAAAACCCGCCAACCTTTCTGTGCGGTTTTTTGTGAGAATGGATGACGTGACCGAAAGAATTTTAGCCCTTGTAAACGATGAAATGACAGAATTAGAAAGAGAAAAAGTCATCAATCAGGAAATTGCAAAAATCCAAAAAGAAAATGATGAAGGAGGAAAATACACCGTTTCTGTTCGTCCTTTTTACAGCGGAAATGAATACTACTATTTCGTTTATCAGGATTATACAGATGTGAGACTTGTGGGTACACCACCCAATAGTATCGGAAAATTTGGAGGAGACACAGACAACTGGGAATGGCCGCGCCACACTGGCGATTTTGCACTTTTTAGAGTCTATGGTGATCAAGATGGAAATCCTGCAAAATACTCAGAAGACAATGTGCCTTTACAAGTGCCTTATCATTTGCCCGTAAGCACCAAAGGGATTCAGGAAGATGATTTTGCTATGATTTTAGGTTACCCCGGAAGAACCAATAGATGGATGCCCGCAGCAGGAATTGACCAAAATGTAAACTATGCTTATCCCGCCTGGGTAGAAGGGTCTAAAACAGCAATGGATGCTATGAAACCCCATATGGATGCCAATCAAAAAGTAAGATTGGATTATGCTTCAAAATATGCCGGTATCGCAAACTACTGGAAAAACCGTCAAGGCATGATTGATGCATTAAAGCAACACAAAACGGCTCAGTCCAAAAGAAAAGATGAAGAAAAATTTGTAAAATGGGCCAATTCAAATATTCAGGGAAGTGGTGATGCCTATTCCTCAGAAGAAGCCCAGGCAGCTCTCAAAGCCTCCAAGCAGAGTATCACTTCAAAAAGAGAACAGGAAAAGTATGGGAATGTGATGGAGGTTATAAATAATTATTTCTCAAAGACAAATGTCAAAAGCAAGGATGACAATTATTTAATCAGTGTGCTAAGAGGTAGTAATTTAATTTTGTTACCCAACAGATTTAATAACTTAGTTAATACAATCGTAAACGAAGAGAGCATTCCAGAAGAAGCATTTCAACAAAAAATTCAGCCGGAAATTGATCAATACTTCGACGGCTTATTTATGCCTTTAGAACATGATGTGTTGATAGAAACAGTGAACCTTTATGCACTCAAAGCATCAAACCCTGTCTCTTCGCTACAAGAAGTTAAAGAGAATTACAAAAGAGGAGGACCCTCAATCAAAAATTATTTAAAAGATCTTATAAACAGCAGTGTTCTTTCTTCAAAAGATAACTTTGAAAAATTTGCAAAAAATCCAAATGAGGAGACATATAAGAATGACCCTTTAGTCAAATTATCTCAAGAACTTCTTACTGAATACAGATTTAAATCGGAAGAATTAAAAGAAATGGAAGAGCAATATCAAAAAGCTTACAGATTAATGATACAAGGAATGCGCGAAATGCACCCAGATAAGGTTTACTATCCGGATGCAAACAGCACACTCAGGTTATCTTATGGAAAAGTGAGAGCATTGCCAATGGGAGACAAGAAAAATGATGCAAAGAAAAATTATTATACCACACTCAAAGGCACCGTTGCAAAATACCAACCCGGCGATGATGAGTTTGATATGCCTCAGAAACTAATTGATCTTTACAATGCGAAAGACTTTGGACCTTATGCAGACAAAGCGGGTCATATGCCCGTGAACTTCCTTACTGACCATGATATCACTGGGGGTAACTCAGGTTCACCCGTTTTAAACGGAAAAGGAGAACTCATTGGCCTCGCCTTCGACGGAAACATTGAAGCCATGGCCGGCGATGTGATATTTGATGATGAACTGCAACGTGCCATCAATGTTGATGTGCGTTATATCTTGTTTATCATCGATAAATATGCCGGTGCCAAGCATTTGGTTGATGAGATGACTCTTAAAAATTAAATTTTTAAATACTTAAATAGGAAACCTGTCTTTGTCAAACATCGACAGGTTTTTTTATTTCACAATATGTATATTTACATAACATTTTATTTTAAACTATGCACATACATTTTATAGCCATTGGCGGAAGCGCCATACACAATCTGGCTTTGGCATTACACCATAAAGGTGACACCATCACCGGAAGCGATGACACCATTTTTGAACCTTCAAAATCACGTCTTGAAAAAGCCGGATTGTTGCCGGAAACAATGGGTTGGTTTCCCGAAAAAATTACATCAATCCTTGATGCCGTCATCTTGGGCATGCATGCAAAAGAAGACAATCCGGAACTTCTGAAAGCACAAGAACTCGGGTTGAAAATTTACTCCTATCCCGAATATCTGTATGAACATTCAAAAAACAAAACCCGGGTAGTTATAGGGGGTAGTCATGGTAAAACCACCATCACTGCAATGATTTTACATGTACTCCATTATCACAATATCTCCGCAGACTATATGGTGGGCGCACAACTGGAAGGATTTGATACCATGGTTCACTTAACTGATGAAAATGATTTTATGGTATTAGAAGGCGATGAATATCTATCCTCACCCATCGACAGACGACCTAAATTTCACCTCTATAAACCCAATATCGCTCTGCTCAGCGGAATCGCTTGGGACCACATCAATGTGTTCCCTACCTATGAAAACTACGTCGAGCAATTTAAAATATTTGTTGATTCCATCATAAAGGGCGGAAGCATCAACTACAATGAAGAAGACCCCGAAGTAGTGAAAGTGGTGGAAGCCTCAGAAAACACCATCAGAAAAATAGGCTATCAAACCCCGGAATATTCAATTGAAAACGGAATCACCTTGTTAGAAACCCCCGAAGGCCCAATGCCGATTGAAGTTTTTGGCAAACACAATCTCAATAACCTCGCTGGAGCCAAATGGATTTGCCAGCATCTGGGTGTGGATGAAGACGATTTTTATGAAGCCATTGCCACTTTTACAGGGGCTTCAAAACGCCTTGAAAAAATTGCAGAAAGTTCCACAGCAGTTGCTTATAAAGATTTTGCACATTCGCCTTCAAAAGTTGCAGCAACCACCCAAGCTGTTAAAAATCAATATGCAAACCGCAAACTCATTGCCTGTCTGGAACTTCATACATACAGCAGTTTGAATCCTGAGTTTTTAAAAGAATACCAAGGTGCTTTGGATGCAGCAGATGTGGCTGTGGTTTTTTACTCCCCTCACGCAGTGGAAATCAAAAAATTGAAACCCATCAGCAAGGAGCAAATCGCAAATGCCTTTGAGCGTGAAGATTTGATTATCTACACAGATCCTAAAGTGTTTAAAGAGTTTCTCTTTCAACAAGATTTTAAAAATAGCACCCTACTTTTAATGAGCAGCGGTAATTATGGGGGGTTGGATTTTGAGGAGGTGAAGGGGTTGGTGTAGTGTTTTTAGGGGTATTAATTTAAACAGAAGGAATATGAATATTTCTAAATTCTTCATTTGGCCTTTCAAAGTCTAGAACCTTTTTAAGTAATGTTTTTTTCTTAACATCTTTGATTCTCCCAAACTCTAACGTACTATCAACCATAAAGGAATAATATTCCCTTTTATGAATGTCATTATAAATGATTAGATATGCTTCTTTATCAAATGTATTAAGTTTAATTTCTTTTGAGTTTGAAAATAAACTAAATCCTATTTCATTTTTACCCCACTTATGATTTTCGAAATCTATATTACTAAGAATTTTAATATTCAATGCGGGACCACTTCCAATATTTTTGAAATAGTAATTATGGTCTTCATATTGCTCTATAGATATTAAAGGAGTCTGTCTTGTAAAATCTAACTTATCCTTTGACATGTTATAGTTGTGTATTATTAATGTCAAAATAATAAAAATGATTAAATTGAGAAAGGCTATTAATATGTTTATTATCTCGACAGTCATTTAATTTCCGGATTATTATTTTTTGCTTTTAAGATTATTTAAAATGCAGATATGAAGTCAATCAAACTTAAACCATTTTTCTAAACTGGCAAAATGTAATTACCTATACATCCCCTCAATAAACCCATCCCTGTCCTTTTTTGCACTTTCTTTAAGTGCTTCTTTGGCGTTGAGTTGGTCTTGTTTTACTTTATCCTGTGATAATTTAAACTTCCCTTCCCAGTGAGTGATTTCAATTTCAAAAGCCTGTATGTAGTTTACAGCACCTTCCATTCGTTTGTTGTGAGGCTCCAAAATGTATTTTTGTGATGCCCCTTCCAGAAACTTTGTCATGGCAATCATGGTTTTCTTTGCTTCCTCGGGGTCAGTAATTAAAGTGACAGTTCCAGTGAGGTGTACAAAAATATAATTCCAGGTGGGGAGTTGGGTGGTGGTATAAATGCTGGGCGAAATATATGCGTCTGGTCCTCTAAAAATAACAGTGACCTCTGCACCATCTTTCAAAGTTGCTACTTGGGGGTTGTATTTATCAATATGCGCCACCAGTTTTTGAATCTTGTGGTTATAGATAATGGGAATGTGCGTAACAAGTGGCTTTCCATCAAGCACAGAAACCAGCATCCCCAGAGGGTATTCTTCAATGATCGCAATCATTTTTTTGATGTCGTTTTCCTGATGGTGTTTTGGTGGATACATTTGAAGGTAGAAGTATGAAGTTAAAATTTAGAAGTTTCACTCCCCTCACCTTTGGTAGGGGTCGGGGGGAGGACTAACCTCTAAACTGCCTGAAATGGTGATCTAAGTGTTTATATTGCATTTTACCCCACTGCTCTGTGGTGAAATGTCCGCAAAAAGGGTGTGGTGGCCATTCGGTTTTGTTTTTTTCTGCATAAAATTCTTCTATGAGTGATTTTAATGCTTGCTTTTCTTTTTCGAAATCTCTTTCATCTACAATTTTAAACTCTTTGGAAGTTGGAAGCCCTTGCTTCCAGGGTTTGTCATCATAGAGTGATTTTTTAAAAAATGAAAAAAGCAATCTCATTACCGGATTGGGTTTTGCCAACGTGATTTTTTCTAACGGCACTTTCAGCGGTTCACTGCAATGCGCCAGCATTTGAGCAACATCCATTTTCCCCCATTTTGCTTGTGATTCTGGGTTTAAATTGTCTAAACGCCCTAAAATTTCGGCGAAAGCTTTTTCTGTAAAAAGTGATTGCATATCATTATTTTTTTTCAGGAATTAAAGATACATGTTTATCTTTATACTCATTATAGCGATGAATCAAAAAAAACCAACATCATTCTCAATAAAAAACTGGTCACAAGACGACAGACCCAGAGAAAAACTGCTTCAAAAAGGACGCGCTGCCTTGAGTGATGCAGAGCTTATTGCGATTCTTATTGGCTCAGGAAACAATGAAGAGAGTGCCGTAGATTTGAGCAAGCGCATTTTGGCTAAAGCCGAAAACAACCTCAATCAGTTAGGAAAACTTACTATCAATCAACTCACAGAATTTAAAGGTATTGGCGAAGCCAAAGCTATTACCATTGCGGCCGCTATGGAGTTGGGTCGCCGTCGACGCGCTGAGGAGGCTGTAAAACTTAATAAGATAACTTCAAGTAAGGATGTTTTTGAGTTGATGCAACCCATTCTAGGCGAACTGCCTCACGAAGAGTTCTGGATTTTGTACCTTAATAATTCAAATAAAATCATTCATAAAGAACAATCCAGTAAAGGCGGGATCACAGGAACACTTGTTGATGTACGTCTGGTTCTTAAAAAGGCGCTTGAAGTGGGTGCTACCGGTATCATTTTAACTCACAATCATCCTTCAGGGACTCTCATTGCCAGTGAACCTGATAAAATGCTTACGCGAAAGCTTAAGACAGCCTCAGAAAGTCTCGACATCAAAGTGCTTGATCATATAATCATCACCGAAAAGGCTTACTTCAGTTTTGCAGATGAAAACATTTTATAATTTATGTTTAAAGACAAACAAATCACAGATATTTTTTTTGATTTAGACCACACGCTTTGGGACTTTGAAAAAAATTCGGCGCTTGCATTTCAAAAAGTATTTGAGACCCATAAAATTCCCATTGACTTACCTGAATTTTTAAAAGTATATGAACCCATCAATCTGAAATACTGGAAACTTTACCGCGAAGAGCAAGTTACTAAACAGCAATTGCGCAGAGGTCGTCTCAATGATACTTTTTCATTGATTGAACTTCAGTTTCCTATTGAGATAATTGATGCACTTGCAGTTTCTTATATTGATTTTTTACCACATAATAATCATTTGTTTCCGGGGACTTTTGAATTACTGGATTTTTTGAAGCCAAATTATAAACTACATATCATTACCAACGGTTTTGAAGAAGTACAGTCCAAAAAATTAATCAACTCAAAAATTGAAAGTTACTTTAAAACAGTCACAAATTCTGAACGTGTTGGTGTAAAAAAGCCCAATCCTAAAATTTTTCAATTTGCATTAGACCAGGCAAAGACAGTTCCCGAAAGAAGTGTGATGATTGGCGATAATCTTGAAGCAGATATTCTGGGAGCAAATGCTGTGGGTATGCACACCATTTTTTTTAACCTTCGCGATGAATACCCACAAGATTATGTTGAAGTTAAAAACCTGCAGGATATAAAAGAATTGTTTTAAATGTGGTTTGAACCTAGGGTAAACATCTTTTAAACTGTTTAAACAAAAAACAATACCTTATTGTTTTTAACGTTTAATAAGTGTCTAATCCCCAAAGATATGTTCAAATATTCCTGCTTACTCCTCTTTTTTTGCACACTCCTTTTTTCATGTGTTAAGGACACAGACTTTGACCAGGCTGATGCAATAACACCTTCTCAAGAAGTTGAGGTCAACTTTATCTATTTTACTTTAGAAATTGATGATTTTCAAATGGATCCTCTTTCAGAAGGTTCTCTTGCTGTTATAGATACTACAGAGGTACGTTTTCTTGATGATGATTTTGCTGTTGACAATATTGTTGCCGCAGAGTTTTTCTTTAAGTTTACCAATACATTCCCTGTGGGATTGGATGCAGATTTTACTTTTCTTTCTGAAGAAAACGAGCCTTTTTATACTATTAATTTCCCAATACAAATAAGTGAAGACGGGAGTCCGGTTCTCACAGAATTTACTCAGCTTGTAACTGCTGAAGATATTGAGCTTCTCACCTTAAATGATAAAGTGGTTGTTACTATCAGAATTCAGACAGATAATCAAACACTGGAAGGGGTTTTAAACCTGCAATCAAAAGCTACCTATTTTTTAGAATTTTCAGATTTATAGTATGAGGTTTGTTTTAATCATTATTTTCCTTTGTTTGGGGTTTTTGGGCGTTGCTCAAAACAAACAGCTCTTGTATGGTGTTTCTGAAGTGCCTCAATCTCTGCTCACAAACCCGGGTGGTATTGTTTCTTATGACAAACATTTTGGCATCCCTTTTTTTTCACATCTTCACTTTAATGGTGGCTCTTCCGGAGTAACTGTTTATGATATTTTTCAAACTTCAAATACGTCAGACATTAATTCAAGAATTACAAATGCTATTTTTAGCATGAATAACTCTGATTTTTTTACGGTAACCCAGCAGCTGGAGGTTATTAGTTTTGGTTGGAGAAATAAAAATGACTTTTATTTTTCAGGTGGAATTTATCAGGAATTGGATATGATTACTTATTTTCCTAAAGATCTGGCAATTCTGGGTTGGGAGGGAAACAGAGATTACATAGGCTATGAATTTGATTTGAGTGACCTCAACACATCAGGGGATTTGTTGACTGTTTATCACTTTGGAGCCAATAAAAAAATAACAGACAAACTTACTCTGGGTGCGCGATTTAAGATGTACTCCAGTATTTTTAACTTTAGAAGTACTTCAAACAAGGGGACTTTTGTAACGCAGGAAAGTGATGGGGGTCCCAATATTTATGATCACCTCCTCCAAGATGCCGATGTTCAGGTTCAAACATCCGGAATTGCATCATTAATAGATAATGACAATATCAATGGAGCAGGAGATGTTGTAAGTCATGTAATGGGACGGGCACTTTTGGGAGGTAATTTAGGCGTTGGAATTGATATAGGTGCTACTTACGAAATCAACAGAAATTTTACTGCGAGTGCAAGTGTTCTTGATTTGGGTGCAGTTTTTCATACCAATGATGTAGAAAACTATCGAGCGCTTGGAAGTTATAATTTAACCGGAATCAATCTTATTTTTCCTCCATTGGAAGATGGCGAGCCCTCATTTCCTTATTATCAAGACCTGGAAGATGAAGTTAAAGAGCAGGTTCCCATTGATACACTTTACAACAAATATTCTGTAATGAGACCTCTAAAAATGAATGCATCATTGACCTATCATTTTGGTGAGGGTTATGGCAAAAATGAATGTGATTGTTTAAACAGAGAGACAACTAATTTTGGGAATCAGGGACTGGGCATACAGTTTTACTCAATTTTTAGACCTAAACAACCTCAATTTGCAGCGACCCTTTTTTATTACAGACGTTTTACCGAGTTCTTATCCGGTAAAATAACATATACCGTTGATTCTTTTGTTTCAGATAATATGGGTCTTATGGCGGTGGGTGATTTTGGAAAATTCAATGTATATCTTGGAGTAGATAATTTGTTGCGCTATGGAAATCTCGCTAAGGCAAATCATGTATCTTTGCAGCTAGGTTTTAATATAAAATACCAATAACCACCATCAACAAGCCTTTATAAATAGGGCTGCGATTTTAACTCAAAATGCACTGTACAAATGAAACATCAAATATTCTTGCTATTAATCTTGTTTTCTTTTTCATTTACAAGCCCTGCTCAAACCAATTTGAATGAGTATGCTTATGTTTTGATTCCCCAGCAATTTGATTTTCAAAAGGGGAAAGATCAGTTTCAAATAAACACCTTGCTTCGCCATTTATTTAACAAAGAAGGTTTTAATGCGATTTATGATGAAGAATTAAAAGGATTGCCAAGATGCAATGGTTTGTTTGCAGATTTGTTTGTTGATACTAATTTTTTAAACACAACTATTCAGATACTTCTTAAAGATTGTAACAACAATATAGTCTATCAATCTGCACCCGGAAGGAGTAAAGAGAAAGAATACAAAAAAAGCTACCACGAGGCCATAAGAAAGTCTTTTGAAAGTATTGAAATATTGGGTGTAGATCAGGGTGATTTGGAAAGTTTTCGCGAAAGCGCTTTAAAGCGGGATGCATCATTTTCCCCAATTCAAACTGTAGAGGTTAAAAATGAGTCTATCTCTACCAATTTAATGAAATCAAAATCACTAATGACCTATGAATTTAATGGTAAAATGTTCTATCTGGAAGCAATTGAAAATGAATTTGTAGTTTACAAAAAGGACAAAAACAATCAAGATTTTGTAGAATATGGAACCCTTGTAGAAACCTCAAGAGCCGGAATTTACTTATTCAATAAAGACGGGAAAAGCCAGTTAGCAAATTTTGACGAAGCCGGTAATTTATTGATTGACGGAGTTGACACACAGGGCAATCCCATCCAAAATAAATATCAAAAAGTAGAAGAGAATTAACAAGTTATATTGTTTTAAATCTCACATCTCCAAGTTTTTCAACACGTCCCTTTAAATTTTGGTTGGGCTCCAGAAAACGTGCTGCAGTGGCTGCTCCTGCTAAAATGACCTGCCCTTTTTTAACGGTAAGTCCTGCAGTTGAAGCCAGCCTGCTCAATTCCACTACAGATTGTAAGGGATTGTCAAGAATCGCAGCAGATGAAGCATGTTCAAAAACTTCATCATTGACCAAAAGTTCCATTTTTAAATCTGAAATTGCTGTAGAAAGTGGTAACCAGTCACCAATTACATAACCGGTTGAAGAGCAGTTGTCTGCCACCACATCTTCCAGAGAAAATTTAAAATTCTCATATCGTGAATCAATTATTTCGAGTGCGGGTGCCATCCTATCCAGATAATCCGGAAGTTCTTCAAGAGTTAATTCTTTATGGATGTCTTTACTTACGCGAAAAGCAATTTCGGGCTCAACTCTTGGGTGAATCCATCGTTTTAAATCAACAGATTCTCCTTCTTTGATTTCCATTTCATCAGTTAAAATCCCCCAGATGAGGTCATGAACACCCATTTGTTCCATTTTGGCTTTGCTGGTAAATCCCAGTTTGTAACCTGTAATATTTTCACCGCGCTCAACTCTAAAATTAATAGCCATACGTTGAATTTCATAAGCATCTTCAAGGTTCATTTTATTTGTAGCTGCCATTTGTGGAATGGCCTTGGCATTTCTTGCTGCGGTGTCTAGTATTGTTGCGATTTCTTGATTGTTCATAGATTAAATTTTAATTCTCTCAAAGTTTTATCCCGAAATATCATCTGAGAGGGAATTTGTCGCTTTTATTACATTAAATTTTTTGCGATAGCATCATCGTGTAAAATACTTTCGGTTTCACGTTTTACAAGTTCTAAAGTATCTCTCAAGGGTTTATCCAAATTTATTTTTCTGTCTACTAACAAGTTCAAAATGGCTTTGTCCTGAGCTCTTCCTCTTCGCATCGCTTCAGAATAGGGGATGTTTTCATTGAAAGTCACCAACGAGTATTTTGAGTAATATTCAAACGGGAACTCTTTTTCAAAAGCAGTTTCCAGTTTTCTTTTTTCCTGAAAGAGTGCGCTTGCGGTATGGGCTTTCATCTCGTGAAAATTATCCAAAGCCAAATCTGCTATTGCATCTGTATCTTTTTTGCGTTTTTTTTCATAAGCTGAAAATACTTTTTGCCAATCACCCTCGTATTGGTCTAAGATTTCATCAAAAACTACAACATCTTCAAAAGAAGCGTTCATTCCTTGCCCGTAAAAAGGAACAATCGCGTGTGCGGCATCTCCCATCAAGAGGGTTTTTCCATAACTGCTCCATGGGCTGCATTTCACAGTACCTAAAGCACCGGTAGGGTTTTCAAAAAATTCAATTGCCAGATTCGGCATTAATGCGAGGGCATCAGGGTAGTATTTTTCAAAATACTCAAGCACTCGTTCCGGAGTGTTGAGGTTGTCAAAATTGTATTCGCCTTCGGTCCAGTTTAGAAAAAGCGTTACCGTAAAACTTCCGTCAAGATTGGGAAGAGCAATGACCATATTTTCACCTCTGGGCCAAATATGAAGCGCCCCTTTTTCTGTGCGATAACCACCATCTTTGGTAGGAGGGAAGGTGAGTTCTTTGTAACCATGCGTTAAAAAATTTTGCGAAAAGCTGAACAAGAATTTTTTATGCAAGAACATACTTTTACGTAAAACAGAACCCGCGCCGTCTGCTCCAATGACGATGTCACCTTTGAGTAATAATTCCCGGTCATTCACATCATCGTGAAAAGTCCCTATTCCTTTTTCTAAATCAACTTCAATGCAGCTGTGGTTAAAAATCAAGGTTATGTTTTCCATCTGTTCTGCTTCATCAAGAAGCAAGGCATTTAGGCCCGTTCTTGAAATGGAGTTTATGTATTCATCTTCTCTTCCGCTGTAGCGGCTTAAAAAAGTATTACTTTCTATATCATGAATCATCCTTCCATACATTGGGATACAGAGTTTTTTCACTTTTTCTTCAAGACCCACGAGTTTCATTCCTTTCATCCCACGGTCTGAAAAGGCCAGGTTTATTGACCGACCGGCACCTAAGTCAACGGTTCTTAAATCGGGTCGTTTTTCTATTAGTTGTACCTCATAGCCGCGTTGCGCCATTCGCAAGGCGAGTAATGAGCCACAAAGCCCGGCACCGATAATGAGTATGGTTTGTTCTTTCATGTTATTTAAATAATTTTTTTCAAACGTTCTACCATAAGATACATATCTTCAAAAGAGTTGTAGAGCGGAGCGGGGGCCACTCTAATAACATCGGGTTCCCGCCAGTCACTGATGATACCGGCATTTGTAAGCTTATCGTGAAGGCTTCTGTCTGCATTTTTTACTGCCAGCGATAGCTGACACCCACGTTCTTCAGGATTTTTGGGTGTAATGATACTGATGCGGTCATTTTTTAAATCGTACAATAAGAATTCCAAATAGCCGGTGAGTTTTTTTTGTTTTGCAAGGATGTTTTCAAAACCCGCTTCTTCAAAGATGTCAAGAGAAGCTCTAATAGCTGCCATCGAAAGTATCGGCGGATTGCTCAACTGCCAGCCTTCAGCTCCCGGGAGAACATCAAATTCCTGACGCATGTTGAAACGTGTTTTTTTGTTATGTCCCCACCAGCCGGTAAAGCGTTTTAATTTTGGGTTATTTGCGTGTCGCTCATGAACAAAAAGACCTCCCAAACTTCCCGGACCACTGTTGAGGTATTTGTAGCTGCACCAAACAGCAAAATCGGGTCCGTTCTCATGCAGATTGGGCTGAATGTTTCCGGCGCCATGCGCAAGGTCAAAGCCCACTATACATTTGTGTTTGTGACCCAGCTCAGTTATTTTTTTAATAGGGAAGGATTGACCGGTGTAATAATTTGTGGTTCCAATGAGGATTAGGGCAACTTCGTCACCTTGAGTCTCCATTATTTTTTCAATGTCTTCAAAACGGCACAATTCTTCTCCTTCACGGGGTTTCCATAAAATGAGTCCTTCTTTTTTGTCAAAACCGTGAAAATCAAGTTGGGATTCCACAGCATATTTGTCTGATGGAAAAGCATCGCTTTCAATAATGATTTTGTATTTAGTTTTAGTGGGTTGGTAAAACGAAACCATCAACAAGTGGAGATTGGTAGTGAGGGTATTCATCATCACTACTTCGCTTGGTTTAGCTCCCACAATTTTAGCCATGGTGTTTGACAGAAATTCGTGGTAAGGCATCCAGGGATGTTTGGCATCTGTATGGCCTTCAACGCCTAGTTTTGCCCAATCATTGAGTTCTTCCTGTATGTATTTTTGAGTGTTTTTGGGTTGCAAGCCTAAGGAGTTTCCGCAGAGGTAAACGATGTCTTTACCTTCACTGACTTTTGGAATATGAAACTTTTCGCGAAAGCGATTTAATGGATCTAAATGGTCTTGCTCTTTGGCGAAAGCCAGTGTTGCTTGGTAGTTATTCATTGGTCTTAATGACTTCGATGTTTGTGAAATAGAGTTTGAAAGTGGCTTCAGGATTTTGACGCATTGTGGCAATTTTAATGCCGTTAAAGTCTTTGTAATCTTCCCAGGTGGTGATTAATGAAGGAACGGTATCATTGCTTTTTCTGAAAATCCATTCTTTTATTTGAAAATCATTTTCAAAAAAGAAATCATAAGCATCACCGGGTGTGTAGCCGCCTTTATCTCCATAAGTGACAGTGAGTTGCTGCATTGTTTTCTTGCTAATGGGTGCTGTAACCGAGTCTTTTTGAGTAAAGCTGGTTCCCTCATCCCAAACGAGATTGAAAGGTGCCAATAGCCAGTATGTATCGTTGATAAAAGCACGGTCTGCGGGAAGGGAAAGACTGTCTATGTTTTTACGGTTGTATTGAATGGTGTCATCGCTACTGTAGAGCGTGACATCATCTGTTTTTGGTTTCCAACTCCAAGAACGCTCAGAATGGTTTTCACCCCGATCTACATTGAACGTAAATTTCAGTTCTTCAACTTGTTCCCAATACTCCACGCCGTGAGCGAAGGCAATCATTTCAGGGAGGGTTAGGGGTTCTTTTTCTGAAAGTGGTTCGTTTTTTTCGGTTTTGCATGAGAATACAACAATAGAAATCAGGATAAGAAGTGCTGTTTTTTTCATAGATTACTAGTTTGTGTAAAGATACAAAACTTCAAAAGCTTATTGTTTATCCATTTACGAAAAGATACAAAAAAACCCTTTAGAAACTAAAGGGTTTGTCAATTATTAATGGTGTTGTTAGTTGCCATCTACTGCATCTTCAATGCCTTCACCAACTTCCTCTACGCCATCCTCGATTTTTTCACCGGGGGTTTTTTCGCGACAGCTGGTGTATGCAAATGAAAACAGGATTACAAAAAACAAACTTAAAATTTTACGTTTCATACTATTGAATTTAAAGGTTAAATTATTTACGGCTTTCTGCCGGTTGCTAAACGATATAAAATACCAATGACTGCCAGTACTAAAAGAATGTGAATTAAATTTCCAACAGATTCTGCAAATCCAAAGTATCCCACAAGCCACCCTATCAAAAGAATCACTACAATTAGCCAAATTAAATCTCTCATAATTTTATATTTTAATAATTATATCTTTCAATTTAGCTAAATAATAAATAAAAATTAAAAAATTAACTGAAACTTAACTAATTAACACTAAAAATATGTTAATAAAACACATTAAATAGCATTTTGATTTTCAATGATTATTTGAGCCTTTTCCTTTATCGACTTCATTTCATTGGAGGGTTTTTTATTCAACAAACTCATCATCATCGCCATGCGGTTGTTATTTTTAAAATGGGCTCTTTTGTCATCCAGAAAATTCCAATATAACGCATTGAAAGGACAGGCGTCATCTTCAGTGGTTTTTTTGACATTGTAATGACAGCTTTTACAGTAGTTGCTCATTTTGTTGATGTAGTTTCCACTTGAAACATAGGGTTTTGTGGCTACTATGCCGCCGTCTGCAAACTGACTCATCCCTCGGGTATTGGTGATTTCTACCCATTCAATGGCATCGATGTAAATGCCAAGGTACCATTTGTCCACTTCATCAGGGTGGGTTTGAGTGAGCAGGGCATAATTTCCTGTAATCATTAACCGCTGAATGTGATGAGCATAGGCGTGGTCCAAACTTTGTTTGATAGCGTGATGCAAACAGTTCATTTTAGTATCTGCGGTCCAGAAAAACTCCGGGAGTTTGTTTGTGTTTTTCAATTTATTCTTTTCTGCATAGCCCGGCATTTCTTTCCAGTAGATACCTCGCATAAACTCACGCCATCCCAAAATTTGCCTCGCAAATCCTTCAACTTGTGAAATGTCAATGGTTTCACTGTTGACTCGCCAATGGTCAATTACTTGGTCAATAACTTCTTTAGGGTGCAACATTTTGCTGTTCATAGCAAATGATAAACGTGAATGAAACAGATAGTGTTCTTGGGTATGCATCGCATCCTGAAAGTCACCAAAATGAGGCAAAAGATGCTCACAAAAATAGTTTAGCAACTCTAAAGATTCTTTACGAGATGTGGGCCATTGAAAGTTTTGTGCATCTAAATTTCCAATGGTTTTTATTTTTGCACTTTTGATCTCACTAAGAGTTTTTGAAACATCCTTTTTAAACGAAAGCGCCTCAGGAATGGCTGGTTCTTCTTTCCATTGTTTGCGGTTGCTTTGGTCAAAATTCCATTTGCCACCTTCGGGGTCTTTGTCTGTTTGCATCATGATATTGTGTTTCTTTCGCATATCGCGGTAGAAATATTCCATTATGATTTGTTTTTTTCCTTTGAAGAAATTGGCTAAATCGTCTCTTTTGGTAAGAAAATGTTCTGTGTCGTAAACGTTGGTTTTTAATGAACTGTTTTTGCAAAAGTTTTTTAATTGCTTATCAAGTCGGTACTCATCGGGTAATTGATATTCAAAAGCGGAGATGTTATTTTCTTTAATGATTTTTTCAAGATTTTTGACAAGACTTTGGGTGTTTTCAGATTCGTTTATTTTGTAATAAATTACTTGGTGCCCTTGGGCTTTTAATTGAGCTGAAAAATTTTGCATGCTTTCAAAAAAAGCAATTATTTTTTGAATATGATGGGTGACATAATCTGTTTCCTGACGCATTTCGGCCATAAAATAAAGGGTGTTTTTATCAACTTCCTTGAACCAAGAGTGATTTTGGTTGAGTTGATCGCCGAGAAGGAGTCTGAGTGTTTTCATAGCTAAAATAAGGTGTTTTGAAGCCAAATGCGCTGGTATTTTCCGGAAGGATCATACAATTCTGCCTGCCGTTTACTATTGAATTTTCGGTCTCTGGGGTCGTTGCCCACGCCACTGTTGTACATCCAGTTGCCCCAATTGCTGTGCACGTCATAATCAAGCAGCAGGCTTTCAAAATAGGCAGCGCCCAAGCGCCAGTCCTGACACAGTTCTTTTGACCAAAAGCTTGCCACATTTTGTCTGCCACGATTGCTCATCCAGCCGGTTTTTGAGAGTTCAATCATATTGGCGTTTACAAAAGGCTCTTTGGTGTAGCCGTTTATCCATTCTTGTTTCGCCTTTTCTGAAGTGCCCCAATCATATTCTTTTTCTAAAATCCCACCGATTTTGAATATCGCATTGCCGTGTTTTAAGGAAATGTATTTAAAATAATCCCTCCAAATAAGTTCAAATATTAACCAATAAGTGTCCTGGTTTTTTTGAATATGTTTTTCAAATCGCTTGACTTGCCAATAAATCATTCTTGCAGAAAGGCTTCCGTTTGCAAGCCAGGGGGAAAGTTTGGAACTGTAATCAATGCCTAACAGTCCGTTGCGTGTTTTTTTATAGTACGCCAGTTTTTTGGTTTCCCAAAAATAGTGTTGAATGCGTTTCATACCTTGCTGTTCACCTCCTAAAAATGGGAAAGCGGATTGCGGGTCTTTTTTAAAGTCATCTAAACCCAATTCTGTAAGCGTTGGAACTTGCGAATCGTTTTGAATCCTGTTTTCTTTAGATTTTGATGCAGGAACGGAAAGAGGTTCTCTTACATTTACTTTTTTTTCTGAAACTTTTCTAAACTGGGTAAACACTTCAGGAAGCTCCCCTAAATTTTGAAACACACTGTCTTCGGGATGGAACAGAAACTGGTCATAATGTTCTTCAAACTCAACTGTTGAGTGACATTGTTCTTTTACGCGATCCAAAGTGTCTGTTTCTTCCTGTGTCCATTCTCTTTGAAGGAAGACTTTGATGATATTGTGTTTTTGAATAATTGCCGGAAGAATTGTTTCGGGTTTGTTATGGAAAACAAGCAAATCAATATTTAGTTTACTAAGATTTTCTTTGAGTTCAGAAACAGTTTCAATTAAAAATTGTGCTCTGTATTTTTCAGTTTTTTTAAATCCGAAAGAATCTTCTTCAAAAAAATACGGATCAAAGCAATAAACGGCGATAACTTTTTCACCATGACAGGCTTTTGTGAGTGAAGTATTGTCCTCTAAACGTAAATCATTTCGAAACCAAACCAAGTGATTCATAACTTTGTCTTTTTTGAACTTCTGCATTTTTCACTGCAATATTTGACTTCTTCCCAGTTTTTTTTCCATTTCTTTCGCCATGCAAAGGTCAATTTACAAGTGAGGCAGGTTTTTGTGGGTAAGTTGACTTTTTTATGAGCCATTCTCAAAGAAAGATTGGGTTTCTTGATTGGGTCTGGCATATTTAAAACGGTCTAAAAGTGAAGGCTTTGCGTAGCCATCTAATCCATTAATTGCAACTGTGCTTGCTTTGTCAAGATTCAACCAGCCATCTTCTTGGATGAGTTCTTCAGCAACAAAAAGAGATTCAATGGATGCTACAATTAGGATTGTATCATTTTCTTTAATGTGATATTCATTTACAAATTTGCACCCCAATTTTATTTTTGAATCTTTTACAAAAGGAGCAAAAAAATCTTCAATATATTCCTCTTCAAAATTTGTTTTATCAAACTCAGAGATGTCAGTTTCATATTTAGCTGAAGTTTGGTGAGCATCTTTTATTTGAGAACTGTTGATATGATTTACAGTAAAAACACCTGTTTTTTTAATGTTGTCATACGTATTTCTGGGAACCGTTGTGGGTCTAATAATAAACCCCAACATAGATGGGTTACTTCCCAAATGAGTAACAGAGCTGAAAATAGCAACATTTGAAATGCCTTTTTGTGATTTTGATCCGATGAGATTGGCAGATTTAAAACCTGTACAACTATTTATAAGGTTCAATCTAAAAATCTTTGGCAAATTTGAAAGTGAAGTTTTTGTATAATGATGCATTTCTTTGTTTAAGAGGACTATAAAAATACTAAACATTAAACAAGTTTAAAGTAAATAGTACTCTTAAATAAATGTTAATCACTTGAATATTTTATATATTTACTATTCAAAATTAAGGGTTATGAAAAGATTTTTACTTTCAGTTATTGTTTTGTTTTCTTTCTTTTTTGCAGAAAGCCAATCAGTTGCCAGAGAATGGAATGAAGAAGTTTTGAATGCCATTAGAAATGATTTTGCCAGGCCCACTGTACATGCCAGGAATTTATTTCATACATCTTTAGCTATGTATGAAGCTTGGTCTTCAATGGATGAAACTTCTGAAACATTTTTACTGGGAAAAACTGTTGGTGAATATTTCTGCCCTTTTGATGGATTTTCAACCACAGAACCCATAGAAGAAGCCCGTGAAAAGGCGATAAGTTATGCTGTCTATCGCTTGATTTTACATCGTTTTGCAGATTCACCCGGTTTTGATGATGAGATTTTGCCCTCTATAAATGGGTTGATGGGTAGTTTGGGGTATGATATAAATTTTACAGGTTTGGATTACGGTTCGGGAGATGCTGCCGCCTTTGGTAATTTTATTGCTCAAGAGCTTATTGCTTTTGGTTTGCAGGATGGTTCCAATGAGGAGAATGATTATGAGAATCAATTTTATGAACCGATAAATGAACCCTTGGTAATTGAATTTCCGGGAAATCCTGATATTGAATTTCCAAACAGATGGCAACCTTTGACTTTGGATGTTTACATAGACCAAAGTGGAAATACGATCCCGTTAAGTACTCCAGATTTCTTAAGTCCGGAATGGGGACAAGTGGTGCCCTTTTCTCTCAAAGAAGAAGACCTTACCATTTATAGTGTTTCCGATTTTGATTTTTATGTCTATCATGACCCTGGAGAACCACACTTTATTCAGGAGGGATTAGGAATTGATGATCCCTATAAATGGAACTTTAGTCTGGTTTCAACTTGGTCATCCCATTTAGATCCAACAGACGGAGTTTTAATTGACACATCACCGGCCAGCATTGGAAACAACCTGTGGCTACCTACAAATTTTGAAGAATATAAATTGTTTTATGATTTATTGGAAGGTGGTGATGCAAGTGAAGGTCATTCATTGAATCCGGTAACGGGAGCACCTTACGAACCCCAAATAATACCGAGAGGAGATTATACAAGGGTTCTGGCAGAATTCTGGGCAGATGGACCTGAATCTGAAACACCACCGGGTCACTGGTTTACAATACTTAATTATGTAAGTGATCATCCATTGCTTGAAAAAAGATTTGGAGGCGAAGGAGATATTTTAGATGATCTGGAATGGGATGTTAAAACCTATTTTGCTTTGGGAGGAACTATGCATGATGTTGCAATCACTGCATGGGGAATTAAAGGATATTATGATTATTTAAGACCCATTAGTGCACTACGTTATATGGCTGACCAAGGTCAAAGCACTGATATGAGTTTGTCAAACTATAATACCCACGGAATCCCACTCATTGAGGGTTATATTGAAACTGTTGAAGAAGGGGATCCTCTCGAAGGCGAAGAGGGAGAACATATTGGTAAAATAAAAATTAAAGCATGGCTGGGTCCCAAGGTCATTGAAGACCCAACCACTCAAATTGCCGGAGTGGACTGGATGCTTGCTGAAGAATGGTTTCCTTACCAACGTATTTCATTTGTAACTCCACCATTTGCAGGTTATATTTCCGGTCATTCAACTTATTCTAGAGCTGCTGCTGTTATATTGACCAGTATTACAGGAGATCCTTTCTTTCCCGGTGGCATGGGTGTTTTTGACTTTGAAGCTAATGACTATTTGGTCTTTGAAGCAGGACCCAGTGTTCCCATGCAATTGCAATGGGCAACTTACCAGGATGCTTCAGATCAATGTAGTTTATCAAGAATTTGGGGTGGAATACACCCGCCAATTGATGACATCCCGGGAAGATTCATTGGGCAACAAATTGGGGAAGATGCGTTTGAACAAGCTTTGGCCTACATCAATGGAGAAGTTTTAAATTTAGAGGAACCCCAACCACAGGCATTTATGAAAATTTACCCCATCCCCGTAAACGATTTTCTAAACATTCAAATGAACGCGGAGGGAGTTTTTACTATTAATTTCATAGACCTTTATGGAAGAACTGTTCTGAAATATGAGGATTTGTTTTTCCAAGGGTTGAAAACATTGGATGTATCTCAATTAGATTTAGGAGTTTATTTTATTTCGCTTAAAAATAAACAATCAAATAAGGTGCTGACAAAAAAAATAATCAAGCAGTAATTTTTAATTTAAGCTTTAATTATTTTCTTTTAAAAGTTCAGGAAACTTTTCTTTAAAACGGTTTAATCTTGGAATAGATACATTTTGGATATAAGGATTGTTTGGATTGTTTTTTTCATAATCCTGATGATATTTTTCTGCAATCCAAAATTTTTCAAAAGGAAACAACTGCGCAGCCACTTCTTTGTCTCCCAATTGTTTGTTTAGGGTTTTGATTTTTTCTTCTATAATGTCTTTTTGTTCTTTATTTTGATAAAAAATTATAGAACGGTATTGTGAACCTCTATCCGGTCCCTGGCCGTTTACTTGAGTTATATTTTGAGACCCAAAATAGACATCAACCAATGAAGTAAAAGACACTTTTTTTGAGTCATAAATCACTTCGACAGCTTCTGCATGTCCGGTGGTTCCTGTATTGGTAGATTCATAAGTCGGATATTCAGTATGCCCGCCAGAGTAGCCTGAAATAGCTTCTTCGACGCCATAAACGCTTTCATAAATAGCTTCCACACACCAAAAACACCCACTGGCAAAATAGGCTTTGCTGAGTCCATTTTCAATTTGGGCTTGGACGGGAGTGATCGTAGTCTGTTTTTCAATTTCTTCAGTTTTGTTTTTATCGGTTGTGTTTTGACATGAAACCGAGAAAAAGGAACCCAAAAAAAAGAGAAGTAAGAGATGATTTTTCATAATGTTTTTATTTTAAATGTACGAAAAAAGCCTTCCGGAAATTGAGAAGGCTTTGTTAAAATTTATTTAAGGGATTGCTTATAGCTTGGCAAAGAACTTTTCCATTTTTTGTTGTTCTTCTTCTGCAAGTTCAGAATCTACAAGAATTCTTCCACTGTGCTCGTCTGTCATTATTTTTTTGCGAGAAGCAATCTCAACTTGTACTTGAGGTGGAATTGAGAAAAAGGACCCTCCTGAAGCACCTCTTTCAATGGTTACAATTGCTTGTCCATTTTTTACGTTTTTTCTTATACGTTCATACGCATTTACTAATCGATCTTCCAGTTGTGCTTTATAACTATCGGCTTCTTTGAGGAGTGTTTTTTCTTCCTTTTCGGTTTCACCAAGAATATCGTCCAATTCTGCTTTTTTGTGATTGAGATGGTTTTCTCTGTCTGTCAAACGCTCTTGAGACTGATTGATGACCTCAGTTTTGTGTTCAATTTGAGCTTTTAATTCCTTAATGTGTTTTTCTGCTAACTGTATTTCCAATTCCTGAAATTCAATTTCTTTGCTCAAGGAATTGTACTCTCTGTTATTGCGAACATTGTCTTGTTGAGAAGTGTATTTTTTGATGAGACCTTTAGACTCTTCAATTTGATTTTTCTTTTCTTTGATAGCATTTTCTGTTGCTTCAAGGTCTGCTTTGAGTTTATCAATTCTAGCTGTGAGCCCGGTGATTTCATCTTCAAGGTCTCTTACCTCTAGCGGAAGCTCGCCACGCAAATTTTTAATCTCGTCAATTTTTGAGTCGATTAATTGCAAGTCATATAAAGCTCTTAATTTTTCTTCGACTGTTGCTTCAGTTTTCTTTGCCATACTTATAAATACTTGATAGGATTGGTGTTTACTTCTGATATTTTTAGATTTCTTTTTTCAAAGGCAGGTGCAAAATTAGTGATTTTTTTGGTAAGGAAGTCAACTAATTCGTTTTTTGTGTATTGTTCGCTTTCATAATGACCAATATCTGCAATTATAATTTGATTTTCAGCTTGATAAAAGTCATGATACTTCAAATCTGCCGTGAGAAATATGTCAGCTTTTGCTCGTTTTGCAGCAGTAATAGCAAAACTTCCAGAGCCACCTAGAACGGCTACTTTATTTATTTTTTTTCCGAGCAACTTACTGTGTTTTATGACGCCGCAATTCATTTTGGTTTTTACAAATTTTAAAAATGCGAGTTCATCCATATCCTGAGGTAGTTCAGCAATCATTCCCATTCCAATTTTTTGATTGGTATTTTCAAGCGTTGTGACTTCATAAGCTACTTCTTCATAAGGATGGTTTTCAATAAGAGCTTTCAAAACTTGAGACTCAAGATGTGCATGAAATGTAATTCCAATTTGAGTTTCTATTTCAAAATGTATTTCCCCCTTTTTTCCTATTGTTGGGTTTGAATCTTTATTGGGTTTGAAACTCCCTGTGCCTTCCAGATTAAAACTGCAATCGTCATAATTGCCAATGTTACCGGCACCAACATCAAATAATGCCTGCCGAAGATTTCTCGCTTCAGCTTTAGGTACAAAAGTCACCAGCTTTTTTATGGTTTCCTTTTTTGGGATTAAAATCTTTTGATTGATAAGTCCCAGTTTTTTACACATTATTGCATTGACGCCATTCCAGGCATTGTCAAGCGCAGTATGAATGGCAAAGATCGCAATGTTGTTTTGAATGGCTTTAATGACTACTCTTTCGACGTAATTATTACCATTAATTTTTTTAAGCCCGCCGAAAATGATGGGATGAAAACTCACTATGAGGTTGCATTTTTTTTCAATGGCCTCGTCAACCACTTCTTCCAAGGTGTCGTGAGTAACCAATATGGATGTGACTTCAGTGTTTTTATTTCCCACGAGAAGACCCACATTATCAAAGTCTTCTGCGTAGTGTAAAGGCGCCAGTTCTTCTAAAAAATCAATTACTTGCTGAATTATCATAGGTAGTATTTTATGGTAAAGATAAAAAAGTATATTTTCGTTGTGATGAATAAACTCAGGAAAATATTATTTCCCTTTTCAGTGGCCTATGATGGTATCACTTCTTTGCGTAATTATATGTATAATAAAGGTTATATAGAAAGCACTGTTTACGAAGTTCCCGTGATTTGTGTTGGAAACCTCAATGTGGGTGGTACCGGGAAATCGCCAATGATTGAGTATCTTATTTCGATATTAAAAAAGGACTACAAAATTGCTGTTTTAAGCAGAGGCTACAAACGAAAATCAAAAGGTTTTCATCTGGTTGAAAAACATCACACTGTTGAAGAAGTGGGAGACGAGCCATTACAGTTTAAGCTTAAATACCCTGAAGTCATTGTCGCGGTTGATGCCAATCGCAGAAGGGGAATCAATATACTCAAAGAAAAGGCTGGTGTAATTTTGCTTGATGATGCATTTCAACATCGAAAAGTAAAGCCATTTTTCACTGTTTTACTTACTTCCTATTCAGATTTGTATGTGAATGATTTGTTACTGCCGGCCGGAAATTTAAGAGAGTCCAAAGCAGGGGCGAAGCGGGCAAACTGTATTGTGGTCACTAAGTGCCCTGAAAACCTTTCTTATGCGAAACAACAACAAATTCAATATGATTTAAATTTAGAGCTTCATCAACACATTTACTTTTCAGCCATTGCTTATGCATCGGTAATACAGGGTGTTGAAGAAACAAAACATATTAATTTTCTCGAAGAAAAATCATTTAAGCTTGTCACCGGGATTGCCAACCCAAAACCACTAGTCGATTACCTGACAGAATTAAAATTAAATTTTGAACATCATGAGTTTGCAGACCATCACAACTTTACTGAAGAGGAAATTGTAAAGCTTGACAGCGAAACTATTATTTTAACAACAGAAAAGGATTTTATGCGCCTGAAGGATAAAATCAAAAAAGCAGCTTTGTTTTATTTGCCCATTTCGGTTTCATTTTTAAATAAAGAAGAAGGGTTTATTGAGCGCATAAAAAATGCTGCAGCTTTTATACCTGAAGAGAATGAACAAGAAAAGGAAGAATAAAAATTACACTTTTTGAGATTGCAATGTGCGGTAAATCTTTTCAAAAAATTCTTCTGTTTTGAAAGGTTTTGGGATAATTTCGTTGAATCCTGCTTTGTAAAAATCATCCAGATTTTCGTCAATCGTTACTGCAGTAAGAGCTATAATGGGAGTGTCTGGTTTAAATTCCTTAATTTGTTGCGTGGCTTCTATACCGCTGATTCCCGGCATATGAATGTCCATAAGTATTAAATCATAATGATTGTCTTTTGCCATTTTCACAGCATCCTCGCCATTATCAGCGACAGAGCAAATAATTTTATTTTTTTCCAGAATTTTTTTGGTTATCATTTGGTTGATTTTGTTGTCTTCAACAACAAGAACATTTAAGTTTTCAAGAGCTCCCAAATCTTTTAGTGAAAGCTGAGAATTTGGTATGAGTGAATCTGGTTTTTCATCAGAGATGTTTAGTTTTAAATCAAACCAAAACTTAGATCCTTTGCCAATTTCACTTTCGAGATGAACTTTACTGTCCATCAAATGAAGAAGGTTTCTTACAATTGACAGACCCAAACCGGTACCGCCAAATTTTCTGTTGATTTGAACTGAACCTTGTGTGAAACTCTCAAATATGGCTTTCTGTTTTTTCAGGGTAATCCCCACACCGTTATCTTGTATTTCGAAATGAAGAAGAACACTTCGGTCTGTTTGACTTAATTTCTTAACGGCTAAGGTGATTTTTCCATTTTCAGTGAATTTTACAGAATTACCTACAAGATTTATTAAAACCTGAGATAATACAACAGGGTCACCTATGAGTTTAGGCGGAATGCCTTCATCATACTCTAGAGTGAGTTTGTTGTTTTTATCCATTGCAGATTTTTTTAATGCAATCAAAACATCTTCAACTCGTTTCTTCAAACTAAATGATTTTTTCTCAAGCTCTACCTTGTTTGCTTCAAGCTTGTTGAGGTCAAGAATATTGTTGATGAGTGATAGTAGATATTCTCCTGAAAACTTTAAAGAGTTTAAATGCTCTATTTGGTCTTCCCGAGGTTTTTCTTCAAGGAGTAAATGTGTTAAGCCTGTCACTGCATACATAGGTGTTCGCAACTCATGAGTAATTGTAGATAGAAATTGCGCTTTGGCTATGGAAGCTTTTTCTGCTCGCTCTTTTGCAATTAGTAACTCATCATTTTTGTCTTGCAATAAATTGTTTGCTTTTGCTCTTAAGTTATTATTCTTAAAAAGTGAAAGTGTTAATAACGATAAAATGATAATTAATGCCACACTTAAACCTGTTGTAAATCGATTCATTGTAATCGATTTTTGTTGTTCTTCTAGGTCACTTTGCTGTAGAGCAATTTTTGCTATGAGTTCTTCATTATTTGATTCAAAGTCTAAATTTTTACTTAAAACTGCAGCGTGAATTTCTTCCAGTTCATCTTTTTTATCAATATGTTTTCTCAATGAAGTATAAGCCTCCTCTGTATTACCTAAAAGAAAAGCGATATCACTCGCGGTTTTGTAACAATCTGCTTCAATTTTTAAGTAGCTATTGTTTCTACTTAATTTAAAAGCTTTGTCTATAGAATTTTTAGCTCTGCTAATATTTTTTTCTTTTTCTTCTTCATTTTCTGTTGGAATAATAATCAAACATTTTGCAAGGTATCTGTTTGCTGTTGCCTCATAAAAGGGAATGTTTTCAGACTCAAAAACCGCTAGAGATGCTGCAAAATAATTTAAAGCTACTTGAACATTATCATTTTCTAAAGCAAACAATCCTTTTTTATAAGTGACTTTTGCTAGTTCAACCTCATCATTTAAGTTTTGAAAAATTCTATCAGCATTGTTTAAATATCTTTCAGCATTTTCCTTATTATTTGTTTTCAGTGAAATAAGGCCATACAAACTATATGCAATACCCAGTTCTTTTGAGTTTGACTCATCTTTTATATAACCAATGGCTTTAGCACATTCTGTACTTGCAAGATTATAGCTGTAGATAGAATAATAAAAATAAGCAAGCGTGGTGCTAACTAAAGCCTTTTGAGTGGGGTTTTCTATGGCATTTGCCAGACTTTTTGCTTCCAAAAGTTTGGGTACGACACTATCTAGCTCTTGAATTAAAATGGACTGATAAGCTACTTGTTGTAACTCTTGAATTTTTGCAATGGTATCAAAGGCTTTGGGCTCATTTTCCTGAGAAAAAAGAGAAAACGAAGCCAAAACAAAGAGTGAGGTTAAAATTAAATGAAAGGAATTCCTCATCATTCTTGAATATATAAGGGCTAAATATAGTTATTTCTTTGAAATGTAATTCACTAAATCGATTAATCTCGAAGAATAACCAATTTCATTGTCATACCACCCAATTACTTTAACAAACTTACCAATAACTGACGTCATTTGAGCATCAAAGATACAAGAATGTGTGTTATCAATAATATCTACTGAAACTATTGGGTCTTCAGTGTATTCCAGAATCCCGTTCAAGTATGTTGATGCAGCATTTTTGAACGCTTCATTAATTTCTTCTATGGACGTTTCATTTTTTACATTCAGCGTTAAATCTGTCAAAGATCCATTTGGAACCGGAACCCTTATGCCACATCCTCCAATCACATCAGAAAGATGAGGGAACACTTTTGTAAGTGCTTTTGCGGCTCCTGTAGTTGTTGGAACGATTGATTGACTTGCAGCTCGCGCTCGCCTCAGGTCCTTGTGAGGCTGGTCGTGCAGGCTTTGATCTGTGGTGTAAGAATGAATGGTTGTAATGTATGCTTGTTCCACTCCACAAAGCGCGTCTATAATCTTGATCATTGGAGCTGCATTGTTTGTGGTGCAGGAAGCATTTGAAATAATTTCTTCACTTCCGTCTAAAGTAGATTCATTAACACCCAAAACAATGGTTTTAATATCATCATCAAGCGGTGGGACCGTGAGGATTACTTTTTTTGCACCGGCAGTAATGTGGTTTTGTAATTGATCTTTTGATTTAAACTTTCCGGTGGACTCAATCACGATGTCAACATTTTTCCAGCTAATTTCTGAAATAGTAGCGTGGTTTGTTAGCGGATAGGTTTTTCCATCTACCAAAATTCCGGTTTCAGAAAAAGTGACAGATCGTTTAAGGACACCGTGAATACTGTCATATTTTAATAAATGACTCAATGTTCTTGAATCAGCAAGGTCATTAATAGCAACCACTTCAATTTCTGAATGGTCTAAAAGAAGACGAAACAAACTGCGACCAATTCTCCCAAAGCCGTTAATAGCAACCTGAATCTTCTTTGACATGGCGTTTATAACTTGTTATTAAAGAATGTGTTTGTGAGCTTTGTATGAAGAACGCACAAGCGCACCACTCTCCACGTGACGGAATCCCATTTCTAAACCAATTTCCTCATATTTTTTAAACTGTTCAGGCAGTATAAATTCTTTTACGGGAAGGTGTTTTTTTGAAGGTTGAAGGTATTGACCAATGGTAACAATATCAACATTCACCTCTCTAAGGTCTTTCAGGGTTTGAATCACCTCTTCCTCTTTTTCACCAAGACCCAGCATAATACCGCTTTTGGTCCTGTTAATGCCATTGTCTTTTAAATATTTTAAAACACCCAGGCTTCGCTCATATTTTGCCTGTATGCGCACTTCACGGGTCAATCGTTTTACAGTTTCCATGTTATGCGAAACCACTTCTGGATTGACTTCAATAATTCTATCTATATTTTTTTCTACACCTTGAAAATCCGGGATCAAGGTTTCAAGTGTGGTCTCGGGATTCATTCTTCTTATGGCCTTCACAGTTTCTGCCCAGATAATAGACCCCATATCTTTAATATCGTCTCTGTCAACTGAGGTAACAACCGCATGCTTAATATTCATTAATTTAATAGAACGGGCCACTTTTTCAGGCTCTTCCCAGTCGATGTTTTCCGGCCGGCCGGTTTTTACGCCACAAAAACCGCAGGAACGGGTACAGATATTCCCCAATATCATAAAAGTGGCAGTTCCCTCGCTCCAGCATTCACCCATATTGGGACAACTACCGGAAGTGCAAATGGTGTGTAAATCATATTTGTCAACCAGACTGCGCAACTCTGTGTATTTTTTACCGGTGGGTAATTTTACGCGCAGCCACTTGGGCTTAGGGGCTCTTTCAGGAGGTGATATTGTTTGTGTTTCCATAGGCTTAATTGCGTGCAAATGTACAAAAAGATTGGTGATTTTTTGGTTGTTCCAGCTTTGAGTTGGTGAGTTTTTTCCGCTCAAAGACAATTAATGTCTAAAATCTATTGAGACCTTTTAGAAGTAATAATTTCCGAAAGTAATTTTTTTGAACGCAGCAGTTTTACTTTGATATTATTAATGGGTTCATCGAGTTTTTCTGCGATTTCCTTGTAACTCATTTCCTGAAAATACCTCAGGTTAATCACTTCCTGATAGTGGGGTTTTAAAAGCTTGATAAATTGCAGTAGTTCAGCAAGGTTTTGTTGTGTGATCAAATTATCTTCAGGTGAGGGGGAGTCGTCTGCAATCTTTTGAATTTGTTGCTCTAAAGCAGCCGAGTTTTGGGTGTCAATGTTTGACTTATTCTTTCGCAACTTATCAATATGTATGTTTTTTGAAATGGTAATCAGCCAGGTACTAAAAGTATATTCTTCCTTGAAAGTGTTTATTTTGTCAAACGCTTTTGCGAAAGTTTCTATCGTGATTTCCTCAGCTTCATACTCATTTCTAAGCCTGATTAATTGAAAAGCATAAACTTCATTCCAATAGGTATCCAGTAAAAAGTTGAAAGCAGTTTGCTTGCCAATTTTAGCTTGTTGGATTTGTTCCAGAAGATTTTTTTTTTTGTTTACTTCCAATGTTTGGGCTTTGAAAAAAGATTGGTTATAAAGATAACCATTTGAAAGCAAATCATCACAATTTCAAGTACAGAAACAAAATATACCAGGTCGTTTTCTCTTAATTTTTTAAGTGCTTTTACAACCACGATATATTGAACCAGTAACCTGAACAAAAGCAAAGCAACTACAATTTTCCAGCTTAAAAAGACAAAAGACAGGATTAATCCCAGCCAGAATAAAACATTGGATAGATAGAACGCGCCAAGTATTATTTTGTGTGAAAGTTTATAATGAGTAGCTGTTGTGAGGTGTCTTCTTTTTTGATTGAAAAGACTTTTCCAGCTTTTCTTGGGTGTTGAAATGGTGAAGCTTTCCGGGGAGTCACAAATCGCAAAATTTGTTTTGGTTGCAGCTTGATTGACAAACAAATCATCATCACCTGAGCGTATGTACATATGGCTCATAAAACCATTGTTTTCATAAAATAAGTTTGCGGTGTATCCCAGGTTTCTTCCCACACCCATATAAGGCAACCCCAGTTTTGCAAAACCAAAATATTGCAATGCAGCCATAAAAGTTTCAAAGCGCACGAGTTTATTTAAAAAGCCATTTGCTTTCGCGTAAGCGCCATAACCAAGCACAAGATGTTTTTCAATGCTGAAGTGATTTGCCATCTGTTGAACCCATAAAGGGGAAGCGGGTTTACAGTCGGCATCAGTGAAGAGAAGATGATTGTTTTTTGCTTTTTTGATACCCAGTGTGAGCGCATATTTTTTATTGGCCCAGAAAGCTTCATTATTTTCTACATTGACGATTTTGATTCTTGAATCTTTCTCAGCAAAATGTTCAATCACATCAAGCGTAGTATCTACAGAAGCATCATTGACAAGGATTAATTCAAAATTTGGGTACTCCTGAGCGAGCCAAAGCGGAATGTTATTTTTTAAGTTTTCAGCTTCATTTTTTGAACAAACAATCACTGAAACCGGAATGTTACTTTGTAAAGTCGGTTGTGAAGATTTGGCAAAAGCATAGTTGCCTAAGAGCATATAGAAAAGACAGTTTACAACGACAACAACAGCAAAAGCAATGAGTAGTGTTGAAAACATAAAAGTAGAGTAGCGATTTTAAGAGTGAACTTCTTCAGTACAATTGTCAAACTGGTCTGGTGTTTTACCGCAAAAGCCACAGTTTTCTCCTTCTGTGTTCAAAAACGGGCTTTGGCTGGCGCAAGTGCCGGCAAATTTACCGTCTTTTTTTGCCCATAATTTAATAGCAATACCTGCGATAGCAAGCCCTAAAAGCACGAGTGTGATTAAAAATAATTTCATGATAGTAACTTTGTTGCAAAGATAGCAAAATGTTAAAAGAATTGTCGTTAAATGAAGTATAAAAATATGAGCATAAAAAACCTAAACCACATTCACCTCCGCCTCAATTTCAATACCAAAACGTTCCCAAATAGTTGCTCTTATTTTTTTTGAGAGTACCAGAATTTCAGCTCCTGTGGCGTTGCCGTAATTAACGAGTACCAAAGCTTGTTTTGCGTGTACACCGGCGTCGCCATAGCGTTTTCCTTTAAATCCTGCCTGTTCAATGAGCCAGCCCGCAGGTATTTTGTATTCGCTTTCTGAAACTTTGTAAAAAGGTGCTTCCGGAAATCGGGAAATAAACGCTTCAAATGCAGGCCTGTCAATCACCGGGTTTTTAAAAAAACTACCACTGTTGCCCAGCTCATTGGGATCTGGTAATTTGGATTGTCTAATTGCAATCACCGCCTTTGAAACATCTTGTATCGTGGGTTTTTCAACATTCATTTTCAATAACTCATCCTGAATGGCACCATAACCCACATTGATTTTATGGTCTTTTTTAGTGAGTTTTAGCGTAACACTCGTGATGATGTAGTTACCTTTTTCAGTAGTTTTGAACAGCGAACTGCGGTAACCAAATTGACACGCGTCTAAATCAAATGTTTTCATTTCACCTCGCTCAACGTGCATCGCTTCACAGGACACAAAAACATCTTTGAGTTCGACACCATAAGCGCCAATGTTTTGTATGGGTGCAGTCCCAGTATTTCCGGGAATGAGGGATAAGTTTTCAATCCCACCATAGTTGTTTTCAAGACAATATAAAACCAGTTGGTGCCAGTTTTCACCTGCCATTATTTTGAGGTGAACACAGTAGTCATCTTCAAAATCAATGGAGATTCCTTTAAGGTTGATGTGAATAACGAGTGTGTCCACATCTTTGGTGAGTAACATATTGCTGCCTCCGCCTAAAATAAATTTTTCGGGAAAACGCGTGTCTTGAAGTATTTGATGCAGTTCATCAACTGTGTTCACTTCTGCAAAGTATTTCGCGTAAGCGTTTACACCAAAAGTGTTGTATTGTTTTAGATTTTTATTTTCTACAATTTGTATCAACCTTTATAGTGTTCAAGGGCTACTTTTAAAATGTTTACGGCGCTTTGCAGGTCTTCTTTTTTAAGAACATAGGCGATGCGCACTTGGTTTTTTCCGGCACCGGGGGTGGAGTAAAATCCGGCGGCGGGGGCAACCATTACTGTTTCGTTATTGTGTTCAAATTCCTCCAGCAACCAGCGGGCAAAATCATCGGCGTCTTTCACCGGTAACTCGGCAATGCAATAAAAGGCACCGCCGGGGTTTGCTACTTTTACATTGGGAATTTTTCTAAGCTCAGAAACCAGTAAATCCCTGCGGTCTTTGTATTCTGTAATGACATCGTCAAAATAAGATTGCGGGGTTTCTAAAGCAGCCTCGCTGGCAATCTGAGCAAAAGTAGGTGGACTCAAGCGTGCTTGTGCAAATTTCATGGCTGTAGCCATAATTTCTTTGTTTTTTGAGACAATGCAACCAATGCGCGCTCCACACATACTGTATCTTTTGGAAACTGAGTCAATCACAATGGCGTTTTCATCAATACCTGGCACAGCTAATATTGAATGGTGTTGCAAACCATCATAAGCAAACTCTCTATAGACTTCATCAGCGATTAAAAACAAATCGTGCTTTTTAACCAAAGCGGCAAGCTGGTCGATTTCTTCTTTGGTGTATAAATACCCGGTTGGATTGCCGGGATTACAAATAAGAATAGCTTTGGTTTTTGACGAAATGAGTTTTTCAAATTCAGAAACAGGTGGAAGTCCAAAATTATTTTCGATAGAAGAAATCACAGGAACGACTTTCACACCACTGGCGGTTGCAAAACCGTTATAATTGGCATAAAAGGGCTCGGGGATAATGATTTCATCATCGGCATCTGCAATGCTTCCCATAGCAAAAAGAAGTGCTTCAGAACCGCCTGTTGTTACAATTATGTTGTCTGAACTTATATTGGGTTCAATGGTTTTATAGTAAGTTGCCAGTTTTTTTCTATAACTTTCAAAACCGGCAGAGTGACTGTAAGACAAGACAGAGATATCGTTGTTTTTAATGGCATTTAAAGCAACTTCAGGAGTTTTAATATCGGGTTGACCAATGTTTAAATAATAAATTTTCCGACCTCTTTGTTGTGCTAAGTCTGCATAAGGAACTAACTTTCTTATAGGTGACTCCGGCATTAACTTTCCTTTATTAGAAATTTGTGGCATTTTGTTGTATTTTTAGCTTACAAAGTTGCAAAATATAATTAAGATTTCCTCAAAGATTTCTTTAAGATTGTAATAAAAAGCACTCCAATTAATTAAAAATACACGACTTGAATTTTAAGCATAAACGGTTCCTTTTTTTCCTTTTTCTTCTGTTAAGCAATTTGCTTTGGAGTCAGGGAAATTTTGAGTTTTCAAAAAATAAAGTCAGTGATAAAGTGAATTTCAAACTCATCAACAACTTGATTTTAGTACCTGTAAAAGTAAACGATGTCCCTTTAACTTTTTTATTGGACACAGGGGCTTCCTCAACGGTTATTTTTAGTTTTGAAGATACAGACTCCATAGAGTTATTTAACTATCAAGTCATCAAATTGAGAGGTCTGGGAAAAGGTGAACCGGTTGATGCACTCAAATCTGATGGGAACACTATCCAAATTGGTGAAGCAACAAGTACCAATCAAACTATTTATGTTGTATTTGACGGGTCTTTGAGCTTTTCGTCACGTTTAGGCTATCCTGTTCACGGTATTATTGGCGCCGATTTTTTAAAGGATTTTGTAGTTGAAATTAATAATTCAAGAGAACGAATGCGTTTTACTTTACCGGAACATTTTAAAAAAAGAAGCTGTCGAAAATGCGTTGAGAAAGACCTTGTAATTTATAAAAACAAACCTTATGTAGCCGCACAATTTATTGAAGATGACACCTTAAGAAATGTCAATTTGTTGATTGATTCCGGATCCGGAGATGGATTGTGGTTATTTGAAAACAGCGAGGAGGGAATACGTGTTCCCGAGGGTGCATTTGAAGATTATTTGGGACTTGGAATCAATGGCAGTATATATGGTAAGCGCTCAAAAGTTGATGGTTTTGTTTTGGGGCACTATGAATTGGAACAAGTTAATACTTCGTATCCTGACATTGAATTTTTGGATGTCATTGAAGATTTGGGCAACAGAAACGGCAGCCTTGGCGGCGAAATTTTAAAACGTTTTAATTGGACTATTGATTATAAAAATGCGCATTTAACTTTAAAGAAAAACAGTTTTTTCAAGGACCCCTTTCATTACAACATGAGTGGACTCACCCTGCAACACGGTGGATTTGCACTGGTAAAAGAAAGAAGTGGAATTAAACCAGATGCTTATAATTTAAACCAAAATGAAACCATGAATGTTTTTAGTCTCAACCTAAGTTCAAACATCGAATTGAATTTAAAACAGCTCTTTGAAGTGATTGAAGTAAGAGATAATTCGCCGGCGTCTCTGGCGGGTGTGAGAGTGGGAGATGAAATACTGGAGGTAAACAGAAAGCCGGCATACCAATACACCCTCAATGAACTCAATCAATTGTTTTACAATAAAGAAGGAAAAATAATTCGGATGAAAATTTTGAGAAATGGAGTTGAACAGCAAGTAAAATTTGAGTTGAACGATATCCAATAAAAAAAGTCCCCTTTATAAAAGAGGACTTTAAATTATATAATTAAAGTATTTTTTTTACCCTTTTACGTTTCCTCTAATGTTTAAAGTAACTATGGGTTCATCTGCATTTGAATACACACTAATTGCACGTCTTATAGGACCCACACGGTTGGTGTCATATTTTACTTCAATGCTGTCTGAAGCACCCGGCATTATGGGGCCGGCCGGTTTTTTAGGAATGGTACAACCACAAGTTGACTTGATATCCTCAATCACTAATGGCGCATCACCCGTGTTTGTTAATTTAAATACTCTCACACCATCGGCACCTTTCTCAATTTCACCATAATCAATGGTGGTTTCTTCAAAAGTTATTTTTGCCGTTTGAGCTTGTGTAGCAAAACCAATAAGTCCAACAAACAATATTAATACAATTTTTTTCATAATTTCTAAGTTTTAAGTTGCTAATGTAATTACTTTTTAAACTTCAAGCAAATTAAGTTATTCACTTTTATAATCTTGAAGTTATAACTACTTTTGCAATCTATTTCAAAAATCAGACCAAAAAATGAGTATCTCGTCAAACTATGATGCACAAGCCGTTGAGGACAAATGGTATGGCTACTGGATGAAAAATAATTATTTTCATTCGGTGCCCAATGAGAAAACACCCTATACCATTGTCATTCCGCCACCCAATGTTACCGGAGTATTGCACATGGGTCATATGTTGAACAATACCATTCAGGATGTATTGATACGAAGAGCACGTTTGCAGGGTTTTAACGCTTGCTGGGTTCCCGGCACAGACCACGCCTCAATTGCCACAGAAGCTAAAGTCGTGGCAAAATTAAAAGAAGAAGGTATCAATAAGGCTGATTTAACCCGGGAGGAATTTTTGAAACACGCCTGGGAATGGACAGACAAACATGGCGGAATTATTCTTGAACAACTCAAAAAATTAGGCTGCTCCTGTGACTGGGACCGCACCAAGTTCACTCTTGATGACGATATGTCAGCATCTGTTATAAAATCCTTTGTTGACTTGTATAACAAAGGATTGATTTACCGTGGTTTCAGAATGGTAAACTGGGATCCTGAAGCTCAAACCACCCTTTCTGATGAAGAAGTGATTTTTGAAGAACAACAAGGGAAACTATACTTTATAAAATATAAAATTGAAGGTAGTGAAGATTCACTAACCATTGCTACCACTCGTCCTGAAACCATTTTAGGAGACACTGCCATCTGTATCAACCCAAATGATGAGCGATTCACTCATCTTAAAGGGAAAAAGGCGATTGTACCCATTGCAAACCGTGTGATTCCCATTATTGAAGACGACTATGTTGATATGGAGTTTGGTACGGGTTGCTTAAAAGTAACACCGGCTCATGATGAAAACGATAAAATACTGGGAGATAAGCACCAATTAGAGATTATTGACATTTTAAACCCAAACGGAACTTTGAACTCTTTTGGTTTGCATTATGAAGGTAAAGACCGTTTTGAGGTTAGAAAGCAAATCGTCAAAGAGCTCGAAGAAAAAGGGCATATTTTGAAAATTGAGGATTATCTTAATAAAGTGGGGACCAGTGAGCGCACCAAAGCGGTCATTGAACCTCGCCTTAGTGATCAGTGGTTTTTGAATATGGAAGAACTCGTAAAACCTGCAATCAAAGCAGTACTTGAAACCGAAGAAGTCAAACTTTTTCCTAAAAAGTTTGACAATACCTACCGTCACTGGATGGAAAATATAAGAGACTGGAATATCTCACGTCAATTATGGTGGGGACAGCAAATTCCGGCGTTTTATTTTGGTGATGGTAAAGACGATTTTGTGGTGGCCGCCACTAAGGAAGAAGCCCTTTTGCTTGCGCGAAAAAAATCCGGAAATGAAAATCTTTCTGAAAATGAACTCACTCAAGACCCTGATGCCCTTGATACCTGGTTTTCATCCTGGTTATGGCCTATGAGTGTTTTTGGAGGTATTCTTGACCCTGAAAATGAAGAATTCAAATACTATTATCCCACAAATGATCTGGTTACCGGACCTGATATTTTATTTTTCTGGGTTGCCAGAATGATTATTGCCGGCTATGAATACACCGGAAAGCGACCCTTTGAAAATGTATATTTAACAGGACTTGTGAGAGATAAGCAACGCCGCAAAATGTCAAAATCTCTGGGCAACTCGCCGGATGCTTTGGGACTCATAGAACACTATGGAGCAGACGGTGTGCGGGTAGGATTACTTTTAAGCGCCTCTGCAGGGAACGACTTGCTTTTTGATGAACAACTGTGTAGTCAGGGAAAAGGCTTTGCAAACAAAATTTGGAATGCCTTCAGGCTTGTTGAAGGTTGGGAAATAGCAGAAATCCCACAACCTGATTATGCAAATAAGGCTTTGGCCTGGTACAATGCCAAGTTGCAAAATACACTTATTGAAATTGAAGATCACTTCAGTAAATACAGAATTAGTGATGCATTGATGGCTACTTACAAGCTGGTTTGGGATGATTTTTGTTCCTGGTTGCTTGAAATGGTCAAACCCGCTTTTGGTCAGCCCATTGACAGGAAAACCTTTGACGCCGTGATTGATGCTTTGGAAAATAATCTACGATTGTTACATCCTTATATGCCGTTTTTAACTGAAGAAATCTGGCAAAGCATTAAAGAGAGAACTCCTGAAGAAGCATTGATTATCAATCATTGGCCGGAAGCGACCTCTTTTGAAAAGTCCTTGATTTCAGACTTTGAGATTGCTGCCGAAGTAATTTCAGGAATAAGAACGATTAGAAAGGAAAAAAATATTTCATTTAAAGACACGATTAATCTTTCAGTAATGAATGCTGAAGGTTTTAGTGCAGCTTTTGATTCCATCATTTCGAAACTTGGAAATATAGAATCACTCAGTTATGTTGATGAAAAAGTAACCGGAGCTTTGAGTTTCAGAGTAAAATCAAATGAATATTTTATTCCTGTTTAAGGAGCAATTATTGTGGAAGAAGTAATTGAAAAGTTGGATGCAGAACTCATATACACCCAAGGATTTTTAAAATCGGTTCAAGGTAAATTGGCAAATGAACGATTTGTCAATAATGCACCTGAGGCGGTTATCACTTCCGAAAGAAAAAAAGAAGCCGATGCGCTGGCAAAAATTAATACTTTGAAGGAGAGTATTGCGGGGTTGCGGTAATTTTCAAACCAAATTGAAATCAAGATTTTTTTGGAATCTTTTATTGATTTTTAAAGTTTGAAAACGTCTCGAATAAAAACAGTGTGAGCGGGCGAGCTTGGTTGTCTGCAGGACAATCCGTTAAGCTAGCGAGCAATGTTATTTGATTTGAGACTGATTTAGCATTGTTTTTATATGTTGTTAGCAGATGGTTCTTCTTTAAATATTAGATTTGAACAATTCCTTGGCTTTTATGAAAATATCTATTTCTTCAAGGTCATAATTTTCTATTGAAGGGTAAATTAATTTTTCTTTGTCATAATAGAATTTCTTTTTTATTATTTTTTCACCCTTTTCAAGTATGGAATAGGACTCTGCATATATAAGTTTAAAATCGGAATAGTAATAGTTGAAATATTCTTCAGAGTCGCTTTGTTTATATCCGATACGTAATATTTGATCAGAATTCCTTAATACTCTAATTTGAATATTAATTGGTTTTGTTGGCTTGCCATCAATTCTGCTATGCGCAAGAATAATTTCCAAATTTTTAATTTCCTCTTGGTTATAGCTAGAAATACTGTCAGCAAATTGTATTTGGGATTCGATCAGTTTTATCTTGTTTAAAACCCCATTATTGTTTTGGCCAAATATAAATATTGGAAATAACAGTAAGATAATTATTGTTTTCATTTACTAACAGTTATATGTTATTTTTATCGACTTGCTGCCAACATTAGTATAACCCTAACATTTATTCCAGATATTTTAGATTTTTATTCTACCGCACCACAAATTTTATTTTTTGGTTCACATGTTCTTTTGAAATGGAAAGAATATACAAACCACTGCTCACATTAATGGGGATAGTGGTTCTGTTTTCTAAGGTTTTGGTTTCTTTAAAAATTACTTTTCCGGTGAGATCAACGATTTGAAGTTCGGCATTTTCTAAAGAACCCAGCAACACAAGTTGGTCATTGATGGGATTGTTTTCAAGTAGTAATCTTATAGGATTAAACGTTTCAGTTGAAAGTGGGTCTATAAAGATCTCGTCTCTTGCAAAATCAACATTTTCCTGTGTCAATGTTACGTGTTGTTCATTGCTATCAGGAATGTAAAAGGCATCAAAAACATTGATATCACTTTCGTTTACAGGGGCATACCAGTCGTTTGTGGTGGTGATTGCCAACGAACTCAAGGTGGGTATAAAATCAAATGCATCAATATTGAGGTTGTCTAAAAATTCAATTAATATGGGGTTGTTACCTGCACCAGCAGCCAAACCGGCAATATCAAACTGACCGCCAGGGGCACTGTCGAGTCCTGCAGAAGAAGCCGGTGACATAGCAAAGGCTTCACTTTCGTCAACAGTTATCCAAACTACAATTTGAATTTGACTTCTTATTCTGCTAACTCTTATGGTTTGTGAAGCAGGAGGGGTAAAATACAATTCGATGAGAGCACGTGTGCTTCCTCCGGGGCCATCGGGATAAAAGGTCCAGTCAATCACGTTCATACCGGGAGTGCCGGTAGTCTCGCCTGAGCCGCTTCCGTTTGAGATTGCTATATTTCTGGTGTCTTGAGGGTAACCCAAGGCATCGAGTTCGTTTTGAAAGTCGGTTCTAAAGTTGGGAGCACCGGTGGGCAAAACGATTGTAGGGTCAAACTCTACCGGGTCACCGGGTAATAAATGACCGTCAAGATGGTCTAACAACATTTGACTTGCAGCCGGATTGCGCAAAAGACCGTTTACTAAATCCTGAAAAGCCACATCACCCACGGGACCAAAAGCGATGTAGTTTAACAAATGCTGAAACCCGATGGGCACATTAGCTCCCAAATGAGGTGCGTCAAAAGACAACCAAAGACGGGTATCGTGTTCAAGACTGTTCTGTTCCATATAAGCAAGTGCATATCTTGAGATAAGTCCGCCCATGCTGGGTCCAATAATAACAAGTTCTTCATCACCCACTTTTTGAGCGTTAATTTCATTGATAAGTTCAACCAGGATAAAAGCATTTCGTTGAATAAAATCTGCACCGCCGTCGATGACCTCACTTCCGTTTCGGATATAAGTCGGAAAGTTTAAAATCACCACGTCATAGCCCAAATCCCTGGCTTCATCAGCCAGATTTTCTGTTCCGTTGTTAAAGTTCATTAAATCATAAACGGCGGTAATGTCACGTGTGTCGCCCGGGTCAAAACCGTCAATGATGATGATGGGTTTATCAAGAATTCCATCTACATTGTCAACAAAGATTTGAAATTCTCCAATCCCGGTGTAGGCCTGGCTTTCACCAAAACCTTGATAAGGAATTGTGGACTCTATGGGTTGAATAGCGCCGGCATTTCGGGCGTTGTAATCTGCTGTGCTTTTGGAAATATTGATGGAAGAATACAAAAGCAGCTCTTCGTTGTTTTCCAAAGTGATTTTGAATGTAATGGGTTTGTCACCTTCAGAATTGAAATGTATGGTTTTTGATTGATTGGGGGAGATATTTTCAAATCCATTATTGTTAAAATCGACTAGAATGTTTTGTATTTGGAAGTTTGTTGTGTTGAAAATTAATGATTCCGGAAAGCTGAATGTAACACTAAGTCCTTTGTGGCTTTCAACCAAAGGAGCCCCTAAATGAACTTTATAGCTGTCAAAATGATGTCTCTGCAACGGTTGGTTTAAATGAAGATTACCTTCTGTATTGACAGTTATATAACCTTCATCGAAAGCAGAAGTATTAATCTTTTGTATTTCTGAAATCACAATACTTAGAAGCACTTGATTGTTTAAAAATGCCTGTTTTTTTTGTTCTTTTATGTTGTTGTACTCGGGAAATTTATTGAAATAATCTGCTCTGGAGAGTTCAGAAAGCGCTTGAGTCATTTTGTTTCCGGTGGTAAAAGATGTTTCAGAAGTTAAGTCTGCTATTGGATACACACGGTCATACAATATACCCGAGGTGATTTGTGATTTGTCGAGAGAATTGAAAAAATCAGGCTGCAAATTTTGAGCTGAAATAAAAAGTGGAAAGAGAAGAACAATTAAAAAGTAAAGCTTTTTCATAAGTTGAATTTTTTAGATACCCGAATATAAGGATATTAAATCAAATTTGAATTCATTTAAAATAAAAATGTCTGGCTTTAAAAGCCAGACATTCGTTATGAAATAAAATTTTTAAATTAAAAAGAGACTGCAAGATTCATTGAGAATCCTGTATTTTCAGGAACAAGTCTGCAAACTCCTCCAACACAAATCAAACCGCCACGTTGACGGCCATAGTTTAAAGCAAGTCTTGTTCTTCCTTTGGTGTAACTTCCGCCGACATTGTAGTAGTGAATTTCATCATCACCTCCATAATTCCACGAGTCTGTTACATAAACTCCTAAACGTGGTGAGAAGTTGTATTCAAGCAAAGTTGCAGCCCAGTTTTTTCGGTCATCATCTGTCCATAAGTGTTGTAATTCAAAACGCAGTGCTTTTCCACCACCTAGGCGGTAAGTATGTTCAAGTACTGCGATATTTGCAAGTATATCATCAATTGCAAGCGGGCTACCATCTGTTATTCCTTTGTCAATTATGACATTGTTGTATGTGTAAATTCCGCTTAGATTTTCAGTCCATCTTTTTCTTATTTCGGTAGAAAACTCTCTGAAGTAGCGGTCTCCATCCATACCAATAAACTCGGATTTATAACCATTGTTTTCTACATCAAATTCAGCATCAAGGCCGGCCCAGTAGGCAAAATTCATACTTATTTTTGTACCATATTTTCCGCCAAGTGGAGTGTCTTTTTCAAAAGTGTAAAACCCATCAATTTGGGCTCCCATTTCACCGGCTTGTGTTTGAGTTTCTGTTATAAGTAAACGAGCCTGGGGGTTGTAAACATAGATGTTTGTTAATTGATAGTCGTGTTGTTTTGTAAGCCCGGGAACATAGTTAATCAACTCCTGATTAAATTCATTTCCTTCTGCAAAGCGGTCTGCATAAAAACTAAAATTTTCAATGCGCCTTAATGCAGCATTGATGCCAAGGCCCCTTTGAGAATAGCCCAAATTTAACAAAATAGCCGAGCCTTTGTAAAGTTCTTCATTGTTTGTTATGACGCCTTCGTTGACTAGAACGTCTGGTTCTTTGTGGATAGCTTCAAAGCCTGCTGTAAAACTTTTGTATAACAAGTCAATTCTTCCTGAATAAGCATTGACAGCAGAGGGTAAATTTAAACTACCAAGATTATCCTGGTATCTGCCAACATAGCTTCCACCTAGGTCTAAAAATAAATCATCAACTTCCAGGATTTGACCCAAGTCTAATATGGCATCAACTCCTTGAGTTACCCCGGCTGAGGTTTCAAAACCATTGCGCTGCTCACCATAAACACCCATTAAATGTAGGTAGTCTGTGGGAGAAAATTTAACCCTTACTCCTTTTAGAGCATTGTTCAAACCCAATTGCCTGTCTTCCCAGAATCTCAAGATCAAACCACTTCCAAACTGTTCATAAAGGTATCCTGCGGTGATATCAAGAGATTCATGTTTGAAATTCAGATAGTAAGTGCCAATACCATTTCCTTCAAGATTTGGTGCATAGCCCAAAAGTGGAACTGGAAGGTAGGATTCATATTGAATACCGGCAGTAAATTTTCCTAAATTATAGTTTAAAGTAAGATAATTGTTTGCACGAAAGCGCTCTTGGGGTGCCAGAATATCTAAGCCTTCATCATCCTGAAGCCATTGTGAATTTGATTCAAATCCACCAAAAAAAATTCCGGAATCTTGAGATAGTAAAGCGTAAGTAGAGAATATGCAAAAAATTGCCACCAATGTTTTTTTCATAATAAGTTTTTTTGTTGGTTTGCTTGGGGATTATTTGGAGTTTTTCACGACTTTGTCATACAATTCATCTTCTGCACCTGGCGTATATCCTGAATGTCTGTAAAGAATTTTATTGTTTTTAACAACCATCGTTAGAGGAACTGTAGCGGCGCCAAGTACTCTCCTTAAGTCATTGTTTGTGTCGAGTAGAAATTCATAATCCCAGCTTTTTCCATTAATCATAGGTCTCACTCTTCTGACGCTTCTGGCATCATCAACAGAGATTGCATAAAGTTTTACATTGGTTTCATCTTTCCATTGCTCCCATACTTCACTAATAGCGTCAAGTTCATTAATGCAGGGTACACACCAGGTTGCCCATAGCGAAACGATAACAATTTGATCGTTTTTTGAAATATCCTGAATGTTTACGTCTGTTCCGTCAAGATTTTTTAAGGTCATATCAGGTAGCTCGTTTTGAGCAAAGGAATTCAGAAAAAAGAAGGTTACAAAAAGGGAAAATAGAACTTTCATAGTTTAGAAATGTATTAGATTTGAAAAGCAATATTAACAATATAAATTTTAAAATTTAAATAAAATCAAAATTTTATTTAGAAATCTAACTAATAAATCCAAAATGAATAATGTTAAATTTTCTTTAATTTATTTATAAATATTATATTTGAAAATTATTCTAACGAAAAAACTTAAAAACTAACAATTATGTTTAAAAAATTACTTTTACCAGTCGCTTTACTTTTTGTGGCTTTTCCCCTTTTTAGCCAAACAATAGTAAACACAGATCCCGAAAACAGAAAAGCAATTTTAGAGGAATTTACAGGAATTAACTGTCAATTTTGTCCACAAGGGCATGCAATTGCAAATGCCATCAAAGCCAATAACCCAGATGATTTTTTTGTTATTAACATTCATCAAGGTGGGTTTGCAAACCCCGGTGCCGGTCAACCTGATTTTAGAACGCCCTTTGGAAATGCGATAGTTAATCAATCGTATTCCGGTGGTGGCTTTGGTTATCCGTCAGGTACTGTAAACCGTCAAAATTTTCCTGGAAGAGAAATGACCGCACCGGGAACAACTGCAATGAGTAGAAGCTTTTGGACAGTTTCTTCAAATGAGACAATCGCTCAATCTTCATATGTGAATGTAGGTGTCGAAGCAGAAATTGACATCAATACCCGAGAATTAACAGTTCATGTTGAAGCATACTATACCGGTAACAGCCCACAATCAACAAACAAACTAAACGTAGCCTTATTACAGAACAACACACTAGGACCACAAAGTGGCGGTAATATGGGAAATAATTATGTACACATGCATAGATTAGTTCATTTGTTAACAGGACAATGGGGTGTTGATATCAACACAACAACTACAGGTAGCTTTGTAGATGAAACTTTTACATATACTATTCCTGCAGACTACAACGGAGTTCCTGTCGATTTTTTTGAAGCAGAACTAGAGCTTGTGGTTTTCATAACAGAAACACAACAAAATATTATTAGCGGTAACGGGGCATTTGCTACTTACACAGGTTTAGCAAATGCTAATGATATTAGAATAAATGAGATAGGTGAAATAATGAATCAGTGTAATGATGTAATTACTCCAACAATAAAGGTTCAAAACGTTGGGTCAAATGACGCAACTTCACTCACAATTGAATATTCTGTGAATGGAGGAGCGGTTCAATCTTATGAATGGAATGGAGAACTCAACTCTGTTTCCTCTCAAACTATCGAATTGCCTGAGATACAGTATAACTTGCAGGCAAACAATACCTTAGTTGTTACAATAGAAAATGATGATGACAATTCAAACAATGAAATGACACTCAACTTTGACGAAGCAGTTGAAAGCAACTATGAATTGGACCTAACTATTCAAACTGATAACTGGGGTAGCGAAGTGAGATGGAATATTAAAAACCCTGAAGGACAAACCATTATCCAAGGAGGTCCTTATGGCAATAATCAAACGATTAACGTAGAAATTGAATTACCAAATAACTGTTTTACTTTCAACCTCATTGATACATTTGGAGATGGTGGTGGTCCAGTTTCACTTGCTGATTCTGATGGATTAATTATTTATTCAACCAATGGTAATTATGGCTCAGGAGAGTCTGAAAACTTTTCAGTTTCAAATAGTCCACTTTCACTTAACGAAAATGATGAAATGGCTGTGCTGATTTACCCAAATCCAACCAGCGGAATTCTTAATGTTCAAACCAAAAATAATTTAAACATCACTATATTTGATTTAACAGGGAAACAGGTCTTCAATACAACTGATGTTTCAAATGGAAATCAAATTGACTTGAGTGCTCTTAATACAGGTTTATACCTTGTCAAAATGAATGATGGCATAAATAATTCAACCCAAAAATTAATTATTAAATAAATTTTCCCGGGGGGGTCTTTCTGGCCTCCCCTTTTTTTAAAATCACTATTATGAAAAAGATATCTTTATTACTTGTTTTTTTATTTATATCAACATTTACATTTGCTCAGTTTAATGTAACTGATTATGATGATGTACCCATTTTAGATGGAGATATTAGAGGCTTTAATTCAACCTTAGCATCTGATGGTACTTTATACTTCTGGATTAATAATGAATCTCAAACAGATGAGATTTTTGTTAGAATAAAATTAGAATCTATCACAAATGGAGATGGTAGTGCTTATCAATTTTGTTTTGCTACACTTTGTATTTTTGATGTACAGGAGGGAGAGACTTACCCTGTTTCCGGAGGACCGGTAACCATTCCTGCTGGAGGTACTAATGCTGAATTTGATAAATTTTTTAATGAAAATGAAGGTGATGGGAGTAATTACCCAATGGATTTTGTTTGGAAATTTTTCCAGGTTGATGGAGATGATAATGAAATTGGTGAGTCAATAACTTTTACATATCGTTATGACCCAAAC
>JANSXN010000107.1 GCA_024742935.1 Flavobacteriaceae bacterium
ACCGCCACCGTTACGAATGTTCCCAAATAGAACCAAATGGCAACATACAAATGGCGCTGTCTTCTTTTGAGAATTGTACCTATTAGGTTAGCACCAAAGGCAACCCAAATCAGGGCAATCGCAATGTCAAAAGGCCATTCCAGCTCGGCATATTCTTTTGAGGTGGTATAACCCAACGGCAAGGTGATGGCAGCACCTACGATGATGGCCTGCCAGCCCCAAAAATTAAGGTTGCTCAACCAATCCTTCCACATTCGGGCTTTGAGCAATCGTTGTGTAGAATAATAAACACCCGCGAAGATGGCATTGCCCACAAAGGCGAAGATGACTGCATTGGTATGCAACGGTCGCAATCGCCCAAAGCTTAGCCAAGAGATACCGTCCGTTAGGTTAGGAAATAAAAACATAAAGGCGAGCAGCAGTCCTACTGTCATCCCTATAATGCCCCAGAAAATGGTCGCATTTACAAACTTCTTTACGATTTTATTATCGTAATAAAATTGCTGTACTTCCATAATTAAGTTTCAGATTTATTGGTTTTTGAATTAGTTGATGTAGTTGTATTTTGTGAAGTAGTGTTTTTTTCAGAAGTCTTATCTTTTACCAGTTCATCATCAAACAGCATGCGCACAGAAGGTGTGTATGTGTCGTCATATTGACCCCTCTTTAAACTAAAAATAAAGATGACAAAAAAGACAATAGCCACTATGGTGCTGATAATCAGCGTTAAGTAAATAACATTCATGAATTGAAGTTTGATTTCAAAAGTAGTTTTATGGCATTATCCAAAAAATGACTTTTGTCATACTCGGTGGGTTTTTGAAAAATAATAAGAAAATTGATAGTTGTTTTATTCAAGGAAAAATTGAGTGATGTTAAAAAGCTCCAAATATTCTTGTACTAAAAAAAGGATACGATTTTATGGTTAAAAATCGTATCCTTTAAAAGTGTATTTAAAACTAAAAAAACTATCTCACTAACTTTCTGTATTTAATTCGTTTTGGCATCAAGTCACCGCCAAGACGTTTCTTTTTGTTTTCTTCATAATCACTAAAGCTTCCTTCAAAGAAATACACTTCGCTATTTCCTTCAAAAGCGAGTATGTGTGTACAGATTCTGTCCAGAAACCAGCGGTCGTGAGAAATCACAACGGCGCAGCCTGCAAAGTTTTCCAAACCTTCTTCCAGTGCTCTCAGCGTGTTTACATCGAGGTCGTTTGTGGGCTCATCGAGTAACAGCACATTGCCTTCTTCTTTTAGCGTCATTGCCAGGTGCAACCTGTTGCGTTCACCACCTGAGAGGGTGGATACTTTTTTGTTTTGTTCGCTTCCGCCAAAATTAAAACGACTTAAATAAGCTCTTGAGTTTACTTGTCTTCCGCCCATCATTATCAACTCCTGACTATTGCAAAAGTTTTCCCAGATGGATTTATTGGAGTCTATATTGGAATGGTTTTGATCTACATAAGCAATTTTAACGGTCTCCCCCACTTTGAATTCGCCCTTATCGGGTTGCTCTTCTCCCATTATCATTCTGAAAATGGTGGTTTTACCGGCACCGTTTGGCCCAATAACACCAACAATTCCGGCTTGTGGTAAGTTAAAGTTTAAATTGTCATAGAGCAATTTGTCATCATAGCCTTTACTCACACCCACTGCTTCAATCACATTGGTACCCAGGCGTGGTCCGTTAGGGATATAGATTTCCAGCTTTTCGTCCAGTTGCTTCTGGTCCTGGCTCATTAATTTATCATAATTCTGAAGACGCGCTTTTTGTTTTGTTTGTCTTCCTTTTGGCGCCATACGCACCCATTCAAGTTCGCGCTCCAGTGTTTTTTGACGCTTGGAAGCAGTTTTACTTTCCTGAGCAAGGCGTTTTGCTTTTTGATCCAGCCAGGAAGAATAATTTCCTTTCCAAGGAATTCCCTCTCCTCTATCAAGCTCTAAAATCCAGCCGGCAACATTATCAAGGAAATAACGGTCGTGCGTTACAGCAATTACGGTTCCGGCATATTGTGCTAAGTGGTGTTCCAACCAATGTACACTTTCTGCATCAAGGTGGTTTGTGGGCTCATCGAGCAACAACACATCGGGTTCCTGTAATAAAAGACGACACAAAGCCACACGGCGTTTTTCACCTCCTGAGAGAACACCAATTTTTTTATCGCCTTCAGGCGTGCGCAAGGCGTCCATGGCGATTTCCAGCTTGGTATCCAATTCCCAGGCGTTTGAAGCGTCAATTTTATCCTGCAATTCCGCTTGACGGTTCATCAGCTTTTCCATTTTGTCTGCGTCTGAATAGACCTCTTCCAGACCAAACATATCATTTATTTTGTTGTACTCATCAAGTATTGCAACCGTTTCTGCAGCGCCTTCTTTAACGATTTCTAGAACTGTTTTTTCAGGGTCTAACTGAGGTTCCTGTTCTAAATATCCCACTGAATACCCCGGTGAAAACACCACATCACCTTGGTAGTTTTTATCCACCCCGGCGATGATTTTTAACAAGGAAGATTTTCCGGAGCCATTGAGACCCAGGATACCAATTTTGGCACCATAGAAAAAGCTTAAATAGATTTTTTTAAGCACCGGTGATTGCATTCCGGGATAGGTTTTTGAAACCCCGGACATTGAGAATATTACTTTTTTATCGTCAGACATTTTTTAGATATTAGATTTTAGACATTAGATTTTAGACTTTTGGTTTCAGGTTTTTGGTCTTGTTTGTGGTCACTTAATTTGAAACTTTGAACCTTAAACCTTAAACCTTGAACTTAAAACCCTTAAACTCTTCCTTTCAACTCATTAAAAACCCAGGCAATAGAAAGAAAACCTACACCGGTGGCTCCAAAGCCCCAGCCTGAAATTTCGCTATAGCGAAAAACACCCAAGGCGATTAAAACCAGACCCATTACAATCATTATTAAAGTTGCCCATCCAAGAATGGTATTTTTATTTGTCTTTTTATTCATTTTATGTTGATTTAAATCACAATTTTAAAATTAAGGGGAATCAAAATTGTTACGGTTTTTTTTCGGATTACAAATATCGTGAATTTAGTTGAACTTTCCATTTGTAAATAGTGCTTTGCAATTATTGAAAATCTAAAATATGAATTCTAAATTCCTTTATCAAGTTTTTGTATTTTAGCCCAAAGAAAAAAGGACTATGGACATCAACTTCAATAAAAACGAAGATCACAATAAAATGCTTAACTCAGATTTACGCCAGCGACTCAGTAAAGTAAAACTGGGCGGCGGAGAGAAAAGTATTGAAAAACACAAAGCCAAAGGTAAAATGACTGCCCGGGAGCGCATCAAATATTTACTGGATGAAAAGAAGCCCAGTATCGAGATTGGTGCTTTTGCAGGCGAGGGCATGTATGAAGAACACGGTGGTTGTCCCGGTGGCGGTGTGGTTGTTAAAATGGGTTATGTGAGCGGTAAACAATGCCTTGTTGTTGCTAATGATGCAACTGTAAAAGCCGGCGCTTGGTTTCCGATTACCGGAAAAAAGAACCTCAGAGCGCAGGAAATTGCTATAGAAAATAAACTTCCCATCATTTACCTTGTTGACAGTGCCGGCGTTTATTTACCCATGCAAGATGAAATTTTTCCCGATAAAGAGCACTTTGGTCGCATTTTTAGAAACAATGCTGTGATGAGCAGTATGGGAATTACACAAATTTCTGCCGTTATGGGCAGCTGTGTGGCCGGTGGCGCTTACCTTCCCATTATGAGTGATGAAGCTTTGATTGTTGATAAAACAGGGAGTATTTTCCTTGCCGGAAGTTACCTGGTGAAAGCGGCCATTGGCGAAACCATCGACAATGAAACCCTGGGTGGTGCGACTACCCATTGCGAAATAAGTGGCGTTACAGATTACAAGGCCAAGGATGATAAAGATGCACTCGATACCATCAAAAAAATAATGAATAAAATTGGGGATTTTGACAAAGCCGGCTTTAACCGAATCAAAGCGACAAAACCCACAGAAAAACCGGATGATATTTTTGGGATAATCCCCCGCTCGCGAGCTGACCAATATGATATGATGGAGATTATCAAACGATTGGTTGACAATTCTGAGTTTGAAGAATACAAGGAAGGCTATGGAAAAACAATCCTCACCGGCTATGCCCGCATCGATGGTTGGGCTGTGGGAATTGTAGCCAACCAACGTAAACTCGTCAAAACCAAAAAAGGAGAAATGCAGTTTGGCGGTGTGATTTACAGCGACAGCGCTGATAAAGCCACGCGATTTATTGCCAATTGCAATCAAAAAAAAATACCGCTTGTGTTTATTCAGGATGTCACCGGTTTTATGGTGGGCAGTAAGAGCGAGCATGGCGGTATCATTAAAGACGGTGCAAAAATGGTGAGTGCGGTGAGTAACTCGGTCGTACCAAAGTTTACAGTTGTCATCGGAAATTCTTATGGCGCCGGTAATTATGCCATGTGCGGAAAAGCCTATGACCCCAGACTCATCGTTGCCTGGCCCAGTGCCGAACTTGCAGTAATGAGTGGAAACAGTGCTGCCAAAGTATTACTCCAAATTGAAACCGCGTCCCTAAAAAAGAAAGGCAAAGAAATCACCCCCGAAGTAGAAAAAGAACTCTATGACCGCATCAAAGCACGGTATGACGAGCAAATTTCACCATATTATGCCGCAGCAAGACTATGGACAGATGCCATCATAGACCCACTGGACACACGCACCTGGATTAGCATGGGAATTGAAGCTGCCAATCACGCGCCTATTGAAAAGCCGTTTAATCTGGGGGTGATACAGACGTAGGAGTTTGTTGTTTGTTGTTTAACTGTTATTAGTTAATAGATTTGGAATTTGATGCTTTGAAATTTGATGCTTATTTGTTTATAACCTTAAAACGCAATGCGATTTTATAAAAAAGGAAACCAACCAAAGCACCAATAGTCATTCCCGTTAATGTATCCAGTGGATAATGTACCCCAACATAAATACGACTATATCCCACTATTGCTGCCCAAAATAAAAGGATAAACACCAAGTATTTGTACGCATTTCTAAACAACAATCCAAGAAAAACTGCCAATGCCATTGTACTGGCAGCATGAGCTGAAAAATATCCAAAGCGGCCACAACGTGGAGCTATGTATCTAATTAGTTCTTTTAAATGTTCCTCCCGACAGGGTCTGGGGCGTTCAAAACCGTGCTTAAAAAGGTTTGCCAATTGGTCTGTAACAGTAATCATCAATGCAACCAGTACCATCACAATCAGCATATTTTTTAAGCCAAAATGACGATATACCAAATAGAGGAGAATAGCATAAAGAGGAATCCATGTTAATTTATTTGTAATCAACAACCAGATTTGATCCCAACGCTCTGAACCCAGCCCAGTTAGAAGCAC
>JANSXN010000065.1 GCA_024742935.1 Flavobacteriaceae bacterium
CAAAAGAAATGGTTGATGGTGCGCCAAATACAATCAAAGAAGGTGTTTCTAAAGACGAGGCAGATAGCTTAAAAGCTTCATTAGAAGAGGCTGGAGCTGAAGTAGAGCTTAAGTAAATATTCACCCCGACTTTTAGGGGTAAGTACCTAAGGTTTAGACTGTTAGAGTATATTCATATATGCTCTAACAGCCCTAAACCATTTTGCGTAAAAAATAGTTTCGTTTAGGTTTTACGCTAGTTTCATTTTATTTTAATTAAAATTCATTCCATTAATGTCAGCAACGCAAACTGAAAGATTGAATTTTTCCTCTGTGAAGAATACACCAGATTACCCCGATTTTCTGGATATTCAAATAAAATCCTTTCAGGATTTTTTCCAGCTGGAAACTAAGTCAGACGAAAGAGGAAATGAAGGACTTTATAAAACCTTCATGGAAAACTTCCCCATCACGGATACCCGTAACCAATTTGTTTTAGAATTTTTAGACTACTTTGTAGATCCGCCAAGATACTCTATTCAAGAGTGTATCGAGAGGGGACTTACCTACAGCGTCCCTTTAAAGGCAAGACTCAAATTATATTGTACAGACCCAGAACACGAAGACTTTGAAACCATTGTTCAAGATGTTTATTTGGGTACAATTCCATATATGACACCCAGCGGTACATTTTGTATCAACGGTGCAGAACGTGTAGTTGTTTCTCAACTGCACAGATCTCCGGGGGTTTTCTTTGGACAATCTTTCCACGCAAACGGAACAAAATTATACTCTGCAAGAGTAATCCCTTTTAAAGGTTCCTGGATTGAATTTGCTACCGATATCAATAGCGTTATGTATGCTTATATCGATAGAAAGAAAAAATTACCGGTTACAACTCTTTTTAGAGCAATTGGCTTTGAAAGAGATAAAGATATTCTTGAAATCTTTGACCTTGCAGAAGAGGTAAAAGCTTCAAAAACCGGATTAAAAAAATATTTAGGCAGAAAACTAGCTGCACGTGTTTTAAAAACATGGCACGAGGATTTTGTTGATGAGGATACTGGAGAAGTGGTTTCAATCGAAAGAAATGAAATTATTTTAGACCGTGATACAGTTCTTGAAAAAGAACACATCGAGGAGATATTGGACTCTGGAAGTAAAACGATTTTACTTCATAAAGAAGACAATCAATCTGCAGATTATGCAATTATTCACAACACACTTCAAAAAGATCCAACAAACTCTGAAAAAGAAGCAGTTGAACATATTTACCGTCAACTTCGTAATGCAGAACCACCCGATGAAGAAACTGCTCGTGGAATTATCCACAAATTGTTCTTCAGTGATCAGCGATACAATTTAGGAGAAGTTGGTCGTTACAGAATGAATAAAAAACTTGGTTTAGACCTCGCTATGGACAAGCAGGTTTTAACCAAAGACGATATTATAACTATCATCAAATACCTTATTGAGTTAATCAACTCAAAAGCAGAAATTGATGATATAGATCACTTGTCAAACAGACGGGTGAGAACAGTTGGCGAACAACTTTCACAGCAATTTGGCGTGGGTCTGGCCAGAATGGCGAGAACCATTAGAGAGCGAATGAATGTGAGAGACAATGAGGTGTTTACTCCTATTGATTTGATTAATGCCAAGACTTTGTCATCGGTCATTAACTCATTCTTTGGAACAAACCAGTTGTCTCAGTTTATGGACCAGACAAACCCCATTGCAGAAATCACCCACAAGCGTAGATTCTCAGCATTAGGTCCTGGAGGTCTATCCAGAGAACGTGCCGGTTTTGAGGTGCGTGACGTTCATTATACACACTACGGTAGATTATGTCCGATCGAAACACCTGAAGGACCCAATATTGGTTTAATATCTTCAATGAGTGTTTTTTCTAAAGTTAATAACCTAGGATTTCTTGAAACACCTTACAGAAAAGTAGAAAATGGAAAAATTGATTTCAAATCAAAACCAATTTACCTTTCTGCTGAGGAAGAAGAAGGCCAGCTTATTGCTCAGGCAAATATTCCAATTGATGATAATGGAAACATTACCAAAGATAAAGTTATTGCAAGAATGGAAGGTGACTTTCCGGTCGTTGACCCTAATGTGGTTAACTACATTGATGTTGCACCAAACCAGATTTCATCAATTTCAGCATCGCTTATTCCTTTCTTAGAACATGATGATGCAAACCGTGCCTTGATGGGATCAAACATGATGCGTCAAGCAGTACCTCTTTTAACACCACAGGCTCCTATTGTTGGAACAGGTCTTGAAAGACAAGTTGCGAGTGACTCAAGAGTTTTGATTAATGCAGAAGGAGATGGAGTTGTTGAATATGTGGATGCAAATGAAATAAGCATCAAATATGACCGCACTGAAGAAGAAAATCTGGTAAGATTTGATAGTGCTGTTACTACCTATAGTTTAGTTAAATTTCGTAAGACAAACCAGGGAACAAACATTAACTTAAAGCCCATTGTAAAAAAAGGAGATCGTGTTGTAAAAGGTCAAGTTTTATGTCAGGGATATGCAACCGAAAACGGAGAGCTTGCTCTTGGAAGAAACTTGAAAGTGGCATTTATGCCCTGGAAAGGTTACAACTTTGAAGATGCTATCGTAATTTCTGAAAAAGTTGTAAGAGATGATGTGTTTACATCCATTCATATCGATGAGTATTCTCTTGAAGTTAGAGATACCAAACTGGGTAATGAAGAATTGACAAACGACATACCAAACGTTTCAGAAGAGGCTACAAAAGACCTTGATGAAAATGGTATGATTCGCATTGGTGCAGAAGTTAAGCCGGGTGATATCCTTATCGGAAAAATTACTCCAAAAGGTGAAAGCGACCCAACGCCCGAAGAAAAATTACTTCGAGCTATTTTTGGTGACAAAGCCGGTGATGTGAAAGATGCTTCCTTAAAAGCGTCCCCATCTCTTAATGGAGTTGTGATAGATAAAAAACTTTTTGCAAGAGCAATTAAAGATAAGCGCAAAAGAGCAAAAGATAAAGAAGACATTGCAGAATTGGAAGTTCAATATGAAGTAAAATTCAATGAATTAAAAGATGTGCTTGTTGAAAAATTGTTTGCAATTGTTGGAGGCAAAACCGCGCAGGGTGTTATGAACGACTTAGGTGAGGAAATTTTCCCTAAAGGAAAAAAATTCACGCTAAAAATGTTAAATGCTGTATATGACTACACACACTTGACGCAAGGTACATGGACAACAGATGAAGATACAAATCATCTTGTTGCAGACTTGTTACACAATTATAAAATAAAGGAGAATGATCTTCAGGGTAACCTGAGACGTGAGAAGTTCACCATCTCTGTTGGAGATGAACTACCAGCAGGGATTTTAAAACTCGCTAAGGTTTACATTGCTAAAAAGCGTAAATTAAAAGTAGGGGATAAAATGGCAGGTCGTCACGGAAACAAAGGTATTGTTGCCAGAATTGTTAGAGAAGAGGACATGCCTTTCTTAGAAGATGGGACTCCGGTTGATATTGTTTTAAATCCATTGGGTGTACCTTCTCGTATGAACATTGGTCAGATTTACGAAACTGTTCTTGGTTGGGCAGGCCAAAAACTGGGTAGAAAATTTGCTACACCAATTTTTGACGGTGCTACACTCGATCAAATCAACGAGTTAACAGACGAAGCCGGTATTCCAAGATTTGGACATACATACCTCTATGACGGTGGTACAGGAGATCGTTTTGATCAACCTGCAACTGTTGGGGTTATCTATATGTTGAAACTCGGTCATTTGATTGACGATAAAATGCACGCGCGTTCTATAGGACCCTACTCATTAATCACTCAACAGCCACTAGGTGGTAAAGCACAATTTGGTGGTCAGCGTTTTGGAGAAATGGAAGTTTGGGCACTGGAAGCCTATGGAGCATCAGCAACACTTAGAGAAATTCTTACAGTCAAGTCTGATGATGTAGTAGGTAGAGCAAAAACCTATGAAGCGATTGTTAAAGGAGAAACGATGCCTGAACCAGGCCTTCCGGAATCATTTAATGTATTGATGCACGAGTTGAAAGGACTTGGTCTGGATATTCGTTTAGAAGAGTAAAGTGACTAGGTAAGTAAACCTTGAACTTTAAACCTTGAACTTTGAATTTAAAAAATTATGGCAAGAAATAAAGATAATAACACAGCACAGAAGTTTAATAAAATTTCTATCGGCTTGGCTTCACCGGAATCTATTCTGGGAGCTTCAAGAGGTGAGGTATTAAAGCCTGAAACAATCAATTACCGAACACACAAACCGGAACGTGACGGTTTGTTTTGTGAGCGTATATTTGGCCCCGTTAAAGACTATGAGTGTGCCTGTGGGAAATATAAAAGAATACGTTACAAAGGGATCGTTTGTGACCGTTGTGGCGTTGAGGTAACAGAGAAAAAAGTACGTAGAGACAGAGTGGGACATATCAACCTGGTTGTTCCTGTTGCTCATATATGGTATTTCCGTTCTTTACCAAACAAAATAGGATATCTTCTTGGATTACCCTCCAAGAAACTGGATATGATTATTTACTATGAACGTTATGTAGTTATACAACCAGGTATCGCTAAAAATGAAGAAGGAGATGCGCTTCAAAAAATGGATTTCTTAACTGAAGAAGAGTACTTGAATATTCTGGATACGCTTCCTCAGGAAAATCTATATCTTGAAGACTCAGACCCAAACAAGTTTATTGCAAAAATGGGTGCAGAGTGTTTGATTGAACTTTTACAACGCATCGATTTGGATGCCTTATCATACGATTTAAGGCACAAAGCAAATAATGAGACTTCAAAGCAAAGAAAGACTGAAGCATTAAAACGTCTTCAGGTAGTTGAAGCACTTAGAGAATCAAATCTTAATCGTGAAAACAAAGCCGAGTGGATGATTATGAAAGTAATCCCTGTAATTCCTCCGGAATTGAGACCCCTTGTGCCACTTGACGGAGGTCGTTTTGCAACTTCAGATTTAAATGACTTATACAGAAGAGTAATTATTAGAAACAACCGTCTTAAAAGGCTTGTTGAAATAAAAGCACCCGAAGTAATTTTACGTAATGAAAAACGTATGCTTCAGGAATCTGTTGATTCATTATTTGACAACACCAGAAAATCATCAGCAGTTAAGACAGATGCAAACAGACCCTTAAAATCACTTTCAGATTCATTGAAAGGAAAACAAGGTCGTTTTCGTCAAAACTTGCTGGGTAAACGTGTGGATTATTCAGCGCGTTCTGTAATTGTTGTTGGACCTGAATTAAAAATGTTTGAATGTGGATTGCCAAAAAATATGGCAGCTGAACTTTATAAGCCTTTTGTTATTAGAAAACTAATAGAAAGAGGTATTGTAAAAACAGTAAAATCTGCAAAGAAAATTATAGATAAAAAAGAACCTGTCGTATGGGATATACTAGAAAATGTATTGAAAGGACACCCCGTATTACTAAACCGTGCCCCAACGCTTCACAGATTGGGAATACAGGCTTTTCAGCCAAAATTAATTGAAGGGAAAGCAATCCAATTACACCCATTAGCGTGTACAGCATTCAATGCCGATTTTGATGGTGACCAAATGGCGGTACATTTACCATTGGGTCCTGAAGCGATTTTGGAAGCACAATTGTTGATGCTTGCGTCACACAATATCTTAAATCCGGCAAATGGTTCTCCAATTACAGTTCCATCACAAGATATGGTTTTGGGATTGTACTATATGACAAAGCATCGCATTTCTGCACCAGAACATAAAGTTGTTGGAGAAGGCTTGACATTTTATTCTGATGAGGAAGTAATTATAGCTTACAATGAGAAAAGAGTAGAGCTTAATGCCGGAATAAAAGTAAGAACAAAAGACTTTAATGTTGATGGAGAGCTTGTCAATCAAATTATTGAAACAACTGTTGGTAGAGTTCTCTTTAATAAAGCAGTTCCTGAAAAGGCTGGTTTCTTTAATGAAGTATTGACTAAAAAATCTTTGCGTGATATTATTGGTAAAATTCTAAAAATAACAGATGTTCCCACAACTGCAGCTTTTTTAGATGATATTAAAGATATGGGGTATGATTATGCTTTCAAAGGGGGACTCTCATTTAGTTTGGGTGATATTATTATCCCGCCTGAAAAGCATACTATGATTCAAGAAGCCAATGATCAAGTTGATGGAATCATTATGAACTACAACATGGGTCTTATTACAAACAACGAGCGTTACAATCAGGTGATTGATATCTGGACTTCTACAAATGCGGCTTTAACTGAACTATCAATGAAGCGTATTAGAGAAGACAAGCAAGGTTTCAATTCAGTATATATGATGCTTGACTCTGGAGCACGTGGATCTAAAGAACAGATTCGCCAGTTAACCGGTATGCGTGGTCTGATGGCAAAACCAAAAAAATCAACAGCCGGTGGAGGAGAAATTATTGAAAATCCCATTCTTTCAAACTTTAAGGAAGGTCTTTCAATTCTTGAGTATTTTATATCAACACACGGTGCTCGTAAAGGACTTGCCGATACAGCATTAAAAACGGCTGATGCCGGTTACTTAACAAGAAGACTTGTTGATGTTTCCCAAGACGTTATTATTCAAGAACATGACTGTGGCACATTAAGAGGTGTTGAGGTTTCTGCTTTAAAGAAAAATGATGAAGTTGTAGAATCACTTTCTGAAAGAATTGTAGGGCGTATTGCACTGAATGATGTAATTGACCCAATCACAAGAGATGTATATGTAAATTCTGGTGACCTTATAAATGAAGAGGTTGCAGACAAAATTAATGACTCTGCTTTAGAATCTGTTGAAGTACGATCAGCCCTAACTTGTGAAGCGGAAAAAGGAATTTGTACATTGTGTTATGGTAGAAACCTTGCAACAGGAAAAATGGTACAAAAAGGGGAAGCTGTTGGAGTAATCGCAGCTCAATCCATTGGTGAGCCCGGTACACAGTTAACCCTTAGAACATTCCACGTGGGTGGTGTTGCAGGAGGAGTTTCAGAAGAAAACAAACTCCTTGCTAAATTTGATGGGATTGCAGAAATTGATGAGTTAACCACTGTAAAAGGGGAAAACTCTGAAGGACAAGCAGTTGATATTGTAATTTCCAGAACTTCAGAATTAAAAATTGTTGATAAAAAGACAGGAATTACTTTAAGCACAAACAACATTCCTTATGGGTCTCATATCTCAATAAAAAGTGGAGATACAGTTTCTAAAGGAGATGTGATTTGTAAGTGGGATCCATACAACGGAGTAATTATATCTGAATTTACAGGAAAAATTGCTTATGAAGATATTGAACAAGGTATCTCCTATCAAGTTGAAATTGATGAGCAAACAGGATTCCAAGAAAAAGTGATTTCAGAATCAAGAAACAAAAAGTTGATTCCAACATTACTTATTCAGGACAATAAAGGAAATACCTTACGTTCATACAACTTACCAGTTGGAGCACACATTATGGTTGATGATGGTGAAAAGATTAAAACGGGTAAGGTCTTGGTAAAAATTCCTCGTCGTTCTGCCAAAGCGGGTGACATCACTGGGGGTCTACCAAGATTAACAGAATTGTTTGAAGCGCGTAATCCATCAAATCCAGCTGTTGTGAGTGAGATAGATGGAGTTGTTTCTTTCGGAAAAATTAAAAGAGGAAACAGAGAGATTGTTATTGAATCAAAACTAGGTGAAGTAAAAAAATATCTTGTTAAATTAACAAATCAGATATTGGTTCAAGAAAATGACTATGTAAAAGCAGGAATGCCTCTTTCTGATGGTTCTGTAACCCCAGAAGACATTTTACGAATTAAAGGACCTTCTGCTGTTCAACAGTATTTAGTGAATGAAGTTCAAGAAGTATATCGTCTTCAAGGTGTTAAGATTAACGATAAACATTTTGAAGTTATCGTAAGACAAATGATGCGTAAAGTGCGAATCAACGACCCGGGCGATACTATTTTCCTTGAAGATCAATTGGCTCATAAGCTTGATTTCATCATCGAAAATGATAAAATATTTGGGATGAAGGTAGTAGAAGATGCCGGAGATAGCGAAACCATGAAGGCAGGACAGATAATTACAGCTAGAGATTTGCGTGATGAGAATTCAAGCTTGAAGCGCTCTGATAAAAATCTTGTTGTTGCGAGAGATGCTGTAGCAGCTACAGCAACACCTATACTGCAAGGTATTACAAGAGCATCACTTCAAACCAAATCATTTATCTCTGCAGCATCCTTCCAGGAAACCACTAAGGTATTAAATGAAGCCGCTGTGAGTGGTAAAATTGACTACCTTGAAGGGCTAAAAGAGAACGTAATTGTTGGACATAAAATCCCAGCAGGAACCGGTCTTAGAGAGTATGATCACATTTTAGTGGGTTCAAAAGAAGAGCTCAGAGAGATGACAGAAGAAAAACAAGAAGTAAATTATAATTAGCAAATTCCCCCCAATTGATTGGGGGGAATCTGTTTTTCATTAATACTAATTTCAATTATGGCAGACAATCAAAACAAACCAAAACAAGGTCAAATAAACATTGAACTCGATGAAGCAGTTGCTCAGGGAATTTACAGTAATCTTGCAATCATCAATCACTCTGTATCTGAATTTGTTGTTGATTTTGTTAGAATAATGCCTGGTACTCCAAAGAGTAAGGTGAAATCTAGAATCATATTGACACCGCAACATGCCAAACGTTTTTTAAAAGCCTTAAATGAAAACATCAAACGGTTTGAAAATACACACGGTGAGATAAAAGATTTTGAACAACCACCCATTCCTTTAAATTTTGGACCAACAGGTGAAGCTTAAAAAAAAATCCAGCAAAATTTGCTGGATTTTTTTTGTTGTATAATCATTGATACCTCTTCCTAGTCAAACTTCCAGCTTATTCAAACTCACTAACAAAGTGCAGTTTTACTTTAGAATATTTTTGCTGCGTCATTTGGAGTGTGAACTGTGAATCTGCAAAAAACACCAGTTGGCCTCTTTTGTCTTTAGCTAGAAATTTGTTTTTTACCCTGAGAAATTCTTTAAACTCATCACCTTTAGGATCTTCAGGATCTACCCAGCAGGCTTTGTAAACATTTAGATTTTCATAACTACACTTGGCACCATACTCATGTTCAAGACGGTATTGAATGACTTCAAATTGAAGCGCACCCACAGTTCCTATTACCTTTCGTCCATTCATTTCCAGCGTAAATAATTGAGCAACACCTTCATCCATTAATTGATCTATTCCTTTTTCCAGCTGTTTGGTTTTCATGGGGTCTGCATTGTTGATATACCTGAAAAATTCAGGGGAAAAACTGGGAATACCCTTGTATTGCATCATTTCGCCCTCAGTTAATGTGTCGCCTATTTTAAAGCTTCCTGTGTCATGAAGTCCAACAATATCTCCAGGGTAAGAAATGTCGACAATTTCTTTCTTTTCAGCAAAAAAAGCATTGGGACTGGAAAATTTCATTTTCTTGTTGTTACGCACATGAAGATAGGCTTTATTGCGCTCAAATACCCCTGATACAATCTTAACAAAAGCCAAACGATCTCTGTGTTTCGGGTCCATATTTGCGTGAATCTTAAAGACAAAACCACTAAATTCTTTTTCATCAGGTTTCACTAACCGGCTGTCGCTTTCTTTTGGTCTTGGGGTAGGAGCAATTTCAATAAAACAATCCAGAAGTTCGCGAACACCAAAATTATTTAATGCTGAACCAAAAAACACGGGTTGTAAACTCCCTTTAAGGTAGGACTCCTTTTCAAACGCTGGGTAAACTCCTTCTACAAGTTCCAGATCATCTCTTAGTCTTCTGGCAGCTTTTTCTCCAATTAATTCATCCAATTCATTTGATTTTAATTCTGAAATTTCAATGGTATCTTCAATATCTTTTTTCGGGTCGCCTGTAAATAAGTTTACATTTTTTTCCCAAAGGTTATAAATACCTTTAAAATCATAACCCATTCCAATCGGGAAGCTAAGTGGAGTTACAGAAAGACCCAGTTTTTGCTCAATTTCATCGAGCAGTTCAAAAGCATCTTTACCCTCCCGATCCATTTTATTGACAAAAACAATCATTGGAATATTACGCATTCTACAGACTTCTACAAGTTTTTCAGTTTGTTCCTCTACTCCTTTTGCAACGTCAATCACAACGATGACACTATCTACTGCTGTAAGAGTTCTAAATGTGTCTTCAGCAAAATCCTTATGGCCGGGAGTGTCTAGTATGTTTATTTTTATGTTTTGATATTCAAAAGCAAGAACAGAAGTGGCAACAGAAATGCCTCTTTGCCGTTCAATTTCCATAAAGTCACTAGTGGCTCCCTTTTTAACTTTATTTGACTTTACGGCACCTGCTTCCTGAATGGCTCCACCAAAAAGAAGCAGCTTTTCAGTTAAGGTAGTTTTACCGGCATCAGGGTGAGATATGATCCCAAATGTTCTTCTTCTCAATATTTCTTTTGTAAAATTCATTCAAAAAATTTTGGCAAAGATAGACTTAGTTTTTAGTGATTTCAAATCGAAAAAGGAATATTTAATATTCAATATTTCTGACAATTTAAAAGTTGGTTAAGTACTGAAAATACGTATATATGCGTATAAATAAGATTGTTTTTCCTACATAAAAACTATTTAAAATTTAATTTTTTATGTTGTTCAACGATACAATTTGTCATTTTGTCTAATAGTTGCTTTTTGGTAAATCCTTAACATATTTTCCTGCGTATATTTGATATCCCAAAAACTGTGTAGTTCAAAATGTGACTTTTTTTTTAAACAGTTTCTAAAGGGTCAATGTTAAACAAGAAAATAAATAAATATGGGCTTAACTACTTTTACTAACCTTGATTTTTTTAATAAAAATTCAACCTTCAAAATGGGAAAACTGATTTTTTTAGTCTTTTTTTCATTTCTTTCATCAACTTCTATAATGAATGCTCAAGACAAGGAGAGAATTGAAATGTTTAGTTTTGAACAATTATCACAAAATTCAACTACTAAATCTGTATTGCCAAATTACCTTAAACCAGAAAATATTATTCCATTGATCACAGAGTTAAAACCATCTATTAAAATGGAGGGTGGTGTTTTTACAATTCAAGGAGAAAAGCCTGTAAAAGCATATTTGGATATAAGATCACTGAAAAGTCCTATTCCCAGAAATGTTGTATTTGATAATGTCGAATTAGTCGTTATAAATATTGAAAATCAAAGTGACTTGTTTTCTCAAATAAATTTGGATAATCTTTCCGGATTTACAAAACTCAAGTACATTCAAATAGTGTGTAGAGTTGACTGTAATCAAAATCAAATTTCAAACGCTTTAATAAGTTCATTAAAAAATTATGTAATTATATATAGTGTTGAAAAACAATCATAATTACACTTCCAAAATAAAACCGACATAAGATGAGAAATAATTACAATAAACTTATAATTAATAATAAATACTTTTCCTTTTTATTATTGATTTCTCTAGTTTTAGGAAATTCGTTACTAACTTTTGGGCAAGTTAGAGTAGACTTTGAGCCAAGAACAACACCTGCTGTTTTCAATGTAAAGGGTGATTTTTCTATGATTGGTAATACAAACTTAACTTTAGTGGATTACTCTGATAGCGGTACAAATGCTGCAGATATGGAGTATGTAGATGTTGATAATGTTTCTGATACGTTTAATTCATCCTCTGCTAATTTAACATTTTCAACTGAAAATGGCGCAGACCCAAATTGTTCAAGTATTGTTTATGCCGGTTTATATTGGACAGGTAGAGCTTCAAATGGAACTTCAAGCCCAAATATTTTTGATGTAACTAAAGATGTTCCAGGTAATCCTATTCCTGTTAACAATAATCAAACAGTTGGTCATACAGATAATATTGATTTTTCAAATTTTGCCTTAAGTGTCTCTCGAGAAGGAGGTACGAATAATCGCTACTCCAGATTTACATTTACTGGAAATGGAAACTCTTATAGGTTTGACTTTACAAATAATACCGGAGCTAATAGAGTGCAACTTTCTGTCAATGGAGGTGGATTTGTAAATGTTCCTGTGAATTATTCTACCTCAGGATCTACCGGAATCGCTGTCCTAAATACTCCTTATGAAATAATAGACGGAACAGTAACAATTACTATTTCAGAATTAAGAAGACCTACATCTAGTAATAGTAATACTAGTACGTATTTAGACAATTCTTTTGCTGAGGTTAATGTAAATGGTACAACAACAAGTACTACAACTATTACTAAGACTTTTGATAAAAGAAAAGTAAAATTTAAAGGGCCTAACTCGGCAAATTATACTACAATTACTGCAAACCCAAATGATATTTATTACCCAACAAATTCAGATGGGTTTATGTATTCGGGTTACGCAGACGTAACTAGTTATGTTCAGCAAAATGGTTTAGGTGAATACTTTGTTGCAGACATTGCACTTGTAGAAGGTAATGGTGGTGGTACCGGTTATTACGGAGGATGGGGACTTGTTGTGGTTTATGAAAATGACCTTATGAACTATAGAGACGTAACTGTTTTTGACGGTCATTCTTATGTTGCAGGAAGTATCACTGCAGATTTTGAAATACCTGTATCAGGTTTTAATACAGCACTTGCAGGTCCTATTAATATGAAGTTAGGTATGATGGCCGGTGAAGGAGACCGAGGTATTTCCGGTGACTTTTTTCAAATAAGAAACGCAAACAATACAAGCTGGGAAACTTTAAATCACGGAGGTAATTCCTCAAATAATTTCTTCAACTCTTCTATATTCACTGGAGGGAACACTAGAAATCCCAATCTGTTGAATAATACTGGGATGGATGTGAGTATGTTTGATGTTAATAACCCCGGAAACACTATAATTGGAAATAATCAAACATCAACTAGGTTTAGATACGGCACTACACAAGATACGTATGTAATTTTTAATATTACAATGTCGGTTGATGCCTATGTTCCTGAAACAGAGGCTATAATTTCAGCCACAAATATTAATGGTGTTCCTGCTTCATTACCACTTGAGGTTGAGCCGGGACAAGAAATGGAATTTGAAGTTGATTTACTTAACCTAGGTACAGAGCCTATAGATAATTATCAAGTCAAAATACCAATACCTTTTGCTTCAAGTTATGTGCCTGGAAGTGCAACTTCTTCTATATTCTTTGCTCCTGCACCATCACCAAATTTGATTTCTTTTGATCCAAATATGGGACCTAACGGTACTCTAATATGGGATCTTGGAACTTTACCACTTCCTGTAATTACAGATGATGTTTTAGGTACATTAAAATTTAAATTAAAAGCAACTGAAGATTGTTTGTTGTTATTGAACCCTGGATGTATCACAAATATTCCTATAAATGGAACAGTTACCGGAGTAGGTGGTATTACAGGAGTTCCATTAAATAGTCAGGAGTTTATTCAAGGTTATGAAGATGGAACTTGTCTTGGGCAAACAATCTCAGCACCTGTATTTATTGATGTGTTACCCGGTGATTTTGTAGCTCAAAATTGTCAGCAAACTTCAATTGAAACAGCTTTTACATTATGCTCTCAAGATTCAAGTGTTCCAGTATCTGTCATAAGTGACTCATTTCCTTTAGGATCAATATTTTATGATCAATTCCCGGGAGGCTCTCCAATAACCAGTTTCCCAGTAAATCAAAATATTACAACATACTATGCACTTCCAGCTGGAGGTGCCCCAAATAGCTGTGTATTTGAATTTACAATAGAATTTTTCTGCGGTGATCCTGAAATAGAATTATTAAAATCCGGCGCCTATGTTGATACTAACAATGACAACATAGTCAACGTTGGAGATCAGATTGAATATACTTTCACTGTCGAAAATACGGGGAATTTATTAGTTACTAATATTGTAATCAATGATGCAACTATTGGCGTTGCAAACTTAGCTATCACTCCAAGTGATTTGGCTCCAGGCCAAACAGGCACAGCTACCTATTTTTATTCAATTACTCAAGCTGATATTGACGCAGGAGGAGTTTACAATATAGCATTGGCAACTGGTCAGGACCCTAACGGTGATGATGTTGAAGATGAATCTGAAGATCCAAATCCACTAGATCCGGGAGATCCAAATTATGACCCAAATTGTCCTGATTGTACATTTACTGAATTACCACAAGATCCCTCTATAGAAATCATCAAGAGCGCGGACCCAAGCACGTATAGTGCAGCGGGCGATGTGATCACCTATACGTTAACGGTTACCAACACCGGAAACGTGACC
>JANSXN010000091.1 GCA_024742935.1 Flavobacteriaceae bacterium
AAGGAAGTATGTATAAAAATATGGTTATTTCAGGAGCGGGGTATGCACTGTTGTCTGTAGTTTTTGTTGATAATTGTGCACATACATTAAAATCAATGATAAATACTGATACTTTGGCTACTTTTGAAGTGGGGGTGAGGTATCAAATGTATCATGCGCTTGGACTCCTTTTCATAGGAATGTCTCATTTTCTCACAAGATCTGTTCAAAAGCCAGTTTTTATATTATTTACATTAGGAATTTTCTTATTCTCCGGATCCATTTACCTGCTTTCTCTCAATGCGCTATTGCCGTTTAATGCACAAGTGATTGGATTTGTCACGCCAATAGGTGGTGCTTGCTTTATCATTGGCTGGTTGTACTTTTTGTTGAAAATTTTTAAGTTAAAGTCGATATAAATCTTCTTTTTTTAAGGGCTTTCTACCTAAATATTTTTTACTTTTGTAGCCCACAACAATCATATAAAAATAAGTTATGGTCAATAGTAACCAAGCAACTAAAACGATTTCGCTGGACAACTACGGAATCAAAAACGCAAAAGTTAACTACCAACTCTCTCCGGACGAACTCCACAAAATCACCATCGAAAAAGGCCAAGGCGTTGAAGCAAATTCAGGTGCATTAGCTGTTAATACCGGTGAATTTACAGGGCGTTCGCCCAAAGACAGGTTTATTGTAAAAGACGACATCACCCGTGATAAAGTATGGTGGGGCAACATCAATATTGCTTTTCCCACAGATATGTTTGACAAATTGTATGACAAGGTCACAGATTATCTTTCAGGAAAAGAACTGTTTGTGAGAGACAGTTATGCCTGTGCACACGACGATTTGAGATTGAACATTCGCGTGGTCAATGAATACCCCTGGTCCAACTTGTTTGCTTACAATATGTTTCTTCGTCCTGAAGAAAGTGAATTGGCAGGCTTTTCACCAGACTGGCTGGTGATTAACGCTCCCGGTTTTATGGCAGACCCTGATGAAGACGGAACCCGTCAGCATAATTTTGCCATTTTAAACTTTACTAAAAAAATTGCTTTGATAGGTGGAACGGGCTATACCGGCGAAATCAAAAAGGGGATTTTCTCTGCATTGAACTTCATTCTTCCGGTTGATAAAAATACTTTACCAATGCATTGCTCAGCCAATGTAGGCGAAGACGGTGAAACCGCTATTTTCTTCGGCCTTTCCGGAACAGGAAAAACAACCCTTTCTGCAGACCCCAACCGTAAACTAATTGGTGATGATGAGCACGGCTGGACGGCAGACAATAAAATATTCAACTTTGAAGGCGGCTGTTATGCCAAAGTAATCAACTTGACTGAAGAACAGGAACCTGATATTTACAGAGCGATTAAAAAAGGAGCAATCCTTGAAAATGTGATAATGGACAAAAAAGGTGAAGTGGATTATAAAGACATTTCCATCACCCAAAACACACGTGTGAGTTACCCCATTTACCATATTGACAACATTCAAACTCCTTCCATAGCTGAGAACCCAAAAAATATATTTTTCCTTACCGCAGATGCTTTTGGCGTGTTGCCTCCCATCTCAAAATTAACACCGGGACAGGCAGCTTATCACTTTATTAGTGGTTATACAGCCAAAGTAGCCGGTACTGAAGCGGGCGTGGATGAACCTATGCCTAATTTCTCAGCTTGTTTTGGAGCACCTTTTATGCCGCTACACCCCACAAAATATGCTGAAATGCTTAGCAAAAAAATGAAGGATGCCGGTGTAAACGTCTGGTTAATCAATACCGGATGGACAGGAGGTCCTTACGGAATTGGAAGCAGAATGAAACTAAAATACACCCGCGCTATGATTACCGCAGCAATGAATGGTGAATTAAATGATGTGAATTTTGAGCAACATCCTATATTTGGACTTGCAATGCCCACACATTGTCCTAACGTGCCTGACGAAGTGCTGAACCCAAAAAGCACCTGGAAAAATGCCAAAGCCTATGATGTGCAGGCCAAAGAGCTCGCAGCTTCTTTCAGGGAAAACTTTGCCAAGTTTGAGTCATATGCCAATGAAGAAATTCTTGGTGGTGCTCCAATGGGGTAATCTTCAAAATAAATAGATAAAAAAAAGCGACACTTTAAAAAGTGCCGCTTTTTTTAATTCTATCTTGTTGTCAATTATTTCTTTTTATTGGCCTCCACGATGTATTTTTCAAGTGCCATGGTCATAGAAGGTGTTTCTGGAGTAGGAGCTTGAATGTCCACACGCAAACCACTTTCTTTAGCGGCTTGTACTGTGGTGTTTCCAAACACGGCTATGCGTGTTTCATTTTGTTCAAAGTCAGGGAAATTCTCAAAAAGTGATTTGATACCGCTGGGGCTGAAAAACACCAGAATATCATAATATACATCTTTCAAATCAGAGAGGTCGCTCACCACAGTTTTATAGAATGTGGCTTGTTTCCACTTTACCTTAAGCGCGTTCAAAGTTTCAGGAACATCAGGCTTTAACACATCTGAACAAGGTAACAAGAAGCTTTCATTCTTGTATTTTTTGATCATAGGCGACAGTTCAGAAAAGGTGCGTTTCCCCACATAAATCTTACGTTTTCTGTAAACCACATATTTTTGAAGATAAAATGCTACTGCTTCAGATAAGCAAAAATACTTTAAGGTATCAGGCACTTTGTAGCGCATTTCTTCAGCAATTCTAAAAAAATGATCCACAGAGTTTCTGCTGGTAAGAATAATTGCGGTATAATTATTCAAGTCAACTTTCTGAGCTCTTACATCTTTGCTGGAAACCCCCTCAACGTGAATAAAGGGTCTGAAATCAATTTTTACTTTTTGCTTATCAACAAGTTCAAAGTAAGGAGAGTTTTCGATAATAGGTTCTGGTTGGGAAACCAAAATTGTTTTCACTTTCATAAACCTGGTTATTTTTTTGGTTAAAATTTCACTGTCTTACCAGTATCTTATACAATATAAAATAGGGTGAAATTTCAAGTGCGCAAAGATATAAAATAAAATAAAACAAATGGCCTCTCACTAATTTTTCCTGAACTTTATAACTGTATCCCAGTGAAATGATGTTGAAAACAACAATGATTACAACCATGATAATTAAAATATAAGTTGATGGAGCAATTGCATAAAGCAAAATCATATTAAAAACCAGAAGTAAAAGAGCGATTAAATTTCTATAACTCAATTTTTGATACAAATAAGTATCCATATATTTTTCAACTGAAAAAAGGGTCGCGATAATCTTCTCAATGTAAAATTTCAAACCAATAAACAAGGTATAAAAACCAAATATTTGAATATATACAATCTGATTTTGAAGGCTGATATCTTCCCTAAAATAAACGAGAATAATAAATAAAAATAAGGAAGCTGAGATTATTTGAACAAGAAGCAAAAGAGTGTTAAAAGGATTAAAAATTTGTGGATTTTTGCCGTGCACCAAAAAATATTTATTTGTGTTAATGAGCTGAATAAACTCATTAAATCGGGAGGCGTTTATCAGTTTTGCAGCTGCAATTAATGCTAAGCACAGGAAGATTAAAAGTGAAATCCAATCAGGTATTGCCGTATTTCTAATAATTACATCCAATGCTTTATTTTCTTTAGACAAATTTACTTTAAAATAAACGCAATTTATCAGCAGCTATAACATTTTTTAAACAAGCTGTCAATATAAAAATGAGTACATTTGCGCAAAAATTTGGGGAATGTCCAAAGCACTGGTTGTTATACCAACATATAACGAAATCGAAAATATAGAACGACTGATTCGAAATGTTTTTTCGCTACAGCGAAATTTCGAAATACTGGTTGTTGACGATAATTCGCCCGATTTGACATCAAAAAAGGTGGAGGAACTCCAAAAAGAATTTCCTGAAAAACTACACCTGCTTTTGAGAGCTGAAAAAACTGGATTGGGCACAGCATACATCGCCGGGTTTAAGTGGGCGCTAGCAAGAAAATATGAGTTTATTTTTGAAATGGATGCCGACTTTTCACACAATCCCAACGATTTGATTAGGCTTTACAACGCTTGTGAAAAACAGGAATATGATGTCGCTATTGGTTCCCGCTATGTCAAAGGAGTCAATGTAGTCAACTGGCCTATGAGCAGGGTTTTGATGTCGTGGCTGGCGTCTAAATATGTGCGATTCGTCACAAGAATGCCTATTTTTGATACTACAGCCGGGTTTGTATGTTACAGAAGAAAAGTGCTTGAAACCATCAATCTTGATAAAATACAATTTGTGGGTTATGCGTTTCAGATTGAAATGAAATTCAAAGCATACCTGAGTAAATTTAGTATTATTGAAATCCCAGTAATTTTTACAGACCGAACAAAAGGAGAATCAAAAATGAGTGGGGGCATCATTTCTGAAGCTGTGTTTGGGGTACTGTCAATGAAATTTAAAAGCTTGTTTAACCGCTATGAAATATAACGTATGCACACTGTTTTAATCAAAAATGCCAATGTAGTTAATGAAGGAAATATCACAAATTGTGATGTGCTCATTCAAAATGAAGAAATTGAGGAAATTGCAACAAGCATAAGTGCAAAATCTTCAGACACCATTGTTATAGATGCTGAAGGAAAATATTTATTTCCAGGAGTGATTGATGATCAAGTACATTTTAGAGAACCCGGTCTCACTCACAAAGCAACTATTGAAACAGAATCCAAAGCAGCCATTGCCGGGGGAATCACCACTTTTATTGAGATGCCAAACACATCACCGCAAGCAACCACTATTGATCTGCTTGAAGATAAATTTGAAATTGCTAAAAACACTTCCTGGGCAAACTATTCCTTTATGTTTGGAGGCACTAATGATAATTTAGATGAGATTTTAAAAGTTGACCCAAAGAAAGTAGCTGGTTTAAAACTGTTTTTAGGATCTTCAACAGGAGACATGCTTGTAGATGACCCCAAAGCACTAGAGGAGATATTTTCTAAATCAAAATTACTAATTTCTGTTCATTGCGAAGATGAAACGACCATTAAGAACAATTTGGAGAAACATCTTGAAAAGTATGGTGAAAATATTCCTATTGAATATCATCCAAAAATAAGAAGTGAAGAGGCCTGCTATTTATCATCCTCTAATGCTATAGCTTTGGCAAAAAAAACCGGAGCAAGATTGCATGTTTTTCACCTTTCAACTGCTAAAGAGACGGCTCTTTTTGATAATAAATTACCGCTTGAAAAAAAGAAAATAACGGCAGAAGTTTGTATTCATCACCTTTGGTTTTCTGATGCCGATTACAAAGAAAAAGGAACACTCATCAAATGGAATCCAGCAGTTAAAACCGCAAAAGACCGTGAAGGACTTTGGAAAGCATTACTAGATGACCGCATTGATGTTATTGCTACAGACCATGCCCCGCACACGCTTGATGAAAAGAAAAATGTATATACAAAGGCTCCTTCAGGAGGGCCATTGGTTCAGCACGCTCTTGTAGCGATGCTTGAAAATTACCACCATGGAAAAATAACTTTGGAAAAAATTGTCGAAAAAATGTGCCACAATCCGGCAATACTCTTTGAAATTAAAGGTCGGGGTTTTATTAAAAAAGGCTACAAAGCAGATTTGGTTTTGGTTGATTTACACGCACCCTGGACGGTCAATAAAAGTAATATACTTTATAAATGTGGCTGGTCACCTTTTGAAGGGTTTACTTTTAAATCGAGAATTTCTCATACATTAGTAAACGGAAAAATTGTTTATAACAATTCTAAATTTTCAAAAACAAGTAAAGCACAACGTGTTGAATTCAATCGTTAAAATAAAAAAAGGCTTGCTCACCCCTCAAATATTCTTATTGAGTATGGGTATATTCATTATGGGCTGCCAGGACATAAAATATCCTGAACGACCCAAAGATCTAATTCCTGAAGATAAAATGGTGGAGGTTTTGATTGATGTACATTTATTCAATGCGGCAAAAAGTGTGAACCGGCTTCCGTTACAACAAACCGGGATGACACCACATCAGTTTATTTATGAAAAGCACGCAATAGACAGTATTCAATATGAAAATAGCAATGCCTACTATGGAGCGGACTTAAATACATATGAACGCATTCACAACAGCGTGAAAGACTTTCTGGAATCTGAAAAAAGAGAAATAGACACTACAATTGTTAGGGAAAAAAGAAAGATTGATTCCATCAAGTTTGTTACAGATTCGCTTAAACTCAAAAGGATTGAAGGTTTAGATACTCCAAAAGAATCAAAAACACTCAAAAAGGCAGAGCAGGATTCGATTATTTAGAGTTATTATTTAGATAATTTTTAGTAATTATTTCAATGGTTTTTGACAGTGGAATAAAATCATAATGAAGCACTAGTTTGATTTTACTATTATCATAGTGTCTTTTTTTGACTAGTGCTTCTGCTGTACTTTTGAAAAGCATCTGTTTGCCATAATAAAGTTTGTTTTTTAAGAACTCCAATCGCCATGCGACATTAAGCATCCAAGGCTTTAATTCTTTTTTTGGTGGGGTTTTATTAAATGCTATTGCAATATTTGAAAGCAACTGTTTGTAAGATTCATTTTCAGAAACAAGAATAAAACATTCATTTTTAATAGGGCTTTTCATTAATTCGATACCAATTTTAACCACATCAACAACATCCACAAATCCCATTTCGCCCCTTGTATAATAGGAAAGTCCTTTAAAGACTTTATTGAATAAAACTCCGGTTCCCTTGTTCCAAAAACCGCTGCCCAAAATCACCCCGGGATTAATAATAACAGCATCAAGACCTTCCTGGGTACCTCGCCAAACCTCCATCTCAGCACCATATTTTGAAATGGCATACACATTATTATCATCATCAGGATTCCATTGTGAATCTTCCGTTGTCATTTTATTTCCTGTTTTTTCAAAAGTGGCTATACTACTCACGTGACATAATTTTTTCACTTTGAAATGCAGACACAGATTGACGATGTTTGCAGTGCCTTCAATATTTGACTTTTTTAATTTCTGAAAGTTTTTAGGGTCAAAACTTACATAAGCAGCAGCGTGATACACATATTCTACTCCTTCAAAGGCTTCAGTTAAAGCGGGAATGTCAATCAAGTTTGCCTCTACCCATTCAATTTGATTGAATAAGTTTTCCGGCGTCTCTGTATAATAAGAAAACACTTGTTTCACCCCCTCAAGATTACTATTTGCTCTATGAATTGCCCTTACCTTTTGCCCGTCCTTAAGCAAAAAGTGTAATAAATGAGCTCCAACAAGCCCTGTACCGCCGGTTACTAATATCATATCACTAAAATACTCTTTTTTAAATTTCTGCTTCATCTTTTGCCTGATAAATCTATCTTTGCAAAAATATTTTCCTGATGCTTAAAAATTTTGTAGAAGAATTGCAATGGCGAGGTATGATACAAGATGTCATGCCTGAGACTGAAGAACATTTACTTGAAAAAATGCGTGCTGCTTATGTGGGTATCGATCCCACAGCAGATTCTTTACATATTGGGCATTTAGTGAGTGTGATGATGTTGAGACATTTCCAAAAAAGCGGACACAAACCTTATGTTCTCATTGGTGGAGCTACAGGAATGATTGGGGATCCTTCAGGCAAATCCCAGGAGCGCAATTTGCTGGATGAAACCACACTGCGCCATAATCAAGAGGCTTTAAAAAACCAATTATCCCGTTTTCTTGACTTTGAAAGTATGATAGAAAATGCAGCGGTTGTGGTCAACAATTATGACTGGATGAAGGATTTTTCATTTTTAGATTTTATAAGGGATGTGGGAAAACACATCACTGTGAATTATATGATGGCAAAAGATTCTGTAAAAAAACGACTTAGCGGAGACGCCAAAGAAGGCATGTCGTTTACCGAATTTACATACCAGCTGGTTCAAGGCTATGATTTTCTGCATTTATACCGCGAGAAGAATTGCACCCTGCAAATGGGAGGCAGTGACCAGTGGGGAAACATCACCACCGGCACTGAGCTTATAAGACGCATCGCGGGAGGAAAAGGCTATGCACTCACCTGCCCGTTGATTACAAAAGCAGATGGAACCAAATTTGGAAAAACAGAAGGAGGTAATATCTGGTTGGACGCCGAAAGAACTTCCCCTTATAAATTTTACCAATACTGGCTCAATACCAGTGACGACGATGCCGAAAAGTATATCAAGATATTCACTTTTTTAACGAAAGGAGAAATTGAAACGCTTACCGAAGAACACAAAACCGCACCGCATCTAAGACAACTCCAAAAACGTTTAGCAGAAGAAATGACCATCATGGTACATTCAAAAGAAGACCTGGATAATGCTGTTGCCGCATCAAATATCCTCTTTGGAGACTCGACTTCAGATGATTTAAAAAAACTTGGCAAAGCAACTTTTCTGGATGTATTTGAAGGGGTGCCACAAACGGAAGTTTCTCAAAAGCAAATTTCAGAAGGATTGGATATAATTGCAGCCCTAGCCGAAGTAGGAGGATTTTTAAAATCAAACAGTGAAGCACGACGGGCATTGAAAGAAAATTCCATTTCAGTAAACAAGGAAAAAGTGGACGACTCTTATAAAATCACTGAAAAAGATTTAATTAACAACACTTTTGTACTGCTTCAAAGAGGTAAGAAAAATTACTATATTCTTAAAATAGCTTAGTATAAAAGAAAGAAACCCTTGAAAAGAAGTTTCCAAGGGTTTCAATCAACTAACTAACCAATTATGAAAGCCCAAAATGGAGAAAATACTTTACTTATTACAATGGGCAAACTTTCAAAATATAGGTCGTAACTTTCTATTTGAAATTACATTTTTAAGAAAAATATAACACAGTTATTTAAAGCACCATCAAATTACAGCCTCTAATATCACTGGCATCAAACCTACCCAGCACTTCAAAGCTATTATCTGTATGCAGTTTACCTAAATCTTGAGTAGCTATAAACGAACAAGAATGATAATTGGCAAGGTCAATGATGTTCAATCCGCCGGTTTGATGGTTTACCAGTGTGAGGGCATCTTCAGTATCCCTGGTGAGCACTTTCATCCAGGGCGGGCATTCAAAAATTCCATTGCCTTTTGAGTAGGCCTGAGACAAAAGTTCTGTCATGCCATAC
>JANSXN010000014.1 GCA_024742935.1 Flavobacteriaceae bacterium
ATGTATGTGGCTAACATCTCTCAAAACTGGATCTTAAGTACTTTAGGCTTTATAATAACCATTTACCTTTTGTTTACCGCCATTAAAACATATAAAAATGGAAATAGTGGCTTTTTAAGTCTTGGTGAAGCTTTAAAAGTAGGTTTAGCAACTGCTTTAATCGCTGGAATTGTAAGTGCCTTGTATTCTTATATTCATTACACTTTTATTTACCCTGAGTATATTGATATTGTAATCAATGAAGCAAGAGATCAAATGGCAGAACAAAGCCAAGGAATGACAGAGGAACAAATGGAACAAGCAATTGGTTTTACCAAATCATTTACCACACCCTTTATGATGTCAACCTTTTCATTGATCGGGAGTCTCTTTTTTGGTTTTATTATCTCATTAGTTTCGGGGCTTATTCTTAAAAGAGAAGATCCAAACCAAATGTAATTTATGAACCTCTCCATCATCATTCCGCTTCTTAACGAAAAGGATTCTTTAAAAGAATTATACCATTGGATTGCACAAGTAATGCAGTCCAATGGTTTTTCATATGAAGTGATTTTTATTGATGATGGCAGCACAGACGGTTCTTGGGAGGTCATTTCAAAGCTTGCCGCAGAAAATACGAGCGTAAAAGGCATTCGGTTTTTACGCAATTATGGAAAATCGCAAGCACTTCACGCCGGTTTTGCAAAAGCGTGTGGTGATGTTATTATCACAATGGATGCCGATTTGCAAGACAACCCCGAAGAAATACCGGCTCTTTACCACCTCATTAAAAATGAAAACCACGATCTGGTCTCAGGATGGAAAAAGAAACGTTATGACCATACCTTATCAAAAAATTTACCCTCCAAACTCTTTAATTTTGCTGCTAGAAAAACTTCCGGTGTAAAACTCCACGATTTTAATTGTGGCTTAAAAGCCTATAAAAATGAGGTTGTAAAAAACATCGAAGTCACCGGGGAAATGCATCGATACATTCCGGTACTGGCAAAAAATGCAGGGTATTCCAATATAGGAGAAAAAGTTGTTCAACATCAAGCCCGAAAGTATGGCACCACAAAATTTGGTGTCAACCGCTTTATGAATGGCTTTCTTGATTTAATAACCATCTGGTTTTTAAGCCGGTTTGGAAAACAACCCATGCACCTCTTTGGCGCCTGGGGCGCATTAATCCTTTTTGTGGGCTTTGTCTTGACAGTCTATCTGGGCATTGACAAACTCTTCCTTCAACCAGATGGCCGTTTACTTACAGACAGACCTCAATTTTATGTGGCACTGGTCGCTATGATTATTGGTTCTCAACTTTTTCTTGCAGGTTTTCTCGGTGAAATTATTCTAAGAACCAACAAACACAAAGAAACTTACAAAATAAGCGAAGAAATCAATATTAAATAATGAATATCGAATTTCGAAGTTTTTAATATTGACCTTCTTTCGATTGAAGAAAACTTTTGATAGTCCCCCTCCTTTGGAGGGGGATTTAGGGGGAGGATAAATCCAAAACCCACTTCCTGTTTTCCCCAAGTTTAACTACCTTTGCTATTCAAATTTTAGCACCTAAAAATGATATACATAAAACCCGAAATACTCAAGAAAGTCAATCAATGGTTCACTCCCACTTTTGATGAAAACACCCAACTCCAAATCAAAGAATTAATAGCTCATAACCCCAAGGAACTGGAAGAAAGCTTTTATAAAAATATCGAGTTTGGTACCGGGGGAATGCGAGGTATTGTGGGTGTGGGCGACAACCGCATCAACAAATACACATTGGGTAAAAACACACAAGGCCTCTCTAATTATATCAAAACTCAGTTTCCCGGAGAACAGCACAAAGTAGCCATTGCTTATGATTGCCGACACAACAGCAAAGAACTTGCAAAAATTGTTGCAGATGTATTTTCGGCAAACGATATTGAAGTTTTCTTATTTTCAGATTTACGACCCACACCGGAACTTTCATTTGCAGTCACCCATTTAAATTGCCACGCAGGTATTGTGCTCACAGCATCCCACAACCCACCGGAATATAATGGCTACAAAGTATATTGGAGCGATGGTGGCCAACTCGTGCCTCCTCAGGACGCAGAAATTATTGTTGAGATAAATTCGTTAAATTTTGAGGATATTCGCTTTACAGCGAAAGAACATCTCATCCATTACATCGATCAGGAAATTGATGAAGCCTTTATTAATAAATCTATTCAAACGGGAAGCTTTGGCACTTCAAAAAAAGCAAAGGAAAACCTAAAGATTGTTTTTACGTCCCTTCATGGTACATCCATAACTTTAATTCCGGAAGTATTAAAAAGAGCCGGTTATACAAATGTACATATCGTTCAGGAACAAGCCAAACCCAATGGTGATTTCCCAACGGTCGTCTCTCCCAATCCTGAAGAACCGGAAGCTTTAAAAATGGCCATCGAATTGGCAAACAACATACAAGCAGATATCGTTATTGGTACCGACCCTGATGGAGACCGTTTGGGCGTTGCAGTGAGAAATCCCGCAGGAGAAATGACAATTCTCAATGGAAATCAAACCATGCTGCTTATGAGTGACTTTTTATTGAACTTTCATTCAAAAAATAACAGTTTGCAAGGCAATGCGTTTGTAGCATCCACCATTGTTTCAACACCCATGATGGAAAAAATCGCAAAACATTACAACTCAGAATGTAAAGTGGGACTCACAGGTTTTAAATGGATTGCAAAAATGATTAAAGACCACCCTGGCCAACAATTTATTGGCGGTGGTGAAGAAAGCTTTGGGTATATGGTTAGTGATTTTGTGAGAGACAAAGATGCGGTAACAGCAACTTTACTCGCTTGTGAAATGGCTGCCCAGCAAAAAGAAAATGGAAACACCTTGTTAGACTATCTCAATCAGCTATTTCTTACGCATGGTTTTTATAAAGAACATTTGGTTTCACTTGTTAAAAAAGGCATAGAAGGAAGTCAGGAAATCAAACAAATGATGATTGACTTAAGAGCAAACCCATTCACTGAAATAAGCAGTTCAAAAGTGATTCAGGTTGATGATTATCAAACCGGTATTTCTAAAAATTTGATTTCCAAAAAGGAAGAGAAAATTGAATTGCCTTCCTCAAATGTATTGATCTATACCACTGAAGACGGCACCAAAGTAGCCGCAAGACCCAGTGGCACCGAACCCAAAATTAAGTTTTATATTAGTGTAAATAGTCCGTTACAATCTTTAAAAGATTTGAATCAAGTTTCAGAAAAACTGGATGAAAAAATGAATGGGATTGTTAAGTCATTAGGGATTTAAACAAAAAAGCTACCTTTGAATTGTTATTTAATTCTCAACCGGTAAATGAAATACTTCAAAAAAATTCTTCGCTTTGCGATTCCATATAAAAAATATGCGGTTTTAAATATCGTCGCCAATATCTTTTACGCGCTTTTCAGTACACTCTCTATGTTATCTCTTTTTCCTATGATGAATGTGCTCTTTGGAAATACAGAGCGACTTGATGTCAAGCCTGAATGGACTGGATTGGGTAACGCCATTGATTTTGTGGAAGATTCTCTCAACTATTTTGTGACTCAAAAATCAAACGAAGGGGTAGATGATGTTCTTATTTTTATGGTGATTTTGGTAGTAAGCATGTTTTTTATGAAAAACATTTTTAACTACCTGGCGATGTACTTCATTACCTTTTTACGTAACGGGGTATTAAAAGATCTACGCAATGCGATGTATAAAAAAACTGTCGAATTGCCGCTCTCTCATTATTCTGAAAAACGAAAAGGAGATACCATCGCAAGAATCACCAGTGATGTGCTAGAAATTCAGCACTCCTTTTTATCTATTTTAGAATTGATTGTAAGAGAACCCCTCACTATCATTTTCACTATTGGCGGGATGCTTCTCATAAGTGTCGAGCTCACCCTATTTGTATTTATTTTTATTCCCGTTTCCGGGTTTATCATCTCCCTTATCGGAAAATCGCTGAAGCGAAAATCTGATAGAGTACAAAAGGAACAAGGCTATTTTCTTTCCATTCTGGAGGAAACCCTTGGCGGACTCAAAATAATCAAAGGCTTTAATGCCGAAAATAGTTTTACAAAAAAATTCAGAGCTTCAACCGATAAATTCTATCACTTTTCCAACAAACTGCTCAACAGGCAAAACCTGGCCTCTCCTGCAAGTGAATTTCTGGGAATTACCGTAATTGCTGTATTACTCTGGTATGGAGGGCGCATGGTGCTTATTGATCAGACACTCAATCCGGCATTATTTATTGTCTATATGGGATTGGCTTATCAAATACTAACCCCCGCCAAAGCCATCTCAAAAGCCTCTTACAGTGTTAAAAAAGGAAACGCAGCTGCAGAACGCATCCTGGAAATACTGGAAACTGAAAATAACATACAGGACAAACATGATGCGATTGAAAAAAACAATTTTGAAGAATCACTTTCAATTGAAAAACTTTCTTTTAAATATGAGGATGACTGGGTTTTAAAAAACTTTTCACTCCAGGTAAAAAAAGGGCAAACCATCGCCCTTGTTGGACAAAGCGGTAGCGGAAAAAGCACCATTGCCAATCTCCTTACCCGTTTTTATGATGTGAATGAAGGTGCTGTTAAAATTGACGGCACAGACATTAGAGATTTAAAACTTCATTCCCTGAGAGGATTGATGGGGCTGGTCACACAAGACTCTATACTGTTCAATGATACCATTAAAGGAAATCTTTTGGTGGGTAAAGAAAATGCAACCGATGAAGAAATCATTGAAGCTCTCAAAATTGCCAATGCCTGGGAATTTGTAGAAACACTTCCAAATGTACTGGAAACAAACATAGGAGACAGCGGCAACAAATTAAGTGGAGGTCAAAAACAAAGACTTAGCATCGCTAGGGCAGTATTGAAAAACCCACCAATTATGATACTCGACGAAGCAACCTCAGCACTCGACACCGAAAGCGAACGCCTGGTTCAAAATGCCCTTGAAAAAATGATGAAAAACAGAACCTCTATCGTCATCGCTCACAGACTCTCTACCATTCAAAATGCAGATAAAATTATTGTCATGTCAAAAGGTCAAATTGTAGAGCAGGGAACTCATCAGGAATTACTGTCAAACAAAGGTGTTTATTTTGGGCTTATTGAAATGCAATCCTTTGATTAAATTAATGATATAAAAAAAGCGAACCGTCTGATTCGCTTTTTTTTTGACGCTGCTATATTTGGGGCTCATAACAGCGAAAATATCATATAAATACAATGTAAATGTAAACTAGAGAAATGAAATAAACAAATAAAATGCACATTTTATCGTGTTTATTTACACTTCATCGATTTTTATTATGTTTTTTTACAATTTATTCCTACAAATTTAACAGCTAAAAAAAATGCTGTTTTTCAAAATATAAAAATAACAATAAAATAAAAGGCAGGTCTCTAAAGACCTGCCTTTCCCAAACTTGTTAACTATTACAATTGGGGCATATAATAGTAAACATAACCGCATAAGATGTGCTAAAGATACTAAGATTTTTCTTACAAAAAAATATTTTTTACTTTTTATCGTATTTTTTTGTGTTTTATCTGTAAAACTGACATTACTATCCAAAAATGTGCTTTTAAATGAAAATGTAAATCAAACTTTTTGAAGTATTTTTAGTCTAAATTAAAAATCTGGTATTGAGTCAAGAAGACACACTCATAAAAAAACTTCTATCTGAAAAGGAAAAGGATGTAGCTTTTAAAGAATTACTCCATCTTTACAAAGAACGCTTGTATTGGCACATAAGAAAAATGGTGCTCAATCACGATGATGCAGATGATGTTTTGCAAAATACCTTCATTAAAGTATATCAAAATATTCAAAATTTTAAAGGTGAAAGTAAAATCTACTCTTGGATGTATCGCATCGCAACAAATGAGGCAATTACATTCTTAAAAGCAAAAGCAAAGCGAAACAATAACTCTTTAGAAAAAGAAAAAGATCTCGCTATCAAAAACCTTGAAACTGATGTCTATTTTGAAGGCGATGAAATTCAGTTGAAACTTCAAAAGGCCATTGCCACCTTACCGGAAAAACAACAACTTGTTTTTAATATGAAGTATTTTGATGAAACCACCTATGAAGAACTTTCGGAGATTTTGGAAACCTCTGTGGGTGCTTTAAAGAGTTCCTATCACATCGCAGTGAAAAAAATCACCGCATACCTAACTGAAAATTAAACCTTAACTCCTTTTTTGAGTCATAGTAATAAGAATGAACAACAACAAACTACATATAAAACAACCTGGCTTCAAAACTCCAAAAAACTATTTTGAAAAATTGGAAAGTCAAATTATGGAGGAAGTTTCATTGAAATCAAAACTGTCAAAAGAAAACCCATTTAAGGTTCCAGAAAACTATTTTGATGAACTGGAACATCGCGTCCTTAATCAAACTTCCGATAATAAAAAACAGCCAAAAGTAGTTTCCATTTATAGAAACAAAATGTTTAGATATGTGGCAGGCATCGCTGCTTTATTGCTGGTATTTTTTTCGATTTTCAAATTGCAACAAACAGTTAGTTCAGAAACTAATACTATTACACAAATTGAAAGCTATATTGAAAACGGTTTTTTAGACCTCTCTTATCTTGACTATGAAGCGCTTCTTACAGATGAAATGCTGGAAGATACTTCCTTTATTTCAAATTTAGAACAAGAAGAACTTTTTGAATATTTATCTTATGAAATTGACGAAATCCATTTAACAACAGACTAAAGCAAAAAAAAATGAAAACATACATACCTATCCTGCTCCTTTTAATAGCGTTCTCCTTAAGTGGTTTTTCACAGAGCGAAAGAGGTCAAAAAATTAAAGCTATGAAAACCGCTTTTATCACTCAGGAACTCAACCTAACTCCTGCAGAAGCTGAAAAGTTCTGGCCGGTTTACAACAAGTATGATTCCCAAATATGGGCTTTAAAAAGAAAAGAACGCGAAGAGGTCACAAAAGTAATGCGCAACAATATTCAAACGCTTAATGATAGCCAGGCTTCTGATTTACTCCAAAAAATGAATAGCCTGAAGCAGGATGAACAAAAGCTGCAGCAACAAATGGAAGCTGAACTTCTCAAGCAAATTAGCCCTGTAAAATTACTGCAACTTAGAAAAGCCGAACACGACTTTCAAATGCAGCTTTTAAAGAAATACCGGGGTGGTAAAAAGGAATAACTATTCTTTAAAAACAAGTCGCAACACTTTATTGTTTCCGGAAGCAAATGCGATACTATCATTTACAAACTCAATTGCAAACACCCCTTCCCTGCTGAGTTCTTGCCAGTTTTCACCGCGATCATTAGAGTAGGAAATTCCTTGAGAACCGGCGGCAACTATTTCATCACCTCCACCTCCGGGAACAAATCGCACAGATGAGCGATACCCGGGACCTTGGCCCTCACTTAATAGTTTCCAGGTTTTACCACCATCAGCAGTGATGGCTTTATTTGACTTGTTGTCTTGCATTTTTTCCCAATCGCCGCCAAAAACAATTCCTGTGTTTTCATCATAAAAATCCACACTGTAAATTCCTGTCATTCTTCCACCTTCTATAATGGGTGTGTCATATACCTCCCAGTTCCTCCCCCTGTCTGGCGAATAAAAAACCCGTGCCCTTTTTCCGCCACTCACAATCCAGGTATGGTCCCCATAAACAGCAATGTTTGAATTACTGGCAGCAAAGGCAGCTTCACCTTCTTCCGTCTTTGGCAAAAAATCACAGGAGAGCTTTTCCCAATTATTTCCACCATCTCTTGTTATTATAATACTTAGGCAATCCTCAACAGGATCACCCATAGCGATACCCTCCCGGTCATCCCAGAATTGCATTGCGTCATAAAAAACACCTTCGCCTTCTTCAAAATAAACTTCCTCTATAGAGGTTGCTTCCAAACCGTCAAAACCAATCTTATACAACACCGCCGGATTTGCGATACTCAATACAAAAACAGCATGTTTAGTTTTCGCTATAGAGCGAAAATGCATCAAACTATCTTCATAGCGAATCACAGCAATCCTGGGCGTCTTACCATCAAGCAGTCCCACTTTACCCATAGTTCCGGCAAACCATACTTTGTTTGCATCCACAGGAACAATGGCTCTTATACTAACTGTATCTGTATAAAAACGTTCAATCTTAATTTCTGAAAATTCCCTTTTTGCATCCTTTCTATCATCGGAACAATATGAAAATATAAACAACAATAGTAACAATCCTATAATTCGCATGGGCCGTATTTTTGGATAAATATAAAAACATTTCGCCGACTTTATAATACCTTTGCGGAATAGTAAATAGTTATCAGGTATTAGTAGTGAGAAGAACCTGAAACTTTGAATTTTGAATATTAAACTTTCAACCTGAAACCCCCATGCGCTTACATAGAAATTTAGTTTTAGCGGCCATTGACACCCTGCACGAGATATTTAATGAAAATAAATATGCAGACAAAGCCCTGCAAGGCACACTAAAAAGAGACAAACGCTGGGGTGCCAGAGACCGTGGTTTTATTGCCGAACTGGTCTATGATGTAGTAAGGTGGAAACGCCTTTATGCAGAAATTGGAGAAGTGAGAGAGCCCTTTGATCGTCAAAAACTTTTCAGGCTCTTTGCAGTATGGGCTACCTTAAAGGGAATCACACTCCCCGATTGGAAACAACTTGAAGACACACCCACCAGACGTATAAAAGGCAGATTTGACGAACTCTCAAAAATCAGAAAATACCGTGAATCCATTCCTGATTGGTTAGACACACTGGGCGAAAAAGAATTAGGCAAAAAATGGGATGCAGAAATTGCAGCTCTCAACCGGGAAGCCGATGTTATTTTAAGAGTCAACACGCTCAAAACAACCAAAGAAAAGCTTCAGGCTACTATGTTTGACCTTGATATGGAAACCGAAACCATCAAGGGCTATGTTGATGCTTTAAAACTAAAGGAACGCGCCAATGTGTTTCAAACAGACGCCTTTAAAGAGGGATGGTTTGAAGTGCAGGATGCCTCCTCACAACTTGTGGGAGAATATCTTGACGTAAAACCCGGTATGCGTGTAGTCGATGCTTGTGCCGGTGCCGGTGGAAAAGCCCTGCACCTCGCAGCTTTAATGGAAAATAAAGGCCAGCTCATCGCCCTCGATATCTATGCAAATAAACTCAACGAACTCAAAAGAAGAGCCAAAAGAGCAGGCGCATTTAATATTGAAACCAGACACATTGATAGCACAAAAGTGATAAAAAAACTGCACGATAAAGCAGACCGACTATTGATTGATGCCCCCTGTTCAGGATTGGGTGTTTTGAGAAGAAATCCCGATGCCAAATGGAAACTTCAACCCGATTTTATCGAAAACATCAAAAAAACCCAGGCTGAAATCCTTGAAAACTATTCAAAAATGGTAAAACCCGGTGGAAAAATGGTCTATGCCACCTGCTCTATACTCCCTTCAGAAAATGAAAAACAAATTAAAAAATTCTTAAACTCTGAAAGCGGAAAAAGTTTTACTTTAGCCAAAGAAAAAATTATATTATCCAGTAAATCCGGATTTGACGGGTTTTATATGGCTTTACTTGACAAAACATCTTAATTTATAAAAATGAAAAAATTAGTATTCCTTGCATTCCTCGCTTTTCAATTCACATTCTCACAACAACCTTACTACAATGATGTGGATTTAACACTCACAGGCGAAGATTTATACAATGCTTTGCAAATAAAAATAGCACAACACAATCAAAATTTTACCTATGGTGATGCCAGAGATGTATTGGTTTTCACAGATGAAAATCCAGACAATACTTCAACAGTGCTTTTAGTCTATGGTTACAATGACAACGATGGAAACTGTACTACAGACCGCTCCAGAGATAAAAACGACTTTGGCGGAATGATTTGTGAATACAATCGCGAACATGTCTTTGCACGTTCACTTACAAACCCCCCAATGGGAAGTGCAAGCAATCCAGCAACAGGAATCATAGCAGACCCCCACAACCTGAGAGCAAGCGACCAACAAATGAACAACAACAAAGGAGATAAAAAATTTCAAAATGGCAACGGAAATGCCGGCAATGTGGGAAGTGGCAACTGGTATCCCGGTGATGAATGGAAAGGAGATGTCGCCAGAATGATAATGTATATGTACACTCGATATGGAAATCAATGTTTACCAAGCTTTTCCGGTGTTGGCTCTTTACAGGGCGATACTCAAATGCTGCAAACCTTTTTAGAATGGAATGCAGATGACCCGGTCAATGACTATGAAGACCAACGAAATGAATTCCTGGAAAGTGCTTATGGCAACCGCAATCCGTTTATTGACAATCCGGCGCTGGCAACGATCATCTGGGGAGGACCGGTTGCAGAAGACAGATGGGATATCCTGAATATACTAGATAACTCAAATCTAGAATGGGTGTTATACCCCAACCCTTCTAATGGTAAAACCGTAAACATTACTTCAAATGCGCCTATTGAAAAATTAGTTGTTTACAACCTGCAAGGTCAGGTTGTGATGGAAATTCAACCTCAAAACCCAAACAAAGCAGCAATCAGCTCACTTAATAATGGATTTTATCTCATTAAGTTGTTTTCACCTCAAGGAACAACAGCAAAAAAAATAATTGTAAACTAAGTCACTAGTAATAAGTTGAGATTTTAAATTTGTTTACATTAATTTTAAATTTTATCCCATCTTTAAAAATTTAAAATAAATGAACCAAAGCAAATTAATCCTTATAAATTTTACAATTGTAGTCTATTTTATAGTGCTTTGGTTGATTGATTACTATAAAATCGACACGGTTTTAATTGGGGTTTTTAAAGAATTACTTACGATACCGTTTTTGATTGCACAACTGGTTTTTTTGATAGTGGGAATAAAATATGTATTTAGCTACCAAAAAGAGTTCATATTCATTATAAGTGTTTTATTATTAGCGATTTGCGTAGTAATTAGTGTTGGCAGTTTCTTTTGGTAGTAATATTTTTTAAAACGTGTTGATAGGTATAGAGAAACCTGTATGTCTTAAATAAAATAAACTAACCTAGTTTATAGTTTTATACTTCCGGCTTGAACTCAAGAATATCCCCAGGCTGACAATCTAATGCGCAACAAATGGCTTCCAGCGTGCTAAAACGCACCGCTTTGGCTTTACCTGTTTTGAGAATAGACAAATTAGACAAGGTAATATCAACCTTTTCAGAAAGTTCGTTTAATGACATTTTTCGGGTTGCCATCATCACATCAAGATTTACGATTATAGCCATAACTTAGACGGTTAATTCATTTTCTGTTTGAATAGCTACACCCTTTTTGAAAATAACAGCAATAATATAGATGACAGCCCCCATCAAAATGAATGCCTGACTGTCTGCCCAAAAGTGGTTTAAACTACCCAAATCAAAACCGGGATGCATTAAGTTTTTAACGGAATGTCTTCCAAGATAACTTAAAAAACCTATGGAAAGGGTGTAATAACTCAATTGAGAAATTTGACGAGCAACAAAATCATTAAAAGGATTTGACAAATCCATTTTGTGCATAAGCCTCACAACGATGTAAAACAGATACGCCTTTAAAATTGAAATGATCAGAATAAAACTGTATATACTGAAAAAAGCCCGTTTGCTATCTTCATACACTTGAGTTAAATCAAGACCTTGATAAAGATTTGGAACAAATTCAGGCTTAAACATATTAAACAGGAAATTTACAATCAAGCCTCCTGCTTCAATACACAAGCCAACAAAGATAATCCAGGCCACAATAAGCAGGCTTTTAAATACGAAATTGTTTGTTTTTGACATAATGAGTGAAATTAAAAATGATGTGACAAACATAGTAAAAATTTATTGATAAACAATAAATTTTAATTATTTATCAAAAAAAGTTTCTTAAGCTATAACTGACTTTGACTTCATGCGTTAACGCATAACAGGAAAGAACTTTTTCAAAATAGTACTATATTTGAAGACATGCTTTGAATTATTATAAAATCATAATTATGAAAAAATCAAACCCAATTCTACTTTTCCTTTTTACTTTTTATTTTTCGACAGCACAATCCACTTTAATGGAATTGGTAGAAGAAGGTATTAAGTTTCATCAGGCCGGTGACTATGAAAAGTCCATTGAACGTTATAAAGAAGCACTTAAAATAGATCCCAATTCCAGTATGGTGCTTTATGAGATGTCTTACAGTTATTTGCGTGATAACAAGCTGGATGAGGCACTAAGCTATGCAAACCGTGTCCTGGCTATGGATGATGAAAACAAGCGTTTGGCCTATATGGTTAAAGGGGCAGCGCTCGATTTAATGGGAAAAACCCAAGAATCAAATGCGCTTTTTGAACAAGCCATCGAAGAAACCGGCCCTCATTATTTATATTATTACAATATGGGTTTTAATTATTTTAAAGCCAATGATGATGCAAATGCTGAGAAAAACCTGCTGGAAGCCCTCAATTTAAATCCTGTTCACAATACAAGTCATTATTTATTATCTCACATTCATAACGATCGAGGAAATAAAGTTCAAGCTAAGCTGGCAGCCTTGTATTTTTTAATTCTGGAGCCTGAAACCAACAGGTCTTTGGGAGCTCTTGATATAATAGAAAACAACACCTCGGGACATGTCAAAGTAGATGAAAACAAACCCAATACCATAAATATAAATCTCTCACCCAAGGAAAATAACCCGTTTGGACCGGCAGAAATGATGATGTCTCTTTTAGAAGCTTCCAAATCAATGGAAAAAAATGAAGGCAAAAGTGAACTGGAGTTATTTACTGAGAATACCAAATCGTTTTTTAATGTGCTTGGTGAACTCAATAAAGACAAGCCTGATGATATCTGGTGGGGTTTTTATATTCCTTTCTTTTATGAGCTTGCCCAAGCGAACACTTTACCACATATTGTATGTATATAAAATATGCAGTAGATGAAGATGCAAAATCCTGGCTTGAAAATAACCCTGAAAAGCTTGATTCTTTTGGGGAATGGTTTGATGCAAACTAATAATTGATTTTTGTAACGTCCTTTTTGCCAAACATATCCTATTTAAAGTACTCGTCCTTCACTTAATTGAAAGGTCTATATTTAAGATAGTGCCAAATTGAAAAAAAAACGACTTATAAACTAAAAAGAGACCTTTCAAAATTTATAAAAAAAAGAAACACTATGAAATACCTCATCCCCATTTTCCTCTTAAGCTTTACATTCTCTAACGCCCAAACAGACACCCGTATGTATAACATTATAAATGAAGTTTCCGCCGAAAGGCTGGAAAAGGATGTGGCGATGCTGGCAAACTTTGGGACACGGCATACGTTAAGTGATACGGTTTCAAATACGCGTGGAATAGGCGCCGCACGCCGGTGGATCAAACAGGAGTTTGACAAGATTTCCAAAGACTGCAACAACTGCCTCGAAGTGTTTTACCAAAAAGACCTTGTCAAAGAAGGTACCAATGCGCGCATCCCGTTTGATGTGTGGGTAGTAAATGTAGTCGCCATACAGCGCGGTACTAAATACCCCAATCGTTTCATCATCATGAGCGGCGATATTGACAGCCGGGTGACCGACCCCAATGACTATACGTCTGACTCGCCGGGAGCAAACGACAATGCCACCGGTATGGCAGGAGCCCTGGAAGCGGCACGTGTATTGTCAAAATACAAATTTGAAAACAGTATTATCTATACAGGGCTTTCAGGAGAAGAACAAGGGCTCTTTGGAGGAGCGGGGCTTGCTGCTCACGCCAAAGAAAAAGCTTGGGAAATCATCGGGGTACTCAACAATGATATGATTGGAAATATTGAAGGTGTTAACGGCGTTATCAGCAACCGCGATTTCCGTATTTTCTCAGAACCCGTTCCACCAACTGAAACAGAAAGGGAACGCAATTCCCGTCGTTTTTACGGTGGCGAAGTAGATGGTATTTCACGTCAACTGGCACGTTATGTTTATAAAACCACAAAAATTTACATGCCCGAAATGAATCCAACCCTTATTTACCGTTTAGACCGTTTTGGACGTGGTGGACATCACCGTCCGTTTAACGATGCCGGCTTTGCGGGAATTCGCATTATGGAGTCACACGAGAATTACTACCGGCAGCACGAAAACATCCGTATGGAAAATGGCATCGCTTATGGCGATGTGATTGACTATGTGAATTTTGATTATGCCGCTAAGCTCACCGCTGTGAATGCCATTGCCATGGCCTCACTGGCGTGGGCTCCACCGGCACCAACAAATGTGGCCATTGGCGGTATAGTAGAACCCTCAGCCAAACTAAAATGGGACAAAGCTCCCGGCGCCGTAGGCTATAAAATCTACTGGCGCGACACTACCTCACCCACCTGGGACCACAGCCGCTATGTGGGCGATGTTTCTGAATTTACACTTGAAGGCATTGTGATTGACAATTACTTTTTTGGCGTCGCCGCAGTGGGCAAAGATGGGCATGAAAGTGTGGTGGTGTTTCCGAATAGCGTGTTTAGGTAGACGTTAGACCATTCGATGTTAGAGGGAGGAAAAAATGACCGATGACAGGCTTTAAATCCCTTTGCGGCTTGGCAACTTTGTATGAAACCCCATCTGAGTAAGCTGTACAATTAAAAAAACCGTCCCATTAAAAAAACTATGCTATTTTTGTAGCAAACATCACAAAATGAAATCTAAAGTTAGTTTACTGTTTTTAGTACTTTTTTCAGGAAGCACACTACTTGCTCAAACCTTTACCAAACAAGACACCCTGCGCGGCAGCATCACCCCGGAACGCGCCTGGTGGGACCTCACCTTTTACCATCTCGACATAGAAGTGAAGCCCGATGAGAAATGGCTGGGTGGCAAAAACACCATCAGATATACGGTTCTGGAACCCCACCAAGTCCTTCAGGTAGATTTACAAGAACCCCTTAAACTAGAAAAGATAACACAAGATGGTAAAGAATTAAAAATAAAAAGCAAAGGCAATGCCCATTTTGTAACGCTAAAAAAGAAACAAAAAAAAGGAGCTTCAGAAGAGGTGGTTGTTTACTACAGCGGGCATCCACGGGAAGCTGTCAATGCCCCCTGGGACGGAGGTATATCGTGGAAACACGATGAAGCAGGAAATCATTTTGTAGGTTCGTCTTGCCAGGGTCTGGGTGCCAGTGTGTGGTGGCCCAACAAAGACCATATGTATGACGAAGTGGATAGTATGGCCATCAGTGTACGTGTTCCTGATGATCTCACAAACGTCTCAAATGGCCGCTTGAAGAATATCGAAAAACACGACAACAACACCAAAACCTGGCATTGGTATGTCACAAACCCAATCAACAATTATGGGGTGAATATCAACATTGGAGATTATGTGCATTTTGGCGAAAAATATGACGGTGAAAACGGAACCCTCGATATGGATTATTGGGTGTTGAGCTACAACCTTGAGAAAGCCAAAGAGCATTTCAAAGACGCCCCAAGAAGCATCGAAGCCTTTGAACACTGGTTTGGCCCCTACCCTTTTTATGAAGATAGTTATAAACTGGTAGAAGCCCCATACCTGGGGATGGAACACCAAAGCTCGGTGACTTATGGCAATGAGTATTTAAAAGGCTATCTGGGTAGAGACTTGTCAGATACCGGTTGGGGACTAAAATTTGATTTTATTATCATTCACGAAAACGGACACGAGTGGTTTGCAAACAACATAACCTACAAAGACATTGCTGATATGTGGGTACATGAAGGATTCACCGCTTATTCAGAGAGCTTGTTTGTGGAATATTTCTACGGTAAAGAAGCAGGTGCTGAATATGTGGTAGGCACCTCAAATAGGATTCAGAATGATAAACCCATCATAGGGTCCTATAACGTCAATCAAAGAGGCTCTAATGATATGTACTACAAAGGAGCCAATATACTGCATACACTTCGCCAACTCCTTGAAGATGATGAAAAATGGCGCGAAATTCTTAGAGGACTCAACAGAGATTTTTGGCATCAAACGGTAACTTCGGCACAGATTGAAAACTACATAAGTGAAAAGTCGGGTTATGATTTAAAACAATTCTTTGACCAATATTTACGTGATCACAGAATACCAATTGTGGAGTTCAAAATAGACAGCAATGTGCTTTCTTTTCGCTACAGCGAGATCATAAACGGTTTTGACATGCCGGTGAAAGTAATTATAAATGATGAACTTCAATGGATATTTCCAAAATCAGAATGGACCGAAAAAACACTAAAAGAACCCATAAACAGTCTGAAACTTGACCCTAATTTTTTGGTGGATGGAAAGCTGATTGAGGATTAGAATCACATTGAAAATTTATAAATAAACAGAGTCCAATCTTATTTTGAATCACTAAGCCTTTTCTTTATGTTTATTTAGTGTCTTTGTGTATATATCTCATAAAATATGGTTTTATCGGTATTTGATGAATCTCCGATTTGTGGCTTAACACGCGTCACTAAAATGCAAAGTCATCATTAACACAAAGTTTTTATATAGTAAAAACCAAAACGATATGAATAAAATTCTATATTCTTTACTGCTACTGCTTCTATGCAGCGCCTGTGACCTTCAAAAAGACTCTTCAGATAAAGAACTGATAGCCACGCAAACCCAATCCTTGGACAACGCACTCATGCAAAAGGACACGCTCACCCTTAATGCATTGCTTCATAAAGAACTGTCCCTGGGCCACTCAAACGGCTGGCTGGAAACCAAACCCGATTTACTGACAACGCTCATTGATGAAGGGGTTCTCTATACATCCATAAAAACAATTGGCAAACCCAAAATTCACTATAGCTCACAAAAACTACGCACTACAAGAAGAAATATTGACGTAAGCGGTATTGTAAATGAGACCCCCTTTGATGTCAAATTAAACGTGCTGGAAGTATGGATACTTGAAAACAATCAATGGCAGCTTTTGGCAAGGCAAAGTGTCAACCGAAAGGAATAAAAAAAGACCCCGGTTTATGAGGTCTTTTAAAATGAATGTGAATGAGTGGTTTATGCCTTGGGCATAACAACTTTATCAATGGCATGAATCACTCCATTGGAAGCGTCAACATCTGCCATGACAACAGTTGAAGTACCGCCTTTGGCATCTTTAATCATTACTTTTCCATCTTTTAAAGACAGAGTAAGAATTTCGCCTTGAACAGTTGCCACTTCATATTTATTTTTATTGTCCTGAATTGCCTTAACCAAATCAGCAGCTTTCCATTCACCGGAAACAACGTGATAAGTCAACAAACCGGCCAAATTCTTTTGGTTTTCATCTTTCATAAGATTATCCAATGTCGCTTTGGGAACTTTACTGAATGCCTCATTGGTAGGCGCAAAAACCGTAAAGGGTCCTTCGCTACTTAAAGTTTCAGCAAGACCTGCATTTTTAACTGCAGAAGCAAGGGTAGAAAAGTTTTCATTTTTCATAGCAATTGCTGCTACTGTATTGGCCTCAAATTCAGCCGTTAACCTGGCTTCTTCCTCAGCCTTCTGGGCTGCAGCTTCTTCTTCCATTTTTAGCTGTTCAGCCTTGGCTGCTGCCTCAGCTTCAGCTTCTTTCTTTTTAGAGTCATCACAGCTTGCAAAAAGCAAACCGATAACTGCTAGTGATAATACAATTTTTCTAAGTTTCATAATGATGGTTTTTTATTAATTTATCCAAAGGTACCTACTGAAGTTGTTAAATTTTGACAAAAGAAATTAATCTTATGTTAATTGTTTTGAATATTTTTTAGTGTGGAAATCAGTACCTACTTATAACCATCCTCAGGTTAGTAACATATATAGATTAGATGTTTTCCATTTATACAATAGTTTTTAGGAAACACCCACTATATGAGAAAAATATAATATTTTTACAGCACACTACGATCCTTTTATAACACATAGACATGATTTACAAAACGTTCCCGTTGCTTTTTGCACTTTTATTTTCAATGCACATAACCTCCCAGGAAGAAACCAAATGGGACGTTGCCAATCCCGGTCACGATTTCAAATACAACACCCACACCTTCACCACAGATGAAGGCACCTGGATGAACCTCGACGTTTCTCCTGACGGGAAAACCATCGTGTTTGATATGGTGGGCGATATCTACACCATCCCAATCACTGGCGGAAAAGCCAAAGCATTGCGCACGGGTATTCCCTTTGAAATACAACCGCGCTTTAGCCCAGATGGAAAACACATTTCCTTTACAAGCGATGCCGGTGGAGGCGATAATATCTGGATAATGAAAGCCGATGGCAGTGATGCCAAACAAATCACCAAAGAAGATTTTAGACTGCTTAACAACGCCACCTGGATGCCCAATGGCAATTATTTGGTTGCCCGAAAACACTTTACTTCAGGGCGCTCGCTGGGTGCCGGCGAAATGTGGCAATACCACATCACAGGAGGTAGCGGTGTCCAACTCACCAAACGCAGTAACGACCAAAAAGACGTCAACGAACCCGTGATTTCTCCTGACGGAAACTATATGTATTACAGTGAAGACGTCACCTCAGGAAATGTCTTTGAATACAACAAAGATGCAAACAGCCAGATTTATGCTATCAAACGCTATGATTTTCAAACGGGTGACATCGAGCAAATCACCGGTGGACCGGGTGGTGCCGCAAGACCTCAAATTTCGCGTGACGGTAAACTCCTCGCCTTTGTAAAAAGAGTGCGCACCAAAACTGTTTTATACATTCACGACCTGCAAACCGGTGAAGAATGGCCGGTATATGATGCACTCAATAAAGACCAAATGACTGCCTGGGCGATTTTTGGTGTGTACCCCAATTTCAGCTGGATGCCCAATAATGAAGAAATTGTCATCTGGGCAAAAGGAAAATTTCAGAAAGTGAATGTCAAAACCGCCGCCGTGAGTACCATCCCCTTTACAGCAGAGGTGTCTATAGATATTGCAGAACGCGTGCATTTTAAAACACCCATCGATACTGATGACTTTACTGTTAAGATGATACGCGACGCAGTGACCTCTCCTGATGGAAAAACAGTAGTCTTTAGAGCATTAGGCTACCTTTGGACCAAAAACCTTCCCAACGGAACTCCAAAACGCTTAACAACAGAAACCGACTTTGAGGCCGAACCCGCTTTTTCGCCAAACGGCAAAGAAATTGTTTATGTTAGTTGGAATGATACTGAGTTGGGAGCGATTAGAAAAATTTCAGTCAATGGGGGCGCATCCTTAAAACTTACTTCTGAAAAAGGCATCTACAGAACACCCGCTTTTTCGCCAAACGGGCAAACCCTTGTTTTCAGGAAAGAGGGTGGTAATAATGACCAGGGAAGAGCCTTTACCAAAAACCCGGGGCTATACACTATGAAAAATACCGGAGGTGAAGAAACATTCCTCACTAAAAATGGTGAATATCCACTCTTTACAAAAGACGGCAAACGCATTTTCTTCCAAACCGGAGGCGTGTTTTTTGGTGCACTCACTAAAGAATTGAAAAGTGTGGATCTAAACGGGCAGGATGAACGCACACATATCAAATCAAAATATGCCAACCGCCTGGTGCCCAGTCCCGATAACAACTGGATCACCTTTTCACATTTACACAAAGCCTATGTGGCACCTTTAAACTTAAACGGTCAGGAAGTGGATCTCGACAACAAAACCACAGCCGTTCCAGTGTCCCAGCTTGCAAACGACGCCGGTATCAATCTGCACTGGTCTGCAGACAGCAAACAGGTGATGTGGACCCTGGGCGACCGCTATTTTAAAAACGAACTCAAAGACCGGTTTACATTTTTACCCGGTTCGCCCCTAAAAGTAGAACCGCCTTCAGACAAAGGAACCGAGATTGGCTTAAAAGCAAAAGTCGATAAGCCAGAAGGCCGCATCGCATTTACCAATGCCCGCATCATTACTATGGAAGGTGATCAAATCATTGAAAACGGAACCATTGTAATCAATCAAAATAAAATCGAAACGATGGGAACTTCTTCTGAAGTTAAGATCCCCGCAAATACCAAAGTCTATGACGCCGCCGGGAAAACAATTATGCCCGGTATGGTAGATGCACACGCGCATGTAGGCGGTTTTCGATACGGATTGACAACACAACAAAACTGGCAGTTTTATGCCAATCTCGCTTATGGAGTGACCACCGCACACGACCCATCTGCAAATACCGAAACGATTTTCACCCTTTCAGAAATGCTGAAAAGTGGCAACCTGGTTGGACCCCGCCTCTACTCCACCGGATACATTCTCTATGGTGCAGACGGCGATTTTAAAGCAGTGGTCAATAATCTGGATGATGCTCGTTCAAACATCAAACGCACCAAAGCGTTTGGAGCACGTTCAGTGAAAAGTTACAACCAGCCGCGCCGTGACCAGCGCCAGCAAGTGTTGCAAGCAGCCCGCGAGGAAGGTATCAACGTAGTACCCGAAGGCGGATCTACTTTTTTCCATAACATCACCATGGTCATTGACGGACATACAGGTGTCGAACACAACATTCCTGTAGCGCCGGTGTATAAAGATATACTCGAAGTGTGGGGCGCCAGTGACGTGGGATATACGCTTACATTGCTGGTAAACTACGGCGGACTCAATGCAGAGTATTACTGGTATCAAAAAACCAATGTGTGGGAAAATGAGAAATTATTGCAATTTACACCCAGAGGAATTATCGACTCCCGCTCACGCCACCGTATGATGGTCCCTGATGAAGAATATGAAAACAGTCATATCCTTTCAGCAAAAACAGCAAAAGCCCTAGCAGATGTAGGCGTAAAAGTCAACATGGGTGCACACGGGCAGTTACAAGGTCTGGGAGCTCACTGGGAATTGTGGAGCATACAACAAGGCGGGATGAGCAATCTGGAAGCCTTAAAAACAGCCACCATCAATGCAGCAGAATACATCGGTGCCGGGAAGGATATCGGTTCCTTAAAAGTAGGCAAAATGGCCGATTTACTCCTGCTGGAAAACAATCCGTTGGAGAATATTCAAAATACAAACAGCTTAATTTACACTATGATCAACGGCAGGCTGTATGACAGCAATACCATGAACGAAGTGGGCAATCACCCAAAAGAGCGCCAATCCTTTTACTGGGAAAACAATCGATACAACGCCGCCTTCCCATGGAACGAGGCCAGCAATAGCTTTATGGAACAACACTGTTGCGGTGTGGGACATTCTCATAATTAGTTTGTGAATTGAGGTTTTGAAGGATCACCGATGACTGGTGATATTTTGAAAGTAAATCTGCGGGCATCTGCGTAATCTGCAGGCCAAATAATTTTGCTGGCTGATATATTACAGGGTTGAGCCATCATTAAACAGATTGAACACTAAACACTCCCCGAAGCCTCGGGACTGAACACTCTTTTTTATTTGGAATTTAGTAGTTGGAATTTGCCTTGCCATCCGAATCCGCCCTAAGCGGAGAAGGATGGGTGCTTTTATCTATTTGGAATTTGCCTTGCCATCCGAATCCGCCCTAAGCGGAGAAGGATGGGTGCTTGGAATTTGGCACTTCATCCCATCCTCTCAACCAACCTCACACACTCCACCGCTTCCTTTACATCGTGCACTCTGAGAATGGAAGCTCCTTTTAACAGTGCAATACTGTTCAAAACCGTAGTTCCGTTGAGGGCTTCGTGAGGTGTTGTGTTGAGTGTTTTGTAAATCATAGATTTTCTGGAAAGACCTGCTAAAAAAGGAACATTCAGGTTTTTAAACAATTCAAGTTTGCTCAACAATTCAAAATTTTGAGTAATTGTTTTGGCAAACCCAAATCCGGGATCGGCTATGATATCGTTGATTCCGGCTTGGCGGGCAGCGGCAATGCGTTCTGAAAAATACCGAAGTACCTCCAACGTGACATCCTCATAATCGGTCAGGTTTTTCATTGTTTGCGGGGTACCGCGCATATGCATCATCACATAGGGGACCTGCAGTTTGGCCACTGTAGGTAGCATCACCTCATCCAAAAGTCCTGCAGAAATATCATTGACCAATGCGGCACCGGCTTCCACACTTTGAAGTGCCACTTCGCTGCGAAAGCTATCCACAGAAATCAAGGCATCGGGAAACTCTCTTAGGATCAATTGAATCGCAGGAAGAACACGTTGCAATTCCTCTTCAACTGAAATAGCAATCGCTCCGGGACGCGAACTGTAGCCTCCTACATCAAGAAAAGTGGCACCCTCTCTGAGCATTATTTCGGCTTGACCTAAAAGGGCACTATCATCTTTGAGTGTTCCACCGTCATAAAAAGAATCGGGCGTTACATTGAGTATGCCCATTACTTTGGGTGTGGATAAATCGATAAGTGTTCCTTTGCAGTTGAGGGTCATAAGTGAGTTTTCGCGCAAGCGAAAATTTTATAAATAGTATAAACTATAATTCATTCAAAGCAAATTTAAGGCTTTCTATACTTTTTTTTAGGACTTCCCGCACGAAAGTGTATTTTTGTAAGGCGAGTTCTAAAAAGACCCATCGAATAAAAATTATGACAAACACAGAAAAACAATATGATGAAGTCATCGCGACCTGCAGGGGGTTGTTTATCAATAAAATGAAAGACTATGGAAGCGCCTGGCGCATTTTGCGACTGCCTTCCCTCACCGACCAGATTTTTATCAAAGCACAGCGCATCCGCAGTTTGCAACAAAATGAAGTGCGCAAAGTCAATGAAGATGAAAGCAGTGAGTTTATTGGCATCATCAATTACAGCGTGATGGCACTCATTCAATTGGAAAAGGGCGTAGTAGAACAACCCGACTTGGATGTAGAGGAAGCCACTGCTCGCTATGACGAAAAAATCACCGAAACCAAAAACCTCATGCTCAACAAAAACCACGACTATGGAGAGGCCTGGAGAGATATGCGTGTGAGTTCGCTGACGGATTTAATCATCCAAAAACTCTTACGCGTCAAGCAGATTGAAGACAATCAGGGAAAAACACTGGTGAGTGAAGGGATTGATGCCAATTATCAGGATATGATTAATTATGCAGTCTTTGCTTTGATTTTGCTTGGGCAAAATCAAGAAAATTCCAAATAACAAGCACCAAATTCCAAATAGAAAAACAGGTAATAAAAAATAAAAAGTTTAGAAAATGGCGGTTTATGATTTAGAGGAACGCACTTTTATTTTTGCCAGAGATTGCAGGTTGTGTGTTCAATCTTTAAAAAAAACGATTTCTAATATTGAAGATGGGAAGCAATTGATTAAAGCTTCCGGTTCTGTGGGTGCTAATTATATTGAAGCCAATGAAAAGCTAGGAGAAAAGGATTTTATTTTTCGCTTAAAAATTGCAAGAAAAGAAGCGAAAGAGTCTAAATATTGGCTTAGATTACTTTATGCTTTAAACAAGGATGTTGACACTTTAAATGAATTACTTAATGAAGCTGAAGAACTCAGAAAAATCCTGTCAATCATAATCAAAAAAAATGAACGCAATGATTAGCACATTAACAAACAAAAAAAATAGTATTTTGGAATTTAGTGCTTGGAATTTGGAATTTGGTGCTTGGAATTTGAAATTTGATGCTTCAAATTTTGGTGCAGATTTTGGAATTTGGAATTTGGAATTTGCCTTGCCATCCGAATCCGCCCTAAGCGGAGAAGGATGGGTGCTTGGAATTTGGTGCTTCAATTTAAAATTAAATAATAATAAAATTTTCATTACATGAAAGTACTCGTATTCATCTCCCGTATCCTCGTTGGCGGATTGTTCATCTTTTCCGGACTCATAAAACTGAATGACCCTGTGGGGTTTTCGTTTAAACTGGAAGATTATTTTGCCCCTGATGTGTTGAACCTCGAATTTCTCGTGCCTTATGCACTTGCCATTGCCATTTTTGTGGTAATTTATGAGGTGCTGCTGGGTGTGATGGTGATTATTGGCTATGCCAAAAAATTCACTGTCTGGAGTTTGTTGCTGATGATTGTCTTCTTTACCTTTCTTACCTTCTACTCAGCTTACTTCAATAAAGTAACTGATTGCGGATGCTTTGGGGATGCAATTAAACTCACCCCCTGGGAGTCGTTTACTAAGGATGTGATTTTATTGGTATTCATTCTCATTCTCTTTTTTGGACAGAAGTACATCACACCGCTTTTCGCGAAAGCGTCTTTAAAATACATCGTGCTGGCCTCCTTTTTGTTTTGTGTATTCATTACGTATCAGGTATTGAATCATTTGCCCTATATTGATTTCAGGGCTTATAAAATTGGTAGCAATATTCAGGAATCCATGGCCATACCGCCTGATGCACCCCGGGCCATTTATGATTACAGCTGGAAATTTGATGTGAATGGCGAAGAAAAAATTGTGGTCACTCAAGGCGATTATCCGGCTGTGGAAGGCGAATTTGTGGGTGTGGATACCCAACTGGTTCAGGAAGGCTATGCCCCTCCCATTACCGACTTCACCATTGAAACCGATGATGAAATCCTCACAGACGAAATTCTCGCCATCGAAAACCTCATCATGGTCGTAGTCTATAATGTGGAGCGCAGCAATCCTAAGGGTTTTGATAATATCAAAAAAATAACCGATGAGGCCATTGAAAAAGGATATACCGTTATAGGACTTTCTGCTTCATTAGAAAAGAAAATTGAAGGTTTAAAAACCACACACAACTTAAATTTTGATTTCTATTTCTGTGACCAAACCGTGCTTAAAACCATTGTGCGTAGTAATCCGGGTATTTTGGAGCTAAACGCGGGTACCATCAAACAAAAACTCCACTGGAAGGATGCTTTAAAACTGGAGTTAAAAACCATAGAGCCCAAGCCCATTGTATTTGATGAACGCTTAAAAATGCAACTCGACAGCATCAAGGAACTCGATCAACGATACCGCTCCTTAATGGGATTGGGACCCGATGAATTGAAAACCAAAGCCGAAGAAATGGGCCTTGAAGAGGAGGAATACAGCGGCAATTTATGGGGAAAACAATCTGCTGTTGACCAAACCAATATGGCGTTTATAGAAAACATCTTCAACAAAAACGGTTACCCCGGAAAGTCGTTGGTGGGTGAACCCACAAACACCACTGCCTGGTATGTATTACAGCATTCTGAAAAAATACCACAGTACTTTCATTTGATTAAAAAAGCAGGTGACGATGGCGAACTCCCCTATCGCTTTGTGGCGATGATGGAAGACCGCTTGTTAATGCAGGAAGGCAAACCTCAGATTTATGGTACCCAGGGAAAAAGTTATGATGAGAGAGGCTCATTTATCTGGCCCATCGAGAATCCCGAATCTGTGAACGAACGCCGTGCGGAAGCAGGCTTTACAAGTACCATAGAAGAATATGCTAAAAACCTTTTTGGCGAAGACTTTGAATACAAAGCACTCACTATGGAGGAGGTAACAGTGGACTAAATGATACGCTACATACTTCAAAAAATTGGTTATGCCCTGCTCACCCTTTTTGGAGTGGTCACCGTGATTTTCTTTTTGTTCACCATACTTCCCGGCGACCCCGCACGGATGATGCTGGGGCAAAATGAAAGCCCCGAGCAGATTGAAATCGTCAAAAAAAAATATGGGTTTGACAAACCTTTACACACCCAGTACCTGTATTACCTAAACGATTTATCACCTCTCTCTTTCCACAGCAATATGGAAACCGATTACACCTTTCTTTCGGAAGGAAAGTATAGTGCCACTACCCTATTTACGATAGGCAACACAACAGTTGTTATCAAAGCACCCTACTTCAGGGAATCCTTTCAAAAAAGCGGAAAAGAAGTCACTGCCGTGATTGGGGAAACCTTGCCCAACACGGCTATTTTGGCAGTATCTGCCATTATCATTGCGCTCATTATCGGTATTTTTTTCGGAATTATTTCAGCCTTGGTGAAAGACAGCTGGATGGATAAAGCCATTCAAATCTTTAGCACTTTAGGAATGAGCGTACCCTCCTTTTTTAGTGCCATTTTATTTGCCTGGTTTTTTGGGTATGTACTCCATCAATACACCCACCTGAACATGACCGGTAGTTTGTATGAAGTGGACGATTTTGGCGAAGGCAAATACATCCAATGGAAAAACCTCATCCTGCCCGCCATTGTTCTGGGAATTCGCCCGCTGGCCGTTGTGATTCAGTTGATGCGCAACTCCTTGCTGGAAGTCCTCAATCAGGATTACATTCGCACAGCAAAAGCGAAAGGCCTAAGCACCTATCAAATCATCAGAAGACACGCATTGAAAAACTCATTAAACCCGGTGGTGACTGCTATTTCGGGTTGGTTTGCCTCCATGCTTGCCGGGGCGGTGTTTGTAGAATACATCTTTGGGTGGAACGGTTTGGGAAAAGAAATTGTGGATGCGCTCAACACGCTGGACTTGCCCATCATTATGGGTGCTGTAATCGTGATAGCGACTATGTTTATTCTGATTAATATTCTGGTGGATATTATTTATGGCATTTTAGACCCCAAGATTAGGGGATAGTTAGATAAGCACCAAATTCCAAATTCCAAATTCCAAATTCCAAAAGTTCCAAATTCCACATCTGTTTCTTGAATACTCGCTTGCATTAAAAAACATTAAAGGGCATTATACTAAATATCCTTAACTACTTAATGGTTAAAACCCTTTTGATACATTTTTATAACAATAAGCAAAGGCTTTCATACCTCAACAAAGCTAAAATTTAAGTAAATTTGTCACGTCAATTTGATATTTTTTTGATTAAAGAATATTCAAGAATAAAAAAAACAATGAATCAACGAAAAAAAATAATAGCAGCAAACTGGAAAATGTATAAAAACCTGGCAGAGGCCAATGATTTTTTCACTTTTTTAATTGAAAAACTACCCAAAACTAAAGCAGAAATACTCATTGCGCCCTCCTTCACCAGTCTCTGGCATGCGTTTGAAACAACCCGCGAGCATCCGGTAGAAATCATTGCACAAAATATGCATCAGGAAGAAAAAGGAGCCTACACCGGTGAAGTATCGGCGGCCATGCTCAAAAGCGTCGGCATTCAACGCGTCATTTTAGGGCATAGTGAGCGACGCGAATACTTTGGTGAAACAGATACTTTACTCAAAGCGAAAGTAAATACCGCCCTTCAAAACGAACTGAAAGTGATTTTCTGCATCGGTGAAAAACTGGAGCAACGCAAAGCCAACACCCATTTTGAACTGGTAAAAAACCAATTGCAAAACGCTTTGTTTGAATTGAATAAAAGCGACTGGAAACACATTGTCATAGCATACGAACCCGTTTGGGCCATTGGCACCGGTGAAACTGCCAGCCCCCAGCAAGCTCAGGAAATGCATCAGTTCATCAGGGAAACGATTGCAGGGGCTTATGGAAGTGACACTGCCGATGCGGTTTCTATCCTTTACGGCGGAAGCGTCAAACCCGACAATGCCCCAGCCCTCTTCTCACAACCCGATATTGATGGCGGACTCGTAGGCGGTGCATCACTGGAAGTAGATTCGTTTATTGACATCATAAAAGCCGTTTAATGGAACTCATCTATCTCGAATTTGACTTTAAGGTCACACCCACAGAGATTGGGAGAGACATCCTCATTGCCGAACTAGGCTATGCCGGCTTTGAAAGCTTTGTAGAAACCGATGAAGGTGTAACAGCCTACATACAACAAAAAGACTGGAATGAAAATCTGCTGGACGAAGTAGAAATACTTACCAACACTGCGTTTGACATTCAGTACACCCAAAAAGAAATCGAGCAGGTCAACTGGAATGAAGAATGGGAAAAAAACTTTGAACCCATACTCGTTGACAATCGTTGCTCAGTGAGAGCGCCGTTTCACCCAAAACCGGATGTGGAATTTGATATCGTTATCGAACCCAAAATGTCTTTTGGGACGGGGCATCACGAGACCACGCATATGATGATTCAACACATCCTTAACAACGAATGGAACTGTAAAAAGGTACTGGATATGGGATGCGGCACTGCTGTTCTGGCAATTCTCGCCGAAATGAAAGGCGCCAAACCCATCGATGCCATCGACATTGACAACTGGTGTTATTTGAACTCAATAGAAAATGCCGAGCGCAACCATTGCAAGCACATCACTGTGTATGAAGGAGATGCGACGCTGCTAAATGGAAAAAGCTATGACACCATCATTGCCAATATCAACCGAAACATTCTACTCAACGATATGACAACGTATGCCGCGTGCCTAAAACCGGGCGGCGAACTCTACCTCAGCGGATTCTACACAGAAGACCTGGAGATTATTAAAGCTGAATGCAATAAACACAAATTACAATTCGTTGATAATCTGAAACGTAATAACTGGGTAGCCGCAAAATTTATTAAATTTGAACCTTGAACCCACCTCCGATAAATCTATGGTGGGCGAAGCTTGAAACCTGAAACCTAAAAAGTGAGTACAAAAGAAAAAATAAAGGAAGAAGTTGATATTCTAACTGACGAGCAGAAGAACAACGAGATTGTTTTGTTTAATGACGATGTCAACACTTTTGACCATGTGATTGAAACCTTGGTCTATGCTTGTGAACACACACCCATACAGGCAGAGCAATGCGCCTGGATTGTACATTACAAAGGCAAATGCACTGTAAAAACAGGCTCCTATGAAGAACTGGAACCCCGATGCAGCCTCCTGCTGGACGCCGGTTTAAGTGCTGAAATAGTTTAAATTCTCTTTGCCCAAAGTAAAATAAAAAGTATATTTGCATCCGCTTTCAAAACAAGCGTGTTCTTTCAGAGGACACGCCCTCAAAACGGCCTCGTGGCGCAACTGAATAGCGCATCTGATTACGGCTCAGAAGGTTACAGGTTTGAATCCTGTCGAGGTCACGAATAAATAGTTCAATTAGAAAAAACGCCAAGTTTACTTGAGCGTTTTTTTGTTTGAACTATTTTCAAAGCGGAGCTTTGTCAGGATGCGAAGCACTCCTGTCGAGGTCACTTAATGCAGAAAGTCCGCTCTTTTTAGTGCGGATTTTTTTTTCTTTTACGAAGGGATGAAAAGCCCAAGCTTTCCGAGACCGGAGTAAAATAAAAAAACTGATGGCGATAGCAGGCGGACTTTCTATTTTCAGGGGAGAGCTCAAAGGAAAGCGACTCCTGTCGAGGTCACTTAATGCAGAAAGTCCGCTCTTTTTAGTGCGGATTTTTTTGTTTTATGCAGGGATGAAAAGCCCAAGCTTTTCAAGACCGAAGTAAAATAAAAAAACTGACGGCGCTCCACGAATCTGGTATGGCAAAAAAAGCCGTTCATTATGAGTATTTAATGCCCCAAATTAACATCCCGAAACCTGTAAAACTCTAAAAAAATAAGCAAATACTGTAGTAATTACAAATATTCGTCTTAATTCGTGAAGTCTTACGCATTTAAACTTCTAACCACTTAATTCTAAATTTTTCTTCAAAATGCGGAATTTCGTAAAACATAAAGAATAATTGTTTAAATTTGTTTTGTAAGAGCTTCATAAGTTTTTCTAGTATATTTAGATTCTCCCCATTTTTATTCCACTAATTCATTGAAAGTGTTATGTTTAAATTTATTTTAAACATCTACTAGGATAAAGCATTCTACTTTTAAGGTAATTATTCAAATTAGAAAGTTTAACTAATAATTGTAGGAAATGGATGGTTACAATACCGATTTAATAAAAATGGGGGGGATTTATGTCAAATTTAAAATTGAATCCAATCAAAGTAATAAAAAGTTAATCAAAGAGAAATGCATTAAGCATTTTAGATATTATTACAATAAGAATATTCTCAAAAATAAAGAAGGCATTAAAACTTCTATCCATTTTAAAGAGGAAAATGCCTATTTAAAAATAAAAATATTAATTTGGGGAACTTTGACTTATATGGGAGTTATTAATAATGGTTCGTTCAAAGCAGGAGTACTTGATATTATGAATGATATTAATAATTTTTCCAAGAATGGCATTCAAGTTCTTGAAAGTAAATTAAATAGTCACGGTCATAAAATTCTAAAATTACAAAGACGCACAGGTATGACTGGAAGAATTCAAAATATTTTCAATAAAATTGATACTTTTGAAAAAAAATTGAATAATTTAGACGGAATTGGATATTGCATAGAGCTTTATAAAATAAGACAAGAAGTTGCTAATATTATTACAATTTTACCAAAACAAGATAAACATCATTTCATTAATAATTTAGATCACGTTTACAAAAAAAATCTTCCAGATCCTGATGTTAGGAGATCAAACTATTTATTGAATCGCTACGTGTTTAAGCATGAAGAAAATGTGATGTACATATAGAGAATACCTCTTCGCCCCAGCGAGATTGCAATACTTGACCCTCCATTCTGCGAGCCCTTGATACTTCGCAGAGCGAAACCCGATTGGAAATGTGTCTAAATAGATCCCAACAACCATTGAGACTAACACTTAACACTGCCACTAAACACTTCCAAAAACCCCTCTAAATCACTCCCAAATCCTTCGCATTGGCAACCAGCTGAGTCGCATTTTTGGCCATAAAACGAATGCGAAGCTTTTGAAGATGCTTTTCAATGGTACTCAGGCTGGAGGGCTTGATGTTGTGTTGTCGGAAGTACTCTGAAATCTCATCCTGATTCAACCCCTTGGCAAGTTGATTGAGCAAGGCCACATCATAATCATTGATTTCCATCGTTGTTTTAGGTCTCAATGCAGCCTCAACCTGAGGAGAAAGATACGTTGAACCGGCAAAGACAACTTGTACGGCCTCAGCCAACTGCTCAAGTCCCTTACGTCCTTTACACACATAGGCGTCCACACCGTGCTTTTGAGTAAGGGAACGCACCTTTTGAAGTCGGTCTTCAATAGAATAAACAATAATCTTAAGCCCGGGATGTTCCTTTTTTAAGATCTGTGCCAATTCCTCCCCTGAACGCAAATGCTGCTCACGGTGGTCTGCTTTAAAAGAAAGGTCCGTGATAAGTAGGTCAAAGGGGTGACCGTCACGAAGGGCCGCCTTGATTTTCAAATAGGCATCATCACAGTAATGCACCGTTTCTATCTGTCGCAAGCCTCCTGCTTTCAGGGTGTTCAAAACCCCGGCAGTAATGCTGTCAAGGTCATCGGCTATTAAAATTTTTTTTGACATCTTATAGTGTGAACCGGGCTTTGAATCCGCTACCGGGTTCTGTTTCAAATGTAATGGTTCCGTTTAAAACGAAAATACGGTTTTCCGCATTTTGGAGTCCGTTTTTTTTATGAAGGCTGCTCCCGGCACCATTGTCGCGGTATTCCACGCTTATTTTTTTTCCAAATTGTTTGAAATCAATCACCACAAGGGTCGCCTTGCTGTGCTTTTTCATATTGGTAAGCAGTTCCTGCAAAATTCTGTAAACAGCACGTTTTTTATCGTCATTAATCTGTTCCCAGTCAATGTCTTGACTGCCTTTGGTAATAACACTGCAATGGGCATTGGTATAAACCAGCATCAAATCATTCAACGTTTCAGCAAATTGCTCATTCAGATCGATAAAAGTATTTTCTCTGGAGATATCACGGGTTTTGATATAAATGGCTTCAAGATCATCGAGAATGGGAGCTGTATCAGTTTCAGAATCTTGCAAAAGAGTCATCACACGATACACATCGTTGGCGACCTCATCGTGCACCTTTTTGGAAATGCGGGTTTCAGTATTGTAGATTTCAACTTCCCGTGCCTTTCTAAAGCGCTGCCTGAGGTAATAAAACAGAAAAATAGCGATTAAAACCAGTAAAAGGGCTACTGCCTGATACCGTTGTTTTTGAGCACGCTCACGCTCCTGCTCCAGTTGAATGGCAAGAGTCCGCTCGCGTTCCTTAGCCACATTGTACTTCAAAGAGGCATAACTGTTCTGTTGTTTTAAACGCAGACTTTCGATGCTGTCTGTTACCGCTTTGTAGTTTAGCAGTTCAGGTTCATCGCCCAACTCAATCAACAAGGCATAAGCATCTTTCAAATAGGTGAGGCTGTTAATGCGATGTGCCAGTTCCAGGGCTTCAGAAGCATACATTTGGGCTGCCTCCCCATTGCCGCTTCTTTTTGAAACAGTAGCCAAATCACGGTAACTGGAGTATAAGCCTATGTTGTCGTTGTGTTCTAACCGCAGCTCCTTGGCTTTCTTCATAGAATCAATGGCCGTGGGTTGCCCGTTCAGAGCCGCTACATAATACAAATTATTAAGCACCCGTGCATAATGTAAGGTATCTGTGGGCGGAATGCTTTTTGAATAAGCAAGTTCATAAAATCTACGGGCCTCATCCCAGTTCTTTTGATCCTTATAGATAACACCCATATTATTCAATAAAATAAGACTATCGGTTTTTGTAGTTGTATACGACAAGGCTTTTTCATAATAGTCAATACTTTGTGTTGGGTTTTGCAATTGCCGGTACAAACGCCCCAGATGGTTGTAAGTCCTGCGGTAATCATCTGCAGTTGCCGGGGTTTTGGGTGAGGCATCAAGAAGACTGAGAATGGTTACAGCACTTTGCTCACTTTCATACAACATGCCCAAATCCAGTTGTATGATGGTAATTAAATGCAAATGATACACCATCGCTGAAGTATCCTGGCGGCTTTCAGCTTCACTGCGCCGGCCTTCAAAATACACATAGGCATTGAGCAAATCATCACTGTGAGTGGGCTGCTGTCTTTTATTGTAATGGTAGAAAAGGCTATCAGTCTGTTTTTGACCACTCAACCATGAAAAATGGAAAAGAAAGAAACAAAGAAAAATAATTCGGATATTCATGCCACTAAAGGTAAAGAGATTTTTGGGAAATTTCCCCCTTAAACGTTGAGCCTTAAATTCATCCTCCTAACCCATCTATGCCGAAAGCATACTATTTAAAGGGCTTCACAAATAATTCCAATATGTATTTGATATACCCAATAAACAAAACACAACATGCAGTATATCAAATATTTAAATCATCATTTTAACAAAAACACATGAACGCTTTCTTGTTTGTATGTTGAAAACTTTGTTGACATCGTTTCAAATATTCCCACTGTTAAATTAAAAATCCATTTTATTTTTACAATATGATTAAGTTCAGAACTTTGTCTCGCAAGAATCCACAGGATTTGGAGGCACAGGAGAAGTTTTATGCCATACCCGTTCACGGGAATGTCATAGAGCTAGAGAAACTCGCCAAGCGCGCAGCAGCAAAAAGCTCTTTAACCAAGGGCGATTGCTACAACGTGATTGACAACTTTATGGACTCCATTATGGAGTATCTAGAAGAGGGTCAGCGCGTGCAGCTTGGTGGAGTGGGAACGTTTCGCATCTCGCTGAAAAGTGAAGGTGCCGAAACACCCGAAGAACTGACTTCGGCAAACATTAAGCGTTCGCGCATTGTGTTTACGCCCGGAGTTGAGCTCAAGAGAATGTTGAGGGACGTGAAGTACAAGAAAGTACTTTAATTCTCTCAAAAAAGTAAGGCCGGGTTGCCCCCCGACCTTTACCCAATCTCTTAGAGATTTTTAGCAGAACCCCGATGGAAATGATCCCGTCGGGGTTTTTGTTTGTTATAGTACAAATGTACCTAAAAGAAGGTTGATTTAAAAATTTAAATGATATCTGAAAATTTCATTTATAAACAGGCATTGTTAATATTTTATACATAGCCCGTAAATACAGACACTGCAAAAACAAAGCTGTTCCTCCATTTTTATAAGCATCTACTTAAATTTTCATACGCATCCAAAAAAAATTTGATACGCATCGCGTAAAATTTTGATACGCATTTCAAAAAACAGTCAACCTAAAACCCTCGGGACATACTATTTTGTAATTCTAACTTAAAACTTCTAACCTACCGTTCCTGCTGCCGGCAACCTGTCTCAAGTCTCATATCTCACGTCCACCGGCCGCCAAAGGCTTGTCACTTACGCTTCATAGCTTCAGCGACGGAGCGCCAACGGCGATGCTAAAATCTAAGAAGTATGACCTGTAGAGCAGGTGAGTTTTGTGTTTAATAGTTGAAAGTTTTTGGAATTTAGCTAACGCTCAGTTCGGCCGTTGGCCTCGGGTGGAATTTGATTTTTTGGAATTTTATAACTAATGAGGGAAACCGTAAAAAACCCAAAACACAATCTTTTATCTTTGTTCTTAAGAGGGTTTTAACAAATTGTTTTATATTTGTTTCAACCTCCAAAATTTAAATGAAGGAGGTGGTACTCCCCTAAAATAATAATCATTTTTAATAATTAATTTTCACCAATCAGTAGAATATACCCCATGTACTTAATTAATAAATTAGAAAATAGAATATCGAAGTTAACGCAAAAAACATTTTCTGAATTGAAATTTAGGGAACGTGACCACTTACAGGAATGGATTGCAAATAACCCAAGTTCGCTTGGAGAAGAGCTATTGATTATTCAAAAGGAATTTAGTGGATTTAACGATACTAATGAAAGACTTGATTTATTAGCTTTGGATAAATTTGGAAATTTAGTAATTATTGAGAATAAGCTTGATGATTCTGGAAAAGACGTTACATGGCAAGCTATAAAATATGCATCATATTGCTCAAGTTTAACTAAGCTAGAAATAATAAAGATTTATCAAGAATATTTAGGCTCAGGTCATAGCGCAGAAGAACGAATATCTGAATTTTTTGATGCAAAAGAAATTGACGAAATATTTCTTAATCAAGGCTTGAATTCACAAAGATTGATAATGATTGCTTCAAATTTTAGAAAAGAAGTTACTTCAACAGTTTTATGGCTAATGAATTTTAAAATGAGAATTCAGTGTTTTCAGGTTACACCCTTTGCCTTAAATGAACAAATATTTCTTAATGTTGAACAAATACTTCCCACAAAAAGCACAGAAGATTTTGCAATAGGAATTGCAACTAAAGCACAACAAGAAGTTGAAATACAAGAAACACTTAAAAATAGTCAACAAATACGACTTGAATTTTGGGAAGGATTTATTAAAGAAATTAATAAAACAAATAGTTTGTTTTCTAACATATCACCTTCTAAGGATAATTGGATTGGAATTGGAATTGGTATGAGTGGAGTGAATCTTAATTTAGTTGCGAGTAAAAACTATTGTCGTAGTGAAATTTACATAAATAGAGGAAATCAAGAAATCAACAAAGAATTGTTTGACTTTGTTTATAAAATGAGGGAAAGTATAGAAAATCAATTTGGTGGTGAGTTAGAATGGGAACGAATGAGTGACAAAGTTACCTGTCGAATAAAATCAGAATTGACAGGAGTTAGTTATTTTGATAAAGAGGATTGGAAAAAGATGTATCTATTTTTAATTGATAGCTCTATTAGAATGGAAAAAGCATTTAGAGAACCTATTAAAAAGCTTAACAAATATGCAAAAAGTGAAAAATAACGTGTTGTATCCAGTATGTCAATAAGATGCCGTAGCAGAGAATTAAAAAAATTGATTTGGATTATTTTGAGGAGTAGATGAAAAGAAAAATAAATATTAATTTAAATCACAAGATGCAATCGCGCGGTAGCGGAGGGTTAATTTTAATTAAATTGATTTCAGTACTGTATTGTATTCAATAGAAATTTATTCACCATATATATGGATTATTTTACACTTTGTATTACTTTTATTTCGTTATTACTTGGTATAGCGTATCCTATTTTAATACAAATTACTTCAGAAGACAAATATTCTTCAGAAGCTATACTCGACTTATTTGAAAGCGATAAAAAAAAGAAGTATTTTTCAATAAATTTAATAGTATCATTGCTTCTGGTTCTATTAGCTTTCATAGAGTTACCTCCTCTTTTTGAATTCAACATCAATATTTTTGATGATTTTCTCAATAATTCTGCAAAAATATTACTCTTACTTTCTACTATTTTTTTAATAATAAATTTTTTCAGATTAATAAATTTAATTCAGACATTCTATAGAACAACAAGATTAATAGCATTTTTAAGCACACAAAAGGAAGATGTTTTAGAGAAAAATAATTTTATTTCTTTCGAAGGTATGGCTGATATATTATTATGGTCAATTCAAAACCAAAATATTAAAGTTGCAAAAAATGTAAGCGACTATTTTTTTAATATTTTTAGTGATTACCGTGATAGATGGAAAAAGGAAAAGGATCTGAAAAATGAAGGCCTAATATATCCTAACTTATTTTATGGAACTATATACAATGTTATACAACAGAGCCTTAAGAAAGAACAAAATAGTTTCAAGTTTTTAGAAGTAAGAACAAGTGGTTTAACTTGGTTACTTGGAGAATTTGATAGCCCAAAAATAAGTGAAATTACATATGTTTGGATGTGGCGAAATATTGTTCTTGCAGTTGAAAATAATAGATTGGATTTGGTTTTCATGCATTGGAGTAGTGCGCATCAATACTTTCAAATAAACTTAGAGCATATAACTCCAGAATATGAGAATTCTGAAAAGGGGTTGATTGTAACAAATGAAAAGCTAATTAATGAAAGAAATAATGAAAGAGAGTTGTTTTTAGAATTTCATTACGCATTAGGAGGCTTACTTCTATACAAAGGCAAAGTCACCTTTATTAAAAAACTATTTGGTTATACAACAAGCCAACCTGCTGACTATTGCTTATTGCCTATACATATGAACCAAGTCTTTCCTATGTTCTTTAAGTTTTTTGATTCAAATGAAATGAATTTTCCGTGGATAACAACTAAATATTATTTTCCAGATTTAGATGGAGTAGGAGCTCAAGGAGTTATTAAAAATTGGATTTGTCAGTATATAGCTATACTTTTTATAAGACAATTTAATTTACAAACTTATTATACTTATCAAGTACCAACTGAAAAGCCTTTTTTACCTACTTCTATATCAGAAAAAAGACATTGGCTTGATAATGTGGGTTATTTTAAGAAATTAATTAAGGATAAAGTAAATAATGAAGAATTAATGAAAATTTTAAACTTCAAAATTGATTCTCAATATTTGGATAAAATAAATGAGATAGAGCAAGAGGTTAAGAAGGACTTCGATTATACTGAAAGAACTGCTGTTCCCTTAGTTGATAAAGTCAATTTATACTTCAAAACAGTTAAGAAACTCTTAATACCAACATTTAAATCGTTACAAACTATTAATAGTAAAAAAGTGCTAAAAGAAGCTGAATCAAATACTTTCAATTTGATTGGGCAAAGCAATTTAACAGAGAAAGGCTCTTTTACTGACAATGGAATTGCTCATCTTAATTTTCATAGCTTTTTACCTGAAATTACAAATAAAAAAATCAAAGAAGGTTTATCTTCAATTTTTTATCTAAACTCTAATGAACATTATCTTGTAACACAAGAAGATGCTTTTAAATCACTTGATGTCCTTAAAATTAGCCCAAAGGAACACCTCATCATTTTGTTCGGTTATATGAATTTTAGTTATTATATTAATAATTTAAATGTCCCTAATCTATCAGAAACAAATTATAAAGGAATTGAAATTAAACATTTTCCAGTTAGTGCTAGAAACATAGGAACTTCTTTATTTATACTAAAGAAAAAATATTTGCCTTGGATAAACTTTAATGAAATTTCAGAAGAGTATAGAAGTTTATACGAGCTTAATTTAATAAATAATAAGTTTAAAATATATAGTACAGTATCTGATTTAAATACAAATGACGAATTAAGAGAAGCAATTATTAAAGACGGGAAAGACAAGGATTTTGATTTAAAAAAATATGTTTATCAAGGAATCATTTTTAGAACGACATTTAAGTTTAGAAAGGAACAAAAAATTGTTAGAATTCAAATTAAAGGTTATACTGACAATGGAAGAAAAACTGATGATATAAATGATATTAGTAAATATTAAGAATTTTAAATCACCCCTGCAACCACTCTGCATAGTCTCATGACTTCGCAGCAAACAAAATAAAGTAAGCCTATCCATCCCCACCCGCCATCTCTGATGGCAATCCGGTATAGCATTAAACTATCCCCACAATAAACAAACGGGAAATATTTAAAAATCTCCCTATCTTTAAAACTTTGAACCTTGACCCTTAAACCTTAAACCCAAAAATGCCACTATTCCAATCCTCCGTCCTCCAAAAATATGTAAATGCCCTTGACACCGCTGTGGTCGATGCCGCTTATGAACGGTTTACGGCACACTTTCACGATGCGGGCATCCAGGAGAACATTCGCAATGCCAAGGAAGAGCAGTACCAGGGAGAGTTTTTGATTGACTTATTTGTGCGGGTGCTGGGCTATATCAAGAACCCCACCCCCCACTTCAACCTCACCACCGAACTCAAAAACGTCAAGGACAGCAAAAAAGCAGACGGCGCTATCCTCACCCCGGCCCTCTCCAAAGGAGAGGGAGAAGGTCAGGTACTCGCCGTTATAGAGCTGAAAGGCACCGCAGTAACCGACCTGGGGAAGATAGAGGTGCAGGCGTTTGGTTATAAAAACAACCAGCCCGGCTGTGTGTTTGTTATCACGTCCAATTTTGAAAAGCTGCGTTTCTATATCGACAATGCGGTGGACTTTGAGGAGTTTAACCTCTTTGCCATGAGCCGGGAGCGGTTTGATGTGCTGTGGTTGTGCCTTTCGGCAGACAGCCTGTTGCGACTGCTGCCCAAACAACTCAAGGACGAGTCGCTCTCCCGGGAGGAAGTGGTCACCAAAGAGCTGTACAAAGACTATGCGCTGTTCCGCACCGAGGTGTTTCGGGATATTGTGGCGGGGAATCCGCAGGTTGACAAGCTCACGCTGTTTAAGGTCACCCAGAAACTGCTCGACCGCTTCCTGTTTATCTTTTTTGCCGAAGACCGCCTGTTGCTGCCCCCCAACTCCATTCGTGCCATCGTGCAGCAATGGGAAGACCTGCGTGACAAGTATGATGAGTATCAACCCCTCTATGAGCGGTTCAAAAAGTATTTTGGGTATATGAACACCGGCCACAAAGGCCAGAAGCACGAGATTTTTGCGTACAACGGCGGCCTCTTTTTGCCCGACCCCATACTGGACAGCATTGTGATAGACGATGCCCTGCTGCACAAGCACACCTTCAAACTGAGCAACTATGACTTCGTAAGCGAGGTGAGCGTCAACATACTGGGGCATATTTTTGAACATTCGCTCAACGAAATCGAAGAAATACAAGCCGAGCTCGAAGGGCAAACGGTGGACAAAGGCACCAGCAAACGCAAAAAGGACGGGGTGTTTTATACGCCCAAGTACATCACCAAATACATAGTCGATAACACCGTGGGCAAACTCTGTGAAGAGCAAAAAACGGCCCTGGGCATCGACGATGCCGACTATGACCGCGGGCGCAAAGGCCGGCAAAAAGACACCATTAAAAAGCTTGAAAAAAACTTAGAGGATTATCGCAATTGGCTGTTACAAATCACCATCTGTGACCCTGCCTGCGGGAGTGGTGCCTTTTTAAACCAGGCTTTGGAGTTTTTGATTGCGGAGCACGCCTATGTGGACGAACTGTATGCCAAACTCTATGGGGATGCCATGTATTTGTATGAAGTGCAAAACAGCATATTAGAAAACAACCTCTTTGGGGTGGACATCAACAACGAAAGCGTGGAGATTGCCAAGCTCTCCCTGTGGCTGCGCACCGCCCAAAAAGGCCGTAAGCTCACCAGCCTCAACAACAACATCAAATGCGGCAACTCCCTCATTGACGACCCTGCCGTGGCGGGTGACAAGGCGTTTGACTGGGAGAAGGAATTCCCGCAGGTGTTTGTGAATGGAGGCTTCGATGTGGTGATTGGGAATCCGCCTTATGGGGCTAAAATAGATAGCCAGCAAACAAAACATATTTCAAACAAGTTTAATGCATCTCTCTCAGGAGAAATAGATACTTATATTATATTCTACTTTAGTTCAATTTCAATATTAAAAAAGAATGGAATTTTGGGCTTTATAACTCCTGATACTTGGCTGACAATTTCAAAAGCATCTGGATTAAGAAATTATTTATTAAACAACGTTGAAATCATTGATGTTTATGATCGGTATAAGCCTTTTGTAGATGCTAAAGACACTAGATGTCATACAATTATTCTACGAAATCAGAAAAGTACATCTTCAATCAATGTTACAGTTGTTAACTCAAAATCAGAGGTTATAAAATCATTTGAATTACCCTTATCTGAATTAAAATTAAATCAAGAATGGAATGTTTACACCTCAAATGAAGAAAGAGAAATCTTTAATAAAATGAAAAACAACTCTGTTAAACTTGAGGACTTATTTAATTTAAAATATGGTCTTAGAACTGGAAACAATAGTAAATATTTAACTAATGATATTAATGAATCAATATCAGGTATTAAAATAGCACGTGGCTCTAATATTGAAAATTATTACTTTAATTGGTCACCTGAATATCTTATAACAAAAGAGGGGCTTCCTGATTCATACTTTGATGAATCTTTGATTAATAGTCCTAAAATTATAATACAATATGTAAGGACTAATAGTACAAACCCAAAAGCAAGGTGGTTAGAAAGTACAATTATAGAAGAAGATAATTTTGTGCCACTAAACTCAACTTCATTTGTTTATTTAAAAGATAATGGCTACTCATTAAAATATTTGCTTCCTCTAATTTCCTCATATCTATTGAATTTTTATTATAAAGCTCATTATACTGATGTTAATGTTAAGCCTTTGTACTTAGCCCAATTACCTATCCCTATTGTTGATGAATTAAAACAGCAATTCTTTATAGAAAAAGCAGACATAATGATTAAACTCAATAAAGAATTAAAATCAATTGTTTTTTCTTTTAACTCTCTAATGCAATCCAAATTCACCATAGAAAAGCTGACCAACAAACTCCGGTCCTGGCACGAGTTGGATTTTAAAGGATTTTTAAAAGAGCTCAAAAAAGCCAAAGTACAGTTGAGCCTACCCGAAGAAGCCGAGTGGATGGGGTATTTCAATGAACAGAAACAAAAAGCCACGGCACTGCAACAAGAGATCGACCGGGTGGATAGAGAGATTGATGGGATGGTTTATGGGTTGTATGGGTTGAGTGAGGAAGAGGTTGCTATTGTTGAGAATTCTTGAGGTTGACATAGGACTGCAAGACTTAAGACGTAAGAATGTTTTTAGGAGATTGGGAGACTTGGTGATGATGCCCTTCTTCGGTAAACCTTCGGACGGTGAAAGGTGACTTGCTTTTTGAAACTTTGCAGAAGGGCTTCCTAGAGTCTCTTAAAAATTCAATTTGTTACTCAAGGTATCAATTTTTGAAGCTGCACGTTTTACAATCGAATCTATACTTTTGATTTTTCCACCTTCACGCGTTAAGACAGAATCCAAATCAGGGATTTTTTTCAAGCCTTTATCCACAAGCGAATCCAAATCTTCCAATCTGTTCATATTCTTGTCCACCAAAGAGTCTAGACGATCTGTTTGCTTGGTAAATTCATCAAGTTGAGATTCCATTTTTTGAGTCATCTCATTACAAGAAACAAAGAGCATTGCTACAATTACCAAAGAGAAATATTTTTTCATTTTACACAGCTTTTTTTCCACAAATATATTACTGATTGAAATATGAATATTATTATTTAACAATCCTGTAAGGATCTTTTTGTAGTGAGAAATACAATATATGAAGTACAAGTAGAGGGGTTCTGTTTATTGTTTTTCTTTAGTCATCCCTTTTTTTTGTCACACCTACAGAGCGAGGCACGAGCGACGAGGGCCGTGTCTGCCGAAACCGCCAAAGGTGGTGAAGGCTGAGTCGCATTAGAGTGAGCACGCAAGAGTAAGCACGCAACAGGGAGTCACAGGCTCTGAGCAGCAATACGTGAGCAACAGGATGGGATTAGCTACGCTGAATCTTCGATTTCCTCTCCGCCTCAGGCGAATTCGGAATGACAAAAAAACGAAAATTGTCACCCTCTCTTTTTGTCACACCGAACGAATGTGAGGGCCGTGTCTGCCGTAACCGCCAAAGGTGGTGAAGGTTGAGTCTCATCAGAGTAAGCACGCAACAGGGAGTCACAGGCTCTGAGCAGCAATACGTGAGCAACAGGATGAGATTAGCTACGCTGAATCTTCGATTTCCTCGTCGCTATCGCTCCTTCGGAATGACAAAAGGAAGGAAACTCTCCCTATCTCCCCATCTCCCTCTCTCCCAGTCTCCCCCTCTCCCTGTCTCCCCATCCCCCTATCTCCCTGTCTCCCCCTCACCCTATCTCCCAGCCTCCCAAACTCCCAAACTCCATCAGCACAATTCCAGTCAAAAAAGTTCTTTCCGGCGCTTTTCAGCGAAAAGATTTTTTGAATTCTTAAAAAAATAGACACCCCATTTTTAACAAACAAACAAAACATTCCGTATATTTAATAGCTTTTTTCACATGTTGTTGTTAATCAGACAATTGAATGATACAAAATGGATTCAATTATCCTCAATTCAAGCTAAAATATTTTTACATATCCCTAAATATTTAACATTTTCCTCATTTGAATATCCAAACCCGGTAGTACATTTGCGCCGTATAATTAATAACACATACACCCAAAATGAGAAACATTTTAATGATTTTAGTCGTAGTTGCAATTGCAATGACATCTTGTAACAATGACAAACAAGTATTGTCAAATTCGTTTGACAGTTTACAAAAAGAAAGCGACAGCCTTCTTCTAGTGCACACAGCTCTTAAAACCAGCCACAGCACAAACATGAGTGCTTATGCAGCCACTTCAGAAATAATGGCCGGTAAAACCTTCCAGGATTCTGCGTTGCTTGCAAATCTTGCAGCTCAAGAAGTGGTATTGAAAAACCACGATGCACAAATTGCAAAAATGGAACAATTGTTAAACGGCCATCAGGAATTAAAAGCCACTTTCCCCAACTTAACCCCTGAGGAAATGCAAGCTCAAATTGATGCTATGACTGCCGAACTTGAAGATGTTAAAACCACACAAAATTCATTGCGTGACGAAAATGAAACTCTTGGTGAGCAATTAGCTCAAATTGAAGCAGAATTCAAAAAACAAGAACTTACCGCTGAAGTAAAGCAGGAATAAGCTTTCACGAAAAATCAAATCCAGGACCCGGCTTTTTAAAGTCGGGTTTTTTTTTATCCTTATAGCAACCCAGGGACCAAGCACCAAGTACCCATCCTTCTCCGCTTAGGGCGGATTCGGATGGCAAGGCAAATTCCAAATTCCACACGAGGCCACCGGCCGAACTGAGCGTTAGCTAAATTCCAAAATAAACTTAAAATACACTGGTTCACCGGTCATCGGTCATCGGTCATCCGTCATCCGTCATCTGTCACCCGTCACCCGTCTTCCGTCACCCGTCACCCGTCACCCGTCACCCGTCACCCGTCACCCGTCATCTGTCATCTGTCATCCGTCATCTGTCTTCGGTCATCCGTCACCCAAAAACTCACAAACAAACTCCCATTGCCCATTCCCCAAATCCTCCGTATCTTTAGTCTCAAATACAGTCACAATGAACTTACAGGATTACATTCGCACCATCAACGATTTCCCCAAACCGGGTGTCGTTTTTAAAGACATCACGCCCCTGCTCAACAGTCCCGAGGCAACTACCGCTTGCTTAAACCAATTGCTGGCAATGTTGGGAGATCAAAAAATCGACAAGGTGGTGGGTATCGAGTCGCGCGGGTTTTTCTTTGCCACCTTAATGGCGCAAAAACTCAATGCCGGCTTTGTACCCATTAGAAAACCGGGAAAGCTGCCACACACCACCATCAAACGCAGTTATGCCCTCGAGTATGGCGATGACCATATCGAAATGCACATCGATGCCCTTGAAAAAGGAGACCGGGTATTGCTGCACGACGATGTACTCGCCACCGGCGGAACTGCAAAAGCCGCCTGCGAACTCATCGAGCACCTGGGCGGCCATATCGTGCAATGTAATTTTTTAATGGAACTGGAATTCCTGAACGGAAGGAATAAGATTGCAAACTATGATGTGCAGTCGGTTTTAAAGTTTTAAAGAAAGTAGACGTGAGACATTAGACGTGAGACACTAGACTTGAGACAATAGACATAAGACTTAAGAGTCTCTTCTCTATATTTAATATTCTATTTTCTATTTTCTAAAATTTTCCGGTCATCGGTCTTCCGTCTTCGGTCCAAAAAACAAACAGTCATTGCGAATGCCAACGCACGTGTCCTCCGAATCCGCCTTAGGCGGAGAAGGGGGTGTTGGGGTAAAGCAACCCCGTCATCTTCTCCACTAAAAAACTCAAAAACTCACCACTCACCCCCTACTTCACCATCACCTTCTTATGCACGTTGCCAAATTCACCGGTAAAGGTGACAAACAAAGTCCCTTTCCAGTTTGGATTCAGGTTGAGGGTAATTTTTCCGTTGCCGTTTTCGATAGTGTTTTCATACAATTGTTGTCCCAACACATTGTGAATGCTGATGTTGATTTCACCAAGAATGTTGTTCAGGTTAAAAGAAACCTCATTGGAAGCGGGGTTGGGATAGGGTCCCACGATGTTGTTTTCTGCCCACTCCCCTGCTGAAAGGCTGGTAATCTCAAAAGTCCAAAAACCTTCGGGAGCTACCAGGGGTCTTGTTAAGGTCTTACCGGAATTGGCTTCCGCCCAAATATAATACTCAATACTCGTGGCACTTGATGGAACATTCAATTCGCTTACCCAAATGTCGTCATTGTCAAACGTCATGGCCGTTTCCTGAAAGTTGGTGTCTCCGGTTTCTCTCCAGAATACACTCGCTTCATTGATACCTGTATTGTGCTTGATCATGGCATCCACAGGAATACCAACCGTGGTGTTTGACTCCACAATGGGTTGGTGCACAATCCACAGCGGGTCTGCCACACCAATAGCGTGTGTAATACAGTGAATCGCTCCACTTTGAGAAATCAAATTTTCTCCGGGATTGTCCACATCTATACCCACTATGGTATATCCGGGAAGTAATTCTTCATACTGCGCAAGTGCTGGGCCATCTACTTCAGGTCTGTAGGTAGGAACAATAACGGTTCCATTGACAAAAACCGAATTGGTATAGGTTCTGTAAAAGCCCCCGGTATCCGGATGGTTACCACCGGTACTGGGTGGTGCATCAATCCATTCAATTTTATAATCGGTTCCAAAAGGCGATTGAAAGGTGGAGGTTACATAATCAATATTGGCTTCAATCTGCGGACCGTCTGCCACTCCGGTAGGGTATCTGCTCACCAGTAGGGTTTCTTCATCCAGCAACTTCATATGCATATCGATATGATCAATGGGGTCCCAAGGGGTTTGATCCATCTTGATATATCGTGTAATTCCCTGGTAATTGAACATAATGTCATCAATATCAGCCTCGGTTTTGGGTGTGACTCCATAGGGGTTACCGGGCTCATTTTCTTCCAGAATTAATTTGGAAGCAAAAGCAGTTCCCATTCCGTCACTCATAAAATTCCCACCGGTATTCACCAGGTCATTGGTACCTGAATTGGTGCGGTAAATGGGAACACCCACATAATTGGCGTGAGCAACAGGCATTGCATTATCAAGTGGCCTTGGGCGGTTATAAATCCAGTCAACCAAAGCACGGTCTTCCACATCATTTTCATAAATGGTATTGCCGGCATAGTCTCGAATCCAAATCGTATTGCTGGGGGCATCGAGAAACTCAACCTGACTCATATCCACACCGTTTGAGTTAAGAAAAGAAGAAACAGTGGCCTGATTTTGAGTGGTGATTAGCACCTTACATTCTTCAACCGCTGCTTGTACAATCTGAAGCAATATATTTTGAAATTGATTGGTCCATCGTATGACCAAATATTCTATTTCTTCCCACTCGGCCGCGGTTCGCACCGGAACACTGGGCGGGGGTGTGATTTGAGTACTTTTAAATTGAAAATCGGCTACGAGACCTTTTTCAGTCTCTGAAAGTCCTTTGGGCAATAGAGTCTCTTGCTGGGCCTGTATCTGAAATACTGTTGAAATCAACATACAACACAAAAGCACGGGAAATAACTTTTTCATAGGTAAATTTTGAAACATACAATTAATTGATCGCATTTTTTGTGACATACAATTTCCAGGCAAGTAAAAGAAGTTGCCACTTTTTGGCCTTACTTAAGTCCAGTCGTTGCTTTGTAAAGCTGGGTAAAAGGAGCTTGTTGAGTTTTGCCAAAAGCTTGAAAACAGATTTTTTCACCCGCCTAAGTTACAAAATAAAGTGAAAAGAGTGAAAACAAAAAAACCCTCTCCTAATCTAATAGAAGAGAGTTCAAATTCTTTAAATAAGTAGTTAACTCTATAAAGAGGCTACGTGTTTTGCCAGTTTTGATTTTAAATTGGCGGCTTTGTTATCGTGAATGATATTTTTCTTAGCCAATTTATCAATCATAGACACAACAGAAGGATACTGTTTTTCAGCCTCTGCTTTGTCTTCAGTTTCTTTCAATTTTTTGATTGCAGTTCTGGTTGACTTATGCTGATAACGGTTGATAACGCGTTTCGCTTCGCTGCTTCTAATTCTCTTTAACGCCGACTTGTGATTTGCCATTTGTACTTTTCTTAATTTGTAATTCGTTGTTTGTAGTCCGTAGGGGAATCGAACCCCTGTTACCAGGATGAAAACCTGGCGTCCTAACCCCTAGACGAACGGACCGTTTGTTTTGGGTGTTTTAGTTTAGCAAAAACCCTAAATAAAACATTCACTATTTCAATTCTTTGTAGTCCGTAGGGGAATCGAACCCCTGTTACCAGGATGAAAACCTGGCGTCCTAACCCCTAGACGAACGGACCATGCACTTTTAATTGCGGATGCAAAAATACAATTATTTTTGAAAGCTACAATTGCTTAACAAACTTTTTTATTTTTTTTAATAGGCTTTCGCGAAAAGCACCCTTTTTACAGAGGGTTTGCCACTATAAACACAACTGCCTTCCTCCTGTTTTCCATCCAACGGAATGCATCTTATGGTGGCTTTGGTTTGGTTTTTAATGAGTTCTTCCGTCTCGGCTGTGCCGTCCCAATGAGCACTTAAAAAGCCTCCCTTGGTTTCCAAAACATGCTTAAATTCATCAAAAGTGTTTACCTCTGTGATACTTTCATTTCTGAATTTAAGTGCCTTGTCAAAGAGGTTTGATTGAATCTCTTTCAATAAAGCTTCCAGAGTGTCTGCCAAACCTTCTCTTTCAATAATTTCTTTTGTAAGGGTATCTCTGCGTGCAACTTCCACCGATTTATTTTCCAAATCCTTGGGACCAATCGCAATGCGCACCGGCACGCCTTTGAGTTCATATTCATTGAACTTCCATCCGGGTTTGTGGGTGTCTCGCTTATCGAGTTTTACTCTAATTCCTTTCGCTTTAAGCTCGTTTACTAAGGTTTCTGCTTCTGCACAAACAGCATCATACTGCTCATCACTGCGGTAAATGGGAACAATCACAACCTGATCAGGCGCCAGATTTGGCGGAATCACCAAGCCGTTGTCGTCGCTGTGGGTCATCACCAAAGCCCCCATCAAACGCGTAGAAACGCCCCAGGAGGTTGCCCACACATAATCAAGCTTCCCGTCACGGTCTGCAAATTTTACGTCAAAAGCTTTTGCAAAATTCTGTCCTAAAAAATGCGAGGTTCCTGCCTGTAATGCCTTTCCATCCTGCATCAAAGCCTCTATACAATAGGTTTCCAAAGCGCCTGCAAATCGTTCACTCTCAGTTTTCGTTCCTTTAATCACAGGGATCGCCATAAAGTTTTCGGCAAAATCAGCATACACGTTCATCATTTGCTCAGCCTCTTCAATGGCTTCCTGCTTGGTGGCATGTGCCGTGTGCCCTTCCTGCCATAAAAATTCGGCAGTTCTTAAAAACAAACGCGTGCGCATTTCCCAGCGCACCACATTGGCCCATTGGTTAACGAGTATGGGCAGGTCTCTGTAAGACTGTACCCACTTTCGGTAGGTATCCCAAATGATGGTCTCTGAGGTGGGTCTTACAATGAGCTCTTCTTCCAGCTTGGCGTCTGGATCCACTATGATACCACTTCCATCTTCTGCATTTTTGAGCCTGTAGTGAGTAACCACAGCACATTCTTTGGCAAAACCATCAACGTGACTGGCTTCTTTACTGAAGTAGGATTTTGGGATGAACAATGGGAAATAAGCGTTTTGATGACCGGTTTCCTTAAACATACGGTCAAGCTCTGCCTGCATTTTTTCCCAGATAGCATACCCATAAGGTTTAATGACCATACAACCCCTCACACCAGAGTTTTCAGCTAAATCTGCTTTGACAACCAACTCGTTGTACCATTTTGAATAATCTTCTCCCCTTGTGGTTAAATTCTTTCCCATACCTTTAAGATTGGCATAAATATTGTGTTAAATGTGTTAAAGTATTCTTTGCTTTTTGCAAAACTACTTAAATTTATAGTGTTGAACAATTAAAAACCGTTGTTATGAAAACTTATACAAATAATAATTTCTTTTACAGGCTACTTGCTGTTGCCGTGCTAAGCGTTGTCTTGGTTTCCTGCGGCACCTCAAGAGAGACCGCTTTTAACGACAACGACGGTATTTACAACAATACATCAAACAATGATAGCTATGATACCGAAGAAGTTGATAAAAATTATTACAAACAATATTTCCAAACCAAAGCAAAGGCCTATTCTGAAATTCCGGAAGAAAATGTAATTTTTACAGATATCGATGCCTATACTTCCACCGATGCTTACATAGATGAAGAAGGTGTGATTCACGAAGAGTATTCAAACGAATATGAATCCTATGGTGCCTGGGGTGAAACCTCTGAAGTATCTATCAATATTTATTCAAATCCCGGTTTTGGGTATTACAATTACTGGCACAGACCTAACTGGTGGTATGGAAGTGGCTGGGGTATCTGGGGATATGGTGGTTTCTACAGTCCTTTTTGGGGCTATGGTCATCCTTATTACTGGTCTCCCTGGGGCAGTGGTTATTATTATGCATACAACCCTTACCACAACCCTTATTACAACCCTTACTATGGCGGATACTCAAACTATGTGGCTTACAACAGAGGAAGACGCAATACAGACTACAACAGATCAAACCGCTCTGTCAACCGGGGTACAAATGCATCAACTCGTTCAAACAGAAGCTACTCGAGATCTGAGGCAAACCGAAGAATCGATAACAGCAGCCGTTCTCAAAATGTGAGAAGCAATTCTACACAGCGTTCAAGAACAAACACAACCCGAAAAGCACCCACTCAAAGAAGTCAAAGTGTGAGGGGATCAAACAATTCGAGAAATTTTCCCTCTACAAACACTTCGCGTTCCACAAACACACGAAGTTCCGGAACGACAACTAGCCGAGGAGGCTCAAGTGTTCGCTCAAGCAGCGGGACTTCCTCCCGTTCTGGCGGTGGTACAAGCAGCAGAGGTCGAGGCGGCAGAGGATAAAATTCGCAAAGTCTAATTCAAAAAATCAATCCAAATGAAAAGAATCTATTTCTTGGTCATACTGTTCTTGGCTTGCCCAATCTTAGTTGCTCAAAGCGTCGTGGATGCACTGAGGTACAGTTCAGAAAGTTTACACGGAACCGCGCGTTACAGTAGCATGAGTGGTGCTTTTGGAGCACTGGGCGGCGACTTGTCTGCCATCCAAATCAACCCGGCAGGCTCAGCTGTATTCCTGAACAGTACCGCCGCAGTTTCACTTTCTTTAAGCGATGTTAAAAATGAAACCAACTACTTCAACACCGCAAACAAAACCTTCAATACCGATTTAAGTTTCAATCAAGCCGGAATGGTCTTTGTTTTTGATACAGGAAATCAGGATTCTGCCTGGCGTAAATTTACACTGGGATTGAATTTTGAAATGACAAACAATTTTGACGATGCTTTTTTTGCGTCGGGCCAAAGCACAACGTCCATTGATGAATATTTTTTAGGGTATGCACAAGGGGTTCCACTGGATTTACTGCAACTGCAATCGGGCGAGACCATATCAAGTTTGTACCGGTTTTTAGGTGAAACGGAAGGCTTTGGGGCACAGCAAGCCTTTTTGGGCTACCAGTCATTTATCATTGACCCTGTTGATTTTGAAAACCCAAACAACACCTCTTATGTTTCAAATCTTGCTGCCGGACCCAAAAATCAGGAATACAGCAAACAAACCTCCGGTTACAATGCCAAGTTTACCATCAATTTGGGAACTCAAATCAATGACAATTTATTTCTGGGACTCAATCTTAACTCACATCTCATTGATTACAGGGAATCCACTTTTTTCTTTGAAAGTAACTCAAACTCACAAAGCCTGGTGAATCAAATTGGCTTTAGAAACAATCTGGCGGTTATTGGAGATGGTTTTTCAGCTCAATTCGGGCTCATTACAAGAGCAACAGAGTTTTTTAGATTTGGACTTACTTATGACACGCCCACCTGGTATGCCATACTGGAAGAAACCAATCAGGCAATTTCAACCATTAGAACAAAAGAGGGTGAAAGTATCACAGAACGTATTCAACCCAATATCATCAATATTTATGAAGAATACAGACTCAGAAGTCCCGGAAAACTCTCAGCGAGTATGGCCTATTTATTTGGCACAAATGGACTTATAAGTGTTGACTATTCCTATAAAGATTATTCAACTATGCGTTTTAGTCCCGGTGACATTGCAGCATTTGCTCAAGAAAATACTAAAATAGACGACTTATTTAAAGGAGCTTCTACCTTTAAAATTGGGGGTGAATACAGACTCAACCAACTCAGTTTGCGGGGCGGGTTTCAATTTGAAGAAAGCCCCTATAAAAACACTGAAACAATGGATGATTTAAGCGGGTTTTCTCTGGGCCTTGGATATAATTTTGGGTCTTTCAAAGTGGATTTGGCATACGCCAGAACAGAACAGGAAAGAAAGGAACAGTTTTTTCCAAACAGTGCCTTTACCAATGCAACCCTGGTAAATACTACTGAAAACTTCTTTACACTAACCACAAATTTTACCTTCTAAATCGTTGGATTTAAACCAAATAAAGAGCCATTTTCTTGATAGAAAATGGCTCTTTTAATTCTATATAAAAGGTTTATTACTTTATCTCTTCAATGTAAAATGTGCTCTAAATTCCTTTTCTCTGTCGTCTTCCCGATAGACCACTCTAAACC